>JAUWTJ010000005.1 GCA_030614785.1 Alphaproteobacteria bacterium | reverse complement strand
TGCGGCGCGGCTGGCAGTGTGAAGAAGCGCTCAACGCCCTTGAAGCCCATGGCGCCGACAATAATCTCGGCGGTTTCCATCATATTGGCCGGGGTCGCAAAGCCCTGTTCAAAAGCCATTTTTTGCAGCTCGAGAAGTTTGAATGCGCTGAGTGTCTGGCTCTCGCGATCACCGATCCCAAGCCCGACCGAGATGCGCAGATCCATTTCGCTATCCCACTCGCGCGGATCCATCGCCACCCATGTGTTGCGTAGCCGAACGATCCGCTCGCGGTTCTGATATCTGGATACCAGCGACAGGATAATCTTGAAGGCGCGCTTGACGCCGGTCTCGGCAAAGATCCTGGCAATAAGTTCAATTTTGCTCTGGGAGGCGTTGAGCAACATGCGCTGGCCGGATGCCGTACTATGCAGCGGATTGTCTGACAGACCCTGCGTGCGCGGACTGACCCCGGACCGGTTTTCGCGCATTCCATCTGCGTAGGCCAGCCCCTCCATTGCCTGGCCACCGATAAAACCTGTCATCAAAGGCCTGATGGAGCCGGGCTCCTTGACGCGGATAATACCGCCGGGGCGAGATGTGAGGAGCTCGGATGGCTCTACGATATTTGCCTCGACCGCTTCCTGACGAGGATTATTAGCCAGATAGAGCCCGTCGAGGTACTGCCTGAGAATGGTCGACTTGATAAGCTGGATATCTTTGACAAGGTCCGCCATGGCAAGGCCATAGAAACGATGCGGCATGATGACGGGTGTAAGAGAAGCGAAGGGAACCGGTCCTTCCCAAATCTCGTTCTTGAGTACCCGCGCCTGCGGGCCTGCAACAGTAATCTGGCGACGCTCGGCAATGCCATCTCCGTCAAGATCGACATGTATGTAACACTCGGTGACCTGGACTTCGCGCATGGCGGCATTCGAAACAAGGCTGCCTGCCAGAGATGTCGCAGCATCAACCGTGTCGCGGGCACGGGCCTCTTCGCTCAGGTGGTCGTTGTCAGAAACCAGATCCTGGACCTGGTCTTCGGGATAACCTTCCCGAATGAGTGAGGAAAGCGTGCGCCTTTGACGATGACCAACGAAGCGCGCGTCCTCGAGATTTTTCGCCTCCGCAGAAATGAGAAACTCTTCCGGCGGAACCGGCTCGATCCGCACGCGTCCTTCCGATTTCTGTCGCCCCACGGCAATGTCATAAACGGGAGCCCCGTCCTCGACGAGGCGTTCCGTCTCCTCAAGAATTTCAACTTCCGGATCGGCAAGAATGTACAGCCGCTCCTCCTTCGTCAGGCCCTCATAAGTCTCGCGCACAAGATCGAAATGATCATCCCACCAGATCTTGACGAACCCGTTCTTCGACAGGAGCGCATCCTTGAACCAGGTGTAGAAGTTGAGAAACCCGTCATTATCATGGTTCCAGATGTGATTGACGAAATGGGTCGCCTGCTCTGCCACTTCGATGTCCTCGCGGCCGGTGGGCTCAAACGAAACCGTATTTTCGCCCGATGCAAAGATGCGCACCAGATGCGGCAAGATCCATTCGATGGTATCAGCAACATCGGTTGAAACGACCTGGCTGCGCCCTTCCTGTTCATTGCCAAATTTCTCACCAAGATAATAGCGCGTGTTTTCAACCCGCTCAGCTGACAGGGTCGAGCCTTCGCCGCCCAGCGCCATTTCTATTTCACGCTGAATCAAAACCTGAAGATCATCGGTATTCATGGAATATCCTTTCCGTCGCCGCACCTCGCCTTGCGGCCTCGTGTCATCATCGACCTGAAGAATAGGGTGGCAGGCACGCCGGGGGATAAATCGCCCTGACCTTTTTGCGTGACACTCTTCAGACGACCCAGTTCGGCTTTGGCTGTTGCCAATCCCGGCTGCGCTTTGGCTCGGAGAACCGAAGCATCATCAATGCAATACGTGTTGCACTCATCAAATCATCGCGCTCCTTCACAATCCGGCCATCCTTGCGATGATACAGACGAAATTCCTGCCACCAGTCCTCAAGGTGAGCGGCAACCTTGAACCGACCGGACTGCATGCGCTCCAGCATATCCATGATGCCCGCCTCAAGACCAAAACCGCCTGCAGCATGAGTTGCCTTTTCAGGCAGAAGTTTGAGCCCTTGCTTGCGATATTGCTCGGCCAGTTGATCCCCGGAACCCTTGTCGTGCTGAAGGCCGTCGTGCGGCCAGGCCCAGTTGAGGGTCTCGCCCCATGGGCGCAGATGAGCGGCATGAATGACCGGGGTCTCGTTCCTGACCCGGTAGGTCTGGGTAATGTGGACAATATCGCTGTCACGGTCCCAGATGAGCTTGACCGCTGCATAGGGGTGATCCCAGCCGAAATCCATCCCGCCGATGACCGTCCAGTGGCCCGGCATCTCAAAGGCCTGCTCCCTCAGACACTCTTCCGACACCGGGAAAACGCGGCCCGATCCGAGTTGGGGAATGCCTCTGGCGCGGGCTTCGCGTTCATGGGGGAGATAGGATGCTATGATCTCTGCCCGATCTTCATCGGTATAATGTTCGGCATCGTCAATGGACATCTGCGTGATATGGCGCGACATGGCAATCTTCCTTATCGTGAGGAAACCGGCAGTGTAAGGGTGCAAAGTGCTGTGAGGACACAGTGATCCGGAAACGGATAGATTTCGCCTGTGTAATATTCAGATGGTGCTGAATTGCCCATCGGCCTCATTGAGAAAGAGCCGCACCACATCGCTTGCCCCTCGCAGCGGCGTGAAAGTCAAAATGGAAAAGAGCCCGCGCGCCTGAGTGCGGGTCAATCCCTCGGTATAGATATCAAGCGGCGGCTCCTCGTCGAACCAGACGCCGTCGAGGGTCTCGCCCTGCCATTTTGCGCGTCCCATCTCATAGGACTTGAAGGAGAGCGTTGATATGCCGCCCGAAGCGTGGCGAATTTTCACGGTATCAATAGCATTTGCAATGCCGCGCGCGCGGGACCAGTCGAGAAGACAGAGCTTTGGCACAGTGCCCGTCCCCCAGGCCATCTCGTCCGACGGCGGGCCAATGAGAGTTCTCTGGGGATTGTCCCTTGTGCTTTGACTTGTGACACCGGCCGCCCAGAACCGCACCGGTCTCTGAAACCTGCGCCCTTGCCATCCCTTCGGATAGTGCCCGGTGAGATGAATGGCCCACTCCGCAGCGCCCGCCGTGGTCTTGCCCACCTGATTGCCAGCCATGAAGACCCGTTCGCCATGCTTTAGTCCGGCTTCATGAAACAGGGTCTGCTTCTTGTAGGGTTTGTAGAGCGACAGCCTGTTTTCCCGCGCACGGCGCAAGCGCTCATGGGCCAGCTCGAGCGCCGAGGTCAAGGCCAAGCGATCTGATTTCTTCAAGCGCTTCGTGGAAACGGGTTTTGAGGTCATGATCGCTCATTCCTTCAAAGGGTTCGAGGGTTTTTCGAAATTCTTTCGGAGCGTAGGTCGCAACCAGTTTGAGATAGGCGTCCGGCTTGGTGGTCCGGCAGTTTTCGATGACCCCGCCGCCATGGTCATGCCAGTCTGTAATCAGATCCACGAGAAACGTCTCGCCGAGGGCTTCGGTCATCAATGTCCCTGGAGGTGGGCCTGACTTTACCGTTGCCTTTTTCTTTACCGACCTCTTTACAGTCTTCTTTGCAACTTTCTTCGGGAGGGTCTTCCTGCCAGAAGCTGATTTGGTGGTCGATTTTCCGGCAGTCTTTCGCTCAGCTCCGCTTTCCGGTTTAGTCGTTTCGTCAATTTCTGTCATGGGCCGCCTCCGGTGAATTTCTCGACTGTCCTACCACGGCGCAAATAGTCGGGGAGAGCGCCTCAAGGCTTGGCTCCAGCCGGACTCAGAAAGGAAAAAGGCATGCCACCTGGACACGCCCTTTTCGATCAATTTTGGAATCTGCTGCTTTAGGGGAGCATAGATCTGATCGACGCTGCCATGAGAGACTGCTAGTTCAGCGGATCATCCTTCGCCATCCGGCGCATCATATAGGCATCGAGCTTTCCGGGCGCTTTGTAGTAGTTGACTGAAGGATCGATCCACTCAATATCATCGTTATCTGACCACGGATTAACAGTCCCGGGTTCAAAGTCTGCAGCTATGAAGACCCGCCTGGTTGGATCGTCAAGTGTTGCGAAGCGGCTGCCTCCACCCTGAGCCGCAGGGATCGAAGTCAGAAAATAGATATACATCATGGGTGACCGATGAGTATCGGGAAGCCCCGGAACGGTAATAACGGACAAGCGCTCACCATCAAATTCACCAAGTTCTTCTCGCGCATAAGAGGCCGGCATTCGATAGGACTGAATTTCCGGATAGTCAGGCCCCGCATAACATGTCGTTGTTGGATCCGGCAATACCGTCACCGCAAACCAGCCGTCTCCATCTTCTTCAATAAAGATTGCTGCACCGTCCTCGGACACCCAGAGGCCGAGCCAGTTTTCAGACAGGCCGGATGCAGGCGGCGTTAATCGATTTTCGGGTTCGAGACGCAATGGTTCAACATGACGCTCGCCCTCCGGGATGGTCTGGCCGCTGGCAGCGCCTGATTCTACAAGGGGATCGTCAAGAACGAACACATTGTCAAGTTCGTTCCTGGCTGGCGCGGACTGCGAAGCCCCGGCGCCAGGGCTGTCCACAACACGGCGCAGATTGGCAAAGCTGTCTTCAGGGGCCCGCGTGCTATCCGGCCCAGTTGAGACATCGCCCCCATGTAAGGATCGAATTTGAGTTCCCTGCTCACTTGAGCGTGGATCGAGGGCAATAGAACGGGGATCCGGTCGGGATACTGGGCTGACTTCCGTTTTGGCACCCTTCCTCATAATGCGCATTCCAAGTGATCGCCGGCGCTGAGGCTCCGGTTCCGGCTCTGGCACAGCACGCATGCCAGATAGAATATCGCCCGGCTCGCGGGTCATTTGTTGAGGCGGATTGCCGAGAGGCGGGCGATCAGTAAGGCGTTGCGGGCTTGCCGGAACTTCGCGCATATTCTCTTCAAGAAGTAACTCTTCGGAATTGTCTTCCGGAGATCCTGCGGGGTCATAGGCGCCGAACTCTGCAGCCCGATCGCTGTGATCAAATCCAACTGGACCTGGCCCGAATTCATCCGCTTCGGCTTCAGCACCTCTGCGTTTGCGGCCCCAGCGCGAGCGAGCGGCTTTGGCGGCGCGCTTTTCTTCTTTCGCCAGCTCACGTTCTTCAAACTTTGCTTCTTTCGCTGCTTCCTTTGCAGCCGTCTTCTCGGCCTTGCGCTCTGCCCGTGTTGGTTTGTTACCCTGGTTCCATCTACCCATTCATACTTTCCTTACTCAAGTCACGCCTTGCCGGGGTTATGTGAGGCTTGCCAGGGCCTCTTTGGTAAAGGGCGACAGTTCATCGAACCGCTCCGCCCGAATCTTGTTCGACCAATCCGGATCGACAAGCAGTGCCCGTCCGACAGCGACAAGATCAAACTCTTCGCGCTCAAGACGCTCCAACAGATTTGCAAGACCCTGCTCGCCGGTTGTCTCTGAGGATTGCCCCGCCATACTGCCAAAAAAGTCATCTGCCAGACCGACACTGCCCACTGTAATCGTCGGCTTGCCGACAAGCTTTTTCGTCCAGCCAGCGAGATTGAGGGACGAACCCTCAAATTCCGGCTCCCAATATCGGCGCGTTGAACAATGGAAGACATCAACGCCCGCATCAGAGAGCGGTCCAAGAAATGTCAACAGGTCTTCCGGTGTGTTGGCGAGCCTGGCTTCATAATCGCGCTGCTTCCACTGCGAATAGCGCAGGATAATCGGATAGTCACTGCCGACACGCTTGCGGGTTTCTTTTACTATTTCTGTGACAAATTCCGTGCGACCCGAAATGTCACCACCAAAGCGATCCGAGCGCTCATTGGTTCCACTCCAGAAGAACTGGTCGAGCAAGTAACCATGGGCGCCATGCAGCTCAATGCCGTCAAAACCTGTTTCCTGCGCTGCTGCTGCAGCATCAACGAAGGCTGTGATGACGTCCGCGACCTCTGCTTCGCTCATCGGCTCTGAAACTTTCTTTCCCGGAGCAAGAAGGCCCGATGGGCCAATGCTTGGTGTCTGGGCATTGGGGCCAGTACCGGGCCTGCGCTGCATTCCCTGATGCCAAAGCTGCGGCATGATTTTGCCGCCGACGCTATGAACTTCATCGACAACCTTTTTCCAGCCTGCCAGAGGTTTTTCACCGTGGAAGACAGGAATGGCATCGCTGTTGACGGCAACGGGATGATTAACCGCCGTGCCTTCGGTAATAATCAGGCCAGTGCCGCCTTCCGCGCGGCGGCGATAATAGCTTGCCACTTCGTCGGTCGGTGTACTATCCGGCGAAAAGTTGCGGGTCATCGGCGCCATAACAATGCGGTTTTCGAGATGGAGATTTCCCAGATCAAAGGGCTGAAACAGCAGGTTCGTTTTCATTTCTTATTTTTCCCGGTTATCCAGTTGTGCCACGTTAATCTCACCTACCAACCACTTGTGCCAATATGGCCCGCAATCGCCAGGACGAGGGATGGTTCTTCTAGCACACACTTTTACGAAGCACGAATCACGCCACCCGCCTCAAGGATTACAGTACAATATCACCTTCAATTGGATCAGAAATATGTCTCTGCTATATCCCCAGCCAGCGCTCGGCGACGCCCAGATCTTCTGGCGTATTGACGTTGAAAAACGGATCCAGCGGGACAGTTTCAAAGCTGACTTCCTGGAACCCGGTGTCCTGATAGAGATCCTTCATGCTCTCAACGGATTTTCCCCTCAGTCCTGATGCTATTTTACTGTGCATATCCCGCGGCCATAAGGCGGCAAGCGGCTGGAGCCGATTGCCGGACCGGGGAATTACGGGAAGACCCTTATCACTGTCTTCAAGAAGGCGAGATACAAGGTCTGGCGGGAGAAACGGCATATCTGTCGCCGTCACAAACACAAAGTCGGAGTTAGACTTGATTTGCGCAGCGTAGTCCATTGCCGCCAGAAGTCCGGCAAGCGGCCCCCTTCCGCCGGCTATGGCATCAGCTCTGTGGTCCAGCCCCCGCTGCTCGGCCCACTCGGGGGGACCACCGACAATGACCACAGATGAAACCTGCGGCGCAATACTCTCAACAACCCGGTCAAGAAGCGGTTTGCCGCCGAGTCTGATCAGGGCCTTGGCCTCGCCCATCCGCCGCGAGGCTCCGCCTGCCAAAATCGCCCCAAGGGGCAAGTTGCCGGATACTGAATTTCTGGAACTTCCGGTAGAATTGGACATTGAGCTGAATTTCGTTACGCTTCCTCGAAACAACAACAAGTGTCGATTTTAAGGAAGCAATGTCAATCTCTGAATTTGAGGTCTCATTAGAACTCAATCCCTGCATCGTGCCTTCACCATGACGCATGAAACCTCGATCCGATCCAGCCTGTTTTCCACAATCAGTGAAACTTACCGACTGCTCTATCAATGGCGCGGCGATCTGCTCCGCCTGATCTGGCCATTTGTCCTGCTTGAATTTATCTATCTATGGGCACGGTTCTTTGCTTCGGGCGGCCCGCAACATGGCGAAACTTCTGTTATATCGCTGGTCTATCTATCGTTGGCATTTGTGACGATCATTCCCCTTGCGGCGCGCGTTCAGCAGTTCGCCCTTGCTCCCGAGCCGGTCGACAATTGGCCACAACGCGGAAATTCGCGGCGCAACCGGCTTTGGGTCCGAGCCTTTTGCGCGTGGTGCCTGCCGCTTGTGCTTACCCTCGTTCTGGCCTCCGCCCTGATGATGTTGGTATCAAACCCCGCCGTTTATGGCGTTACGGCGGTAAACGCCACGATCGGTCTTTTGATGACTTTCGCCCTTTCAATCATGGTCGTTCGGCTGATCCTGGTTTTTCCGCTGGCGTTTGAATCAGGGACTATTGATCTGTCAAAAGCCTGGCAGTTATCGAAAGGCCGGTATCTCTTCCTGTTCCTGCTTTTCGGCTTTTCAACTGTCCCTTTTCGTCTTGTCTACCGCCTTTGCGATCTCATCGGTCAGGCGGTCTGGGCGAACCCTGCCCTACCTGTTGCCAGCAAGCTCGCATTCTATTTCTTCGCTGTTTTTCTACCTTCCACACTGGCGATTGTCGCCCAGATGATCGTCCTCATCGTCGCCGTCACACTGGTTTATCGCCAGAGCGCGACAAACCTACCAGACCTTTAATCTGCCTTCGGAATATAAGCGATAATGTCATGATCAATTTGCAGCCCCTTCTCGATCATGTCAGCGACCTCGCGGTCCTGAAAACAACCGATCACCGTTTCAAAAGCAACTAGCACAGAATCGAACTGTGGATTTTCCCGCCGATCCTCGACGCGTTCGATACTGTAACGCACCGTGGTTCGGTCTCGCCGGGAAACCCGCCCAATTTCCTCATAGTCAACACTGAGACATGTGTTTGCCAGATACATACCGAGTTGACGCGCTTCATTGATCCGTCTCTCGTGCCGTGTGTGCGCTTCAAAATCCTCTGAACTGACGCCGTAGAACATTGCAGCCAGTGCATTGCAAACAGCAAGTTTTTCAGTTGGGGTGGCCTGCGCCAAAGACCCTGACCGCAACAGCGCCTGCGCCTCTTCCCCTTGCTCATCGGAAGACGACGCCGCGCCACCTTCCTCCTCATTCCCTTCGGCTGGCGGTGTTTGCCTCAATGCGCCGGTTTGCTCCATGTCTTGCCCTTCGTGTTGCCGGAACCAAGAGTGCTTCAGGTCAAGCGCAGGAACAGACGATGACAGTTCATCCCGCTACTCAAGAAGACACATTCGACTCACTATTCATCCCATGGTTCAAGATCGTACGTATTTTACGTACATAGTCAACGAAAATTAATTGTAACTCGGAGACTAACGCTATTTTTACGAGATATATGGTGGTTTTTAATGCATTTTGCGTTCACATGAGCTATGAACATCTGACAACATGAAGAGGCAGACAAAGATGGCACCGAACGTCGGGACCGACAGGAGCAAGGCGCACAGGGACGCGCCTGAACGAGACACTGGTGAGACCCGCCACTCACCAGATCGCGATGACAAGACGGGACGGTCAAAAAAAACCGCCAGAGGATCGGCGGTGTCCGGAAGCTCGCAGTTACTTAAGGAGCTGCGCACGGAAGCCAGACTCTCTGTCCGTGCCATGGCGGAAAAACTCGGCACCAGAGCCTCAACCTATCAGCACTATGAAGACCGCTACAAGAAAGCCTGGTTGCCGCTTGATCTGCTCGACGTCGTTGAGCCGGTTTTGCTGGAAAATGGCGTGCGCAAGGAACGCGTCGATCTTCTGTTTCCCCATACCGCGAATGTTGTCGATGATGTTAAAGGCATTCTGAGGGCGCCGTTGATTTCATGGGTGCAGGCAGGCTCGTTCGAAGAGGCTGTGGATCCTTACGCGCTTGGCGGGTTCGAAGATCAGGTGATGGTTGAGTACGAATACGATTCCATCATTGCTCTACGCGTCAGAGGCACCAGCATTAACCGCGTCGCACCTGACGGGGCGGTCATTATCGTTGATTACTCTCTGCAGGAACTCGTCCCTGAAAAATTTTTCGTCGTACGAGTGAACGGTGAAGCCACCGTCAAGCGGTTCATGACAAACCCGGATCGCTTTGAGCCTTTCTCAACTGAACCGGACCATCCGATTGTTCTTCCAACAGAGGACCTCTATGTCGTTGGCCGCGTCATCCGTGTCGTTATGGCTCTCTAGGCGAAGAGTTCCGGGAGGCGCCCAAGACACTCCTCTCCATCTTATCCCCGACCTCAAAAACTGACCGATCATGCGTGTTCTTTACTGCACAGCTGTCGGCCAACAGAATCTCGTATGGCCCCGGATTTTACAACGAGAGGGCATAAGCCATGAGCATTTTCGATCGCTTCGCCAATCAGTTCGGCAGCCAGTTCAGCACCCGTTTCGGGCAGAATGTACCTGGTCAGGGCGCTATCGGCCAGAACGGCTTTGATACCAGAAAACGCCCACAGACTATGGAGGAATGGAAATCCTACGTAGATGGTCTCAGTCGTTATGAGCGTGACCAGCTCTACCCCGGTATGCACAAGGATCTCATACCGGCAACCGAAATGATCGAGGCGAGTGTTGCCGGTGCGGGTGGCACACAGGTCTATGCCAACATGCCCGACAGACGAGACTCAGAAAATATGCCAGGCGGCAAAGATCCGAGATCGATAGAGCATGAAAACCCTCAATGTAAATATATCAGGGCTGAGGCAAGAGAGCTTCATCGGGATGTTGTTCGATATCGTGAACAAAAACAGGCAATAGGAAGGACTATCAAGAAACATAAAGATGAGATTGCGAGGCTCTCAGCCTATTATGGCTTCTAGCACCGGGGAAACCAAGGATCCACCATTTCTGGCTCAAAGGGCGACTACTGAGCAAAGTATCAAAGCTCAAGCAACAAGCAGAAACTCTACGTCTCTTGAACTTGGAGAACGACTATGAATGAGATAACTGACGACTACAGCCGCCCCCTCCCGGGTGCAATAGGCAACGGTGCGGTGAGAATACCTAAACTAAAACCACGCAAACCCCGGCGGAGCAATCCGAAGGAACCCGGACCCAGCCGAAGACTGCCCCGGGATGAAGACGGTATGCGTAAAGCGGCTGACTGGATGAAAGCCAAACACCGCATTCGAGAATTGAAGAAAGAGATCAAGAGGTTAGAGAAATTACAAGCCGCTGCCGAGGAAAAGCAGGACGCGGCGAATGAATTGTGGAAGGCCAAAAAAGCTGAGGCGAGAGGTGCTCCCTTCTACTGCAATACTCCTTGGGAGACAACGACCTCCAAAAAACCAGGCGAGGGGCAGGGCCGCGGGCGAAGCAGAGGAGATCGTCATTATCCGCGTTATGACCAACCAAAGAACTAGACTCCGGGCTGAGGCGCCCGACCGAGAATAACCTTGCGTGGTTGCCTTTACAAGCAGACTTACCTAGAGTTCGGAGGTTGCCTGACTTGCTCGGCGACCCAAAAAGCTGGCGCCTGTTACTGACCCGGGAGATTGATTTCTTATGCAAAAGATCATGACACGAACAATAGTCTCAGGTCTGCTTATTTTGATCGGATCCTGCACCGACGAAAATGCCTACGCTCGCCCTGAAAACTCGGAAGCTGCAATATTGCCGGATCACACGACCCCGTTGTCGCTTGGACACGAAGGACTGGTGGTGAATGTCAATCAGCGGTTGATCAAGGAGTATGGTGAGTTTTATGCCGGGGGCGGTGTTGTTGAGCTGGCCTTATCGGAATTTTTCGACTTTGAACCACATTTTCTTACTCTTATGATCGACCTGCCGGTCACTTACCCTGAAGGAACACTTCCGCCTTCACCGATGGGCGCAGATCAATCTGAAATGAACAGCTGGTATGAATTCCTGGCTCCGCTTTATGGTCCCGAAGACCATGCCTATAACTTTGTCCAATTTACCGGCAATCCGAGTGAATACGTTGAACGCTTTCCGATGTTGCACAGGGTCGTGAAATGGCTCGACTGGGAATTTCAGCTCTATTTTGAGATCTCCGAAGCGGGAACAGCACGCAGCCTGATGGTCTGTGAACTGGAAGATATTTCCATGCCCCCGGGTGAGGATTGGCCGCGCATGTGCCTGACGATCTTTCGGTATAACGGTGTGGTTCTCTTGACGATTTTGAACTCAGACGAACTCTCGTGGTGGCAAGACCACCGAGCTGCGTTGGCCCGGGTCATTGCCGGGAATGTGGCACCCTGGCAGCCGGAAGAAGGCCTTGAGACGCAGAAAACAAGATTCAGTTTAAGAATAGACGGGGTGACAATTCGGCCGGTCCTGGGATCGGATCTCGACTTTTCACAACTCTCTCGGTGGAGAGGCGAGGTCCCCTATTCCTTAATCTTCAATGCATCGACAAATTTGAGTGCCCAGGGGGGAAAACAGGGCCTTTCTGAAGTTCTTGTTTCAGACGCCGGCACATTTCCAACCGAGATGACGCTGCGGCTCCATACTTACCAGAAAGATTGGGACAAAAAAGCGCGGACCGTTTGCGAAACCACGCAACGCGAAATAGAGGGAGGAGAACCAGTGGTTATCACGAATTGCGAGTTCGATTTTGTGTATCGCTCGCTGTGGGACGTTGGTGTTACCTATCGGACAGCGACAGGATCACCCTATCCGATCAATGCCGATATGGTCACCAAATTCCTCGACACTATAGTCGATCTTTCTTGAGCGAATGCAAACCGGGTGCAGGGTTTTACCGTGCGCTGGTGAGGCTGGCGCGACTGACAAGCTCATAGTCTGCCCCGTGAGCGATCAGACGGCGCGTGAGTTTCAAATCCAGTTGGTCCCGGTTGCGTAATATTTCATACCGGATTTCGCAAGGCCTTGCCTCATCCCAGCTTACTGTCTCCATAACAAGGCACCATGTGCGCCGGGCGCGGCCCAGGTCAATGCGCGAAATGTTATAGATACTCGTCTGACGCGCGCCATCTGCAAAGATTGCCCTGAAAAGTTCACCTGACCCCGCCTCTCGGCCCCAAACGTCAAAGGTTTGATGACATCCATGCTGGCCACTCACTTCATTGTGGGCAATCACGTGGGATCTTTCAGGATTGAGTTCAAATGCCATACGCAACGACCTCCTGATTTCGGCACCACCGGCACCCGTGACGCGTTGGTCGGGATCATAGTCGCAGCGCACGCCCGTCCAGGCCCCGCAAAGCCCGGTCAGAAGATCCAGTGCAACAGAGGCACGATCTTCCTCTGCCCGAGGGGACCTTTTACGTTGTGCTTTCCTGAACAAGGCCATTTTGCGCGGCAAACTCTCCGATCATACTTTTGGAGCGAGCACCGTGTTTTGAGGAAGAGAGGATAGATCGTCGCTCCAGGCTTAATGTAGATATGGTTTGCGTCATTCGCTGCAAACCCGCTTGCAAAGGAGCTGTCTCTTACAAACGCAAGAAGGGATCTGTCACGCCTGCTCGATCATCTGCAGCCCGTTGAGACAATCAAACAGGGACGTTCCAGATCCCCGGGTACAAACTAGCGAACCGGCGACAAGAGGGGTGCAAACCACTTTACAATGCCGCACATATTCCCCGAACGTCGGCAAGAAATGCCGGAGCGTTGGCAGATAAGTCCTGTCCCGCTGGATCAGTAAAATATGGTGAACCGATCTTTACTCTGGCTCGGTACGGCTTGCCTGGCCTTTCAGGCTTTTCTGATTTTGGCATGAACAATGCAAATCTTGAGGTGCCAGGTGGATGACGCAGACCCCTCCCTCCCCCTCAGGTTAGCCTTTGCGTCTCCGACCCCGAACCTGGCCTGGCGGGCCGGCATCCCTTACCGGTCCGCCCTTCCCTTCAAATATTTCTTACCCGCATTATCCCCGCGCTCGCCGGCTGCCCTAGCATTCTGTTTCACAGCGGCAGAGGACGAGGGGCTTCAGATGAAGGGTAAGTCCCGGATGGCAGAGACATCCATTCAGATTTTTCAAACGGAAAAACGCGCGTTCAGAAGAGCGGCACGGCGGGGTGGACTTGAGTATTCAAGGCCGCGCGATCTACGAAGGGTTTTGTTCCCAAAAGATAAGTGGCTGCATTCAGGCGAGGACTTCGGTCCGGAAATCTGTAGAGCACTGCGCCGCGCGCTCAGGTCAACGATACGGGCAAAGCGGCAGGGATCATGGCGATACAGTCGATCAAGTCATCTTGCCTTACTACAAGTCCTGGCGGGCGAAATGCGTCTTGCCAGATCGAGTAGCACGGCTTGTTATACAGCTACCGCGCCACCGAGCGGCGTCGAGGGTTCAATCGAGCCGGTCGCAACCCCGTCTTCAACAGAAATTCCGCTGGGAAGCGCGTAGTGAATGGGCGATATTGACCGCTCAAGAACCGTGGCGGGAAGAACGGAATTGACCGCCTCAAAGACCGCTGGGCCGAAGGCCGGATCAACGGTCGATACGGCGGTGCCGCTGACATCGATGCGCGGTGCGTGCAGCGCAGCTGATATGTCCATTTTAAAATCAGTCATCATGGAAATGATTTGTAACAGGCTCGGGAAAATGCGCCTGCCCCCACTTGCGCCCAGTGCAGCAAAGGGAGTGCCGTCGTCGTTGGTCACGACCGTCGGTGCCATATTCGAAAGCGGTCGCTTGTCCGGAGCCAATGAATTGGGCCGACCAGGCCTTGGATCAAACCACATGATCCCGTTGTTCATCAGGATACCGCTGTCAGGCAAAATAACCTTGGCACCAAAAATGGAGAGCAATGTCTGGGTCAATGCGACCATATTGCCTTCACTGTCAACCACAGTGAGGTGAGTAGTACAGGCAGGATCACCTGAATCGTCCACATCGCCAAGCGTCTCAAACCGGGTCTCATAGGATGACCTTATCGCTTCTGCCCAATTGGCAATATCCCGAGCATTTGGCCCTGATGCTGCCCCCGACATGGGCGCCATGCGTTCAAAGGCCAGCTTCATCGAAGGCCCGGCGGTCAGACCATCCACGGTGTGAATATGTTTGCCGCCATATTCAAAGGTCAGGGCGCCCTGCTCTTCTGCCTTGTAGGACGACAGGTCTTCGCTTGAAAGATAGCCACCTGCTGCCTCGATGTCCCCGACGATCGACCTTGCCAGGACGCCATCATAGAAAACTCCGGCGCCGTTATCGGCGATGGTTTGCAGCGTTTCGGGGAGGTGGCCGAGGGGCAAATATTGCACTGGCTGTCCAGCAGTACCGACGGGCGGCAAGCCATTCCTCAAATAGAGCGACGCGGCGACCGGATCCTCACGCAACTGTGCAGCGGCGGTTGCGATGCGCAGAGATGTCGGCCAGCTGACCGGCAATCCCTTTTTCGCCATTGCAATTGATGGCGCAAAAAGATCCTGCCATTTCCATGTTGCCCAGCGCTTGTGAGCATGATCAAGGCCGGCCAGATGACCGGGTACCCCAATTGCCTTCCAGCCATTGACATTGATATCCCCTTCAACACCGGGCCAGGCGAAGAGATCACCGCCCTCACCCGAGGACTTCAAGACAAAGTCCTCGACGCGCAGATTTTTTGGCGAGCGCATGCCAAAATGAACTGTACGGACGGACTTATCCGAAGCTGAGTAGTAGGTCAGCAGGCTGCCACCGCCGATACCGCTCATCCATGGTTCAATGACGCTGATGGCGATGGAGGTCGCAATGGCGGCATCAATGGCATTGCCGCCCTTGCGCAGCACATCCGCTCCAACCTGCGAGGCCGCCACATGATGGCTGCAGACCACCCCATTGCGGCCGGAGGCGGCAGGCTTTTCAAGCGCCCAGTGTTGCTGCAAATCTGTTTTGGGGAGTTCAATCCTGTTTGTCATGGCCCAGTGTGACGGTTCTGCGCTGGAATATCAAGCCTCGCCGGACCGCTCCTCGTTCTGGATGACGGCCGATGCAGGCGTGAGCAGGCGGACCGATGAAGCCTCGATCAGGCCGGCGCTGACCGCCTTTCGCGCGCGGTACAAGACAAAGACTGCGGCACCACCGGCAACCAGGAGATTTGCCGCTGCGCCTGCCGCAAAGATTCCGACCGGTCCAAACAGCCAGCCGCCCAGCATTGCAAGCGGCAGATAGACAACCGCCAGACGCGACAAGGACATCATCACCGATGGCTTCGGATTGCCCATGCCGGTAAAGCTCGCGCCAACGACGATGGCTATCCCCATACCAATATAACCTATTGGCACGACAAGCAGGAACAGACCTGCCGTACGAATGACGTCGGGATCGGGATCAAAGAAACCCGGAATCATCTGATGAAAGAGCGCCAGAAGGATAGCGCAGCTAATCCCATACACTACGGCGAAGAAAAAACCCTGCCTGATCGCCTCGACGATCCTGTCGAATTTCTCCGCTCCAAAATTTTGCCCGGCGATGGGGCTCATACTGGAGCCGACCGCGATCAGAGGAATAACGGCAAGGGCTTCAATGCGTGCCGCGATACCAAAACCTGCAACAACAGTCTCACCGTATCCGGCCAAAAGGAAAGTCACAACGGCGGTGGACACCGGTGTTACCAGATTGGTCAGGGCGAGCGGCGCACCGATGCGCAGGACCTGCTTCCATGAATCAAGGACAGCCGACAGGGCGGGCAGATCAAATGTAATCAGGCGATTGCGGTAGACCAGGATGTAAAAGGTGGCGATGAAGGATGCTAACCTGGAACACACCCCGGCAAGAGCAGCGCCTTCAATTCCCATTGCCGGGATAAACCAGAAACCAAAAATAAACATCGGATCAAGGATCACATTAACAAGGGCCGCCGAGATCATCACATAGCTTGCCGCCTTCGGGTTGCCCGACGCCCTCAGGGCGAAATTCCCGATCAGAGGGAACACAAGAAAGATCATGGCGAAATACCAGATGCTCATATAGTCCCGGATCAAAGGCAGCGTTGCCGGGCCCGCACCCAGGGCCGTAAACAGCGGATCAATGGTGAAGTATCCCAGGATACTGAAGAAGAGGACGAGCAGCGCCGAAAGGAGCATGGTCGAGATTGTAAGACGATGAACTTTCGAGTGGTCCCCCTCGCCAAGCGCCCGGGCGAGCAATGACGAAAACCCGCTGGCCAGACCCAGCGTTATGCTCATGAAGAACATCGCAATCGGAAATGTGAACGTTATTGCGGCAAGGTAGTTTGTGCCCAGCTGAGCCAGAAAGTAGATGTCAGCAAGCGCCGCAACGACCGTTGCCAGCATGCCCCAAAGCATCGGGATGGCCATGCGGGTAATATGATTCCGGATCGGACCTTCTGTAAACAGGACGACGCCGCGTAGTCCCCTGACGCTTGACGGACCGCCGCTCGCGGCGCTTTGCCCACCCTGCCGGGTCATTGGCATTTCCCTGTTACTCATTGTGATTGTTCGGGAATAAGTCCCGCGGCCGAACAGCCCTGCCGTACGCGGCAAGGGTAGCGCCTTTCGCCCGCCCGGGACAACGGTGATTTTTCAGCGTGAGCCTGATTGCCTAAAGGCGACTGATCTGGAGAAATTTCAGCGCTTCCTCGGTATCCGAACAGGCCGGATAGAGCGCTTCAATGCTGAGTTCCTGCATGGTTATATCGCGCGGTGCAGAAAACTTTGTTGACGCTGCAAAGAAGGTCAATGTCATGCCAGATCGCTTGATCACAATGGGGACGAGCATATTCGATGCATCCGTATTGTAGAAATTACGCGGCCCCGACCCCGCCTGCTGGTCGATTGTACCCAGCAACTTGTCAAGCAAGTCCAGGATGGCCCGATCCGCGCCGTTGGTTTCAATCTCACGGTGCAATCGACGAATAATCTCCACAACCACTTCATTCCAGTTTGAGATCGTAGACCTCAAATGAGGATCTTCAATGAGCCATCGTACGATGTTTCTGTCTCCGGGAGCGTGATGAATTTCCCCCCCGACGAGAAACATGAGCAGCTTTCGCCCGGCCTCATTTGTGCGCAGAACATTCCAGTGCCCATCAAGAACCACGGCCGGGCCAGGCTCATGACGTCCCAACATGAAATCAAGCGTTCGAGAAATATCCGAAGCATCTGATCCGTGCAGGCCAGTTTCTCCAAAGGCCGGATCGTAGCCGGTAACCTGAAGCACTTCATTCCGAGACCGATAGGGAAGATCCAGAACTTCGCATAATCTCAGAACCATTTTCCGGCTGGCTTTTGAACGACCGGTCTCAATAAAACTGACGTGTCGACACGAAACGCCAGCTGCGGATGCCAGCTCTTTTTGGCTCAGATGGCGCCGCTCACGCCATTTTCTGATCAAATGACCGCTCGTCTCGCCACCGGTTGCGTCAGTGTCTTTTGCTGTCGCGGGTGCGGCCTCATCTGTGAAACGTTGGTTAATGGCCATTCAATTCTTCTTTCGCCGAACTCTTTCATCTGGATCAAAGGGATACAGGTGTCGCCCCTTTTTCCAGCCAACCTGACCAAACGCCGTCGAATTTATACACTTCGTGTAAAAAACCGCTGTCATCAGGCCTATACTCCCGACACCGTTCAAGACAGGGGCCAAACTAGCACACGGCTTCCACTTACTGCAGATTTTCAACTTTGTAGGGAGATAGTCTCTCGCCAGCGACCTATTTTCTCTTGTCGAGAACAGACTGAATCATTTCCAGCAAAGCGGCCTTGTTGACCGGCTTGGAAAGATAGGCATCCATGCCACACTGAAGATAGCGCTCGCGATCGCCAACCATTGCATGGGCGGTGAGCGCAATGATCGGAACCGACGAAACAGGTCCGTCCATTGCGCGGATAATGCGGGTTGCATTTTCGCCATCAATGACCGGCATTTGAATGTCCATCAAAACGACGTCAAAAGGAACATCACTGTCATCAGCCATTCCTGCACGGATTGCTTCAACGACTTCCTTGCCATTTTCCGTCGTGGTGATCTGAGCATTGGTATCCTCGAGCATTCCTTCGATGACGAGGACATTGACATAGTTATCCTCTGCCACAAGAACTCTGATGCCTTCAAGTGAAGCCTTTTGGGACCGATTGTCACTCATCCGATCATCCAACCTCGCACATTCAGTTTAAGACAGCTCTGTTCAATCCGGGTATATCGGCTACGCTCCCCAACTGGGCGATATCAAACCAGGGGGCCGCTACCATATTGGCTCACCAATAGGTCGTTTTACGTGGAAAAACAATACAAATTATGACATTGCAGTGGAAAGGGTCAATGTGAGCACACCTCGAGGTACGGGCGCAAAGTCTCGATTTTTCCTGCCAGGAGCATTCAATAAATATTCACCATAACGATGTCGAAATTTCGCTGGCGCAACAGCTGCTCAGGATTTGCCCCCGGGCACCGGCTCATGGACCAAAGTGAACTCACCAGCGCGAATGCGCGCCGGGAGACTTTCAGATATCTGGGCAACAAACTCCTCGCCGTGATTTTCAATCATGTCAGTCAGTGCGGCAAAAATCGCCGAGCTCGACAAAATTTCCGGCTCAATGCCCTCTTCCAGCCCGGTCTCCCAGGCGTCAAGAATGATCTCAAGCGCCAGCGCCTTGCGCGCTTCCACTCCTTCACCGTCCTTGCTCAAAAGATCTCCCTCTGGCGAGTTTTTCCTGGATGTATTTCCAGGGTTTCCTCAAATGCCCCGGAACCTCATCGGGACGCTCAACGTGACACATTTTTCGCAAGGGCGTCAGACAGCTGCTCACCCTCAATGGCAAGAGCAACGGCCGCCCTGCTGGCGGCGCGTCCGCATGACCGATATTGGCTTCTTGCCCTTTCATAGGCATCGTTAAAATCGGCAACCATCGCATTTTTGCGGGCGGATGGCGGATTTTCCAACCTTACAAGCTCCATCATATTATCCCTCCAAAGTTGCTGCTCTCCGGAAACACACGCTCCACGCAGGTGGTGCAACTTCCCCAGAATGTGCGAAAGCTCCAGAAGCTGTTCCTGATATCGCCCCTGATCGTAACTAACCGCCTGCGCCATCACGGCCTGGCTTTGAAAGGTGCCAAGGGTCGCAAAAAAGACCGCCACAATCATTGCGCGGCCTGGTTTTTCGGTAATTCTTAGCACGATCTTCGCCTGCCTCTGCCTGGGATGGTTCCGGCAGTCTATCAGTGCATGCGAATTTGGCAAAGCCTCGCAAGGCAACCCGCGTTCATGGCGAACCCGACAAACCTGAGCAGCTATGCGCGAAGCCTGCATCCGCGCACTCAACCTTGCTGGGTAAAATCAAGCCTGAGGGCCCGACGGTGCTGATTTTTCACGATTATGCTTGATTCGTTTCTCAATTTGCGACGAAGATCAAAAACAGTCTAAGGGACCTTGCACTCATGATTATTGCTCTCCGGACGCTCGCTGCGGCTCTTGTTGCTCTTACACTTTCTCTTGCCTTTGGCGAAACCCATACAAAGGACAAGTCCTCTTCGAACAGTGCGCCAGCCTGCCAGGTCATGCCTTGTAATTGAAGGGTCCCTGCTGGCCGGACAGACCCCCGATACGGGCCAGGTCAGGCGGACCTGATCAAGCGGACAAGGTCAGGCACTCATTAAGACAATTCGCCTGGTCTCCTGCCAAATCTCCATACCCTCAAGATCTTCCAGCGATAGCCACCGCACATCGACGGCATCATCTCCGGCTCTGGCATCACCGCTTAGCCAATCACAGCGAAAATCAATCAGCGTAAAGTGGTGCTCGATCTGCCCCTCTGTGCCTGGCATAATGGCATCGACGACATCCACCAGGCACAGTCCCTGGACCTTTAATCCGGTTTCTTCGTGGATTTCGCGCTGGACCGCTTGCCTGACTGTTTCACCCCACTCCTGATGACCGCCAGGCAAACTCCACTCGCCCTTGCGTGGTTCCTTGCCTCGTTTGATGAGCAGAAACCGATTATCTTTCCAGACGACGGCTGCAACACCGACGGCAGGGCGCAAGACTTTATCTTTGGTCAATCGAGCTCTCTTTATTAGCAGACTATGACAGGCCCCTTTTCGCGGGTGCCAATCAAGGATAACATCCCGCCTATGTGTGGTCGATACTCCATTACGACGCCAACAGAGGCATTGCGGCACCTCTTTGATTTTTCGGGGCATCCCAATCTTGGGCCGAATTACAATGTAGCGCCGACCAGCATTGTGCCTCTCGTCAGGATGGGAAAAGGGGGCCGGGAGCTCGCCATGGCGCGTTGGGGATTTATTCCGGACTGGGCCAAAGAAGTGCGATCAAAACCTCTGATCAACGCGCGCGCCGAGACCGTCCAGAAAAAACCGAGCTTTCGGGGTGCCTTCAAATATCGCAGATGCCTGGTGCCCGCCGATGGCTATTTTGAGTGGCACAAGCAGCCGGATGGATCGAAGCAACCCTGGTACATCTATCAGCCGGACCGTGAGCCCTTTGGTATGGCAGCGATCTGGGAGACCTGGCTTGACCCTGACGGCACCGAGATTGATACCCTGGCGATCCTGACATCGGCAGCCAACAAGACCCTCGCCCCGCTTCATCACCGCATGCCGGTGGTCATCGCCCCCCGGCACTTTGAGCGCTGGCTGACGAGCGATCCCAAACAGGCCAGCGATCTGACTGATCTCCTTGGGCCCGGGCCAGAGGGCCTCTTCACAGCCCATCCGGTGAGCCCCCGCGTTGGCCGGGTCGGCGAAGATGATCCCGATATCATCAAGCCGGTTGGTCCAGCCCTTGACAGCGCCCCCCCGAGCCCTGAAAAGGATGCGGACGACGATCAACTGTCCTTTCTGTGAGCCCCATGCCCTCAACTACCCTTGCCGGGAAAACCCTTCGCCTTGCCTTTCTGGCCTCCCACGGTGGCAGTGCCATGAAGGCGGTCGCTGAGGCCTGCGCTGACGGGCGCATCAAGGGCGAACCCATTCTGGTCATTTCCAATAACAGGGTACCCCTCGCATTCGAGCGTGCGGCTGATCTCGGCATCAAGACGTTTCACATGAGCCTCAAGACCCACCCTGGTGAGGGCGAGCTTGATCTTTCAATTTGCGAGACCCTTGCTGCTCATGAAATTGATCTCATTGTGCTCAGCGGCTATATGCGCAAAATCGGGCCTGAGACCCTCAAGGCCTTTCACAACCGCATCCTCAATGTTCACCCGGCGCTCCTGCCCCATTATGGCGGACAGGGCATGTACGGGGGCCGCGTCCATCAGGCGGTTCTGGATGCCGGCGACAAGGAAAGCGGTGCCACGATCCACCTGATTGACGCAGACTATGACACCGGACCAATTCTTGTGCAGGGCCGCGTCCCCGTGCAAGAGGGCGATGACGCCAAAACACTGGCGGCCCGGGTCGCCGGTGTAGAGCATGATCTTTTTATTGAGGCGTTGCAGGGCATTGCAGCCGGCACAATTGATCTCGACAAAGCCTGATGCGGCAGGGTGTCTACTCTTTGACAGCCAACCGGCCTACTATCGCGAAAACCGAATCAGCCAGTTATATAAAATGGGGAGAAATCATGAGGACACATCTCAATTCCGGTTTTGCAGGGCTTGCCTTCCTTGGACTTCTTGCTTGCAGCGATGCCGTGCCGATTGTTGAAGAGAACGCCGCGCCCCGTCTCAATCATATCGCCTTCGGATCCTGTGTGGCTCAAACATTACCACAGCCGTTCTGGCCCGTGATCGCTGATGAGAATCCGGATTTGTTCATTTTTGGCGGCGATAATGTTTATGGCGATCTCGCCATGGTTGACGGGCAACCAACAATTGGCAAGGGCGACCCCGCACTGCTGAGCACGGCCTATAAAATGCTCGGTAGCAACCCCGAGTTCAGCGCCTTCCGGGAGCAGGTTACAATTCTTCCGGTTTGGGATGACCATGACTTTGGCGAGAACGACGCCGGCGCGTCCTATGCGCACAAGGTTGACTCGGAAAGCCAGTTTCTTGATTTCTGGAATGTCAAAGCTGGTGACCCCAGACGCACACGCCCGGGGATCTACACATCGTCCATTCAGGGGCCGGTTGGCGAACGCGTACAGATCATCATGCTGGACACGCGGTATTTTCGCAGCGACCTGGTCAAGAACACAGACGGTGAGCCCGGGACGCAGCACCTCAATTTGCCCAGCGACGACCCTTCAGCGACCGTTCTTGGCGATGCGCAATGGGCCTGGCTTGCAGAGGAACTTAAGAAGGAAGCTGATGTGCGCCTGATCGTTTCATCAATCCAGGTTCACGCTGAAGGCCACGGCTATGAGCGCTGGGGCAACTTCCCGCATGAACGCAGCCGCCTCTATGACCTCATTGCAGAAACCCGTGCCAACGGCGTGATCTTCCTTTCAGGAGATCGTCACAGCGGCGCGCTATATTTGAAACGAAGTGAGGATCACTATCCCCTGTTTGAAATGACCTCAAGTTCGCTCAACCGCCCCTATCCGAACCCTGACGAGACCGGCCCGTATCAACTGGGCTCGCTTTTTGGTGAGGCGAATTACGCAACCGTTACCTTTGACTGGGAAAATCGAGCGGTAGTCCTGCAAATCAAGGACATGGATGGTCAGCCGGTTCGCTCTGCCGGGCTTGAGATTGACGGGCTGCGCTAGTCTTTCTTCCGCAGCCTGGTTTACTCCATCGACATGACGTCAGTGAAGGTCACCCACCGTCCGTTTTCGGCGCGGGCAAGGAATATCCTGTTTGCTCCCAGGTGATTTGCCGCATCGAAGTCGACGGGGACCCCGCCAAAATCGGGATGAACGTAGGGTGGCATATCCTCAAGCGCTTTGGCCAGGGTCTCTGGTGTCAGGTTTTCTCCGACAATCTCCAGGGCATCCCTCAAGAGCCAGGTATCGAGATAGGCGGCAAGGGCCAGGGAGGACGGCGCCAGGCCGTAGGCATTCTTGTAGTCTTCCACCCACTTTGCAATGACCGGGTTTGGATCATCTTCATACGGCACTTCGGTCTGGCCTGCCGCGATCAGACCTTCAATGGCATCGCCTCCAACGTCCAGCGTCTCGCGCGTGTAGCAGGCCGTCGTGCACTAAAACGGAACATCCCACCCCAGATCACGTGCGGCTTTCACCGCGCCGGCGGTTTCCCGCACGATTGTGGCCAGCGCCACGGCCTCAACACCCGCGGCGCGGAGCCGTGCAATCTGGGTCGTGAAATCGGTTGAACCGCGCTTGTAAGTCGTCTTGACAACAGGCTCAAGACCCAGGTTCTTTGCGGCCAGTTCGACACCGTCCAGAACATTGAGCCCGAAATCATCATCCTGATAGAGAATGCCAATCTTCTTCACGCCCATGGTTTCATGGAGATATCTGGTGGCTATATAGGTTTGTTGATAGTAAGGCGTGAAAGCTGCAAACTTGAGAGGATGAAAAGGCTCATAGGTTTGAACGGCCGCTGTGAAAGGAAAAAGATGCGGCATGTCGGCGGCCAGCACCTTTTGCAAAGTGGCCAGAACCACAGGCGTCCCGACGACATGCATCATGGCGAAAACCTTGTCGCGAGAGATGAGCTTGTTTGACGCGAGCACGGCCTTTTTGGGATCGTAGCCATTGTCCTCGACGATAAGGCGGATCAGACGGCCATGAACCCCGCCGGCTTCATTGATCTCCTTGATGGCCATGTCCGTCCCGTTGCGAACCTGAATACCAACCGCCGTCGCGGGACCTGACAGATCGACATGGGAGCCGATCAGAATTTCTGTATCAGTGACACCGCGCACCTCGCTTTCCTGTGAGCAACTGGCAAGCAGAAATGTCGGCACAAGGACAAGGAGCAAGGCAAGGTGTTTCATGATTGTTCCCTTATTCAATATCGTCTTCGTTGAACTCATAAATCTCGGTCACATTGTTCCAGCGCCCGGATTGAATTTGCGCAATAAATGTGGAGCGTGACCCAAGGTGGTCCTGCGCTGTGAAATCAATCGGTGCGCCGCCAATCGTCGGCTCGACCCAGGCAGGCATATCCTCGATCGCCTTCACCAGGGCATCGACCGTCAAATCCGGTCCGGTCTGGCGCAGGTTTTCGGCGAAGTAACTGGCAATCACGTAGCCAATGACCGACTGGGCCGAGGCGGCCATATCGTATTTCTCCTCAAAGCGCCGCGCCCAGTCCGCGACTTTGGGATCAGGGTCATCCGCATAGGGGATCGGGTATTGCCCAACCGAGAAAAGACCCTCAACAGCCTCCCCCCCGATGGTCGCTGTTTCCAGCGTATAGGTCGGCAGTGCGCCAAGTGTGACCGGGTGCCAGCCAAGCGCATTGGCCGCAGCCATGGCACCGACGGTTTCGCGCACCACCGTGCCCAGAACCACAAGGTTCGCACCATCAGCTTTCATACGGGCGATCTGTGCTGAAAAATCTGTTGCGCCGCGCTTGTAGGTCGTCTCGGAGACGAGCTCAAGACCGGAATGGGCGACTTCATCTTTCACCCCGCTGTACACGTTCATGCCGTAATCGTCGTCCTGGTAGAGGATACCGATTTTTGTGATCCCCTTTTCACGCGCCATCATGCGAAGGCCAAGGCGAATGCCATGATAATAAGGCGTGAAGGTAGAGAACTTCAGCCTGTGGAACGGCTCGTAGGTTTCGCGCGCTGCGGTGAATGGATAGAGATGCGGGCGCCCCTTCCTGACAATAAGGGGCGCGGTTGCGACAACCAGCGGCGTCCCCAGGTTTCCGACAAAGGCGAAAACCTTGTCGCGGTTGAGCAGTTTTTGGGTGGCGAGAACTGCCTTCTTGGGATCGTAGGCCGAATCTTCAATGACAAATGTAATCTTGCGGCCATAGATACCGCCGGCAGCGTTTACCTCTTCAAAGGCCATCTGCATCCCGGCGCGTTCCTGTATACCCCAGGCGACCAGAGGACCGGAAAGATCTGTATGCATTCCGATCTTGACTTCACTGTCGGTAACCCCCGGCTCGGCAGCGAAGGCTGCTCCAAATATTGATGACGCGACCGCCAGAATCCCCGCAATTCCAACTGTTATCAGCTTGTTCATCGATCTTCTCCTTCCGGCCATTGCGCCCCACCGCGCGGCCTGCAATTCATGGGTCAGCTCTTGTACATTTCGTCGATAAGATCCTTGTATTTCTCATTGACGAAGCTTCGTTTCAATTTCCCGGTTGCGGTCACTTCATCGTCTTCCGGCGTGATCTCATGCTCTATGAGACGGAATTTCTTGACCTGCTCGACGCGGGCGAATTTCTTGTTCACCTCGTTCATCTCGCCCTGAATGAGATCGAGGATTTCATCGCGGCGGCAAAGACTGGCGAAATTCGAGAACGGGACATTTTCATCCTGGGCGAATTTAGCGACATTTTCATAGTCGATCATAAAGAGTGCCACAAGATAGGGCCTTGCGTCACCAATGACCACAGCATCCTGAATATAGGGCGAAAACTTGAGTTCGTTCTCGATTTCCGACGGCGTGATGTTCTTGCCGCCTGCGGTAATGATGATGTCCTTCATCCGATCAGTGATCTTGAGCCAACCTTCGTCATCCAGGTTCCCGACGTCACCGGTATGAAGCCACCCGTCAATAACCGTCTCGGCGGTCTTCGCCGGCTGGCTCCAGTAACCCATGAAGACATGGCGGCCCCTGATCAGGATTTCTCCATCCTGGGCAATCCTGATTTCCGTGTTGGGCACGGCGCGGCCGACCCGGCCATAGCGATAGGATCCAAAGGGAATGGGCAGGGTTGCAAGACCCGAGTTTTCAGTTTGGCCAAAGCCTTCCGCCATATAGAGCCCCAGCGCCCAGTACCAGCGGATCAGTTCCGGAGAGACCGGCGCCGCGCCGGACAGACAGAACTTGCAATCGTCGATGCCAATCATCTTGCGAATATTCTTCAGGACAATGACATTTGCGACCGCGTAAAGGATAGAAAGGGAGAGCGGCACCCGCTTCTGCGCTATCTTTCTGTCGGCCACCCTGTGACCGATGCCAATCGCTGCAGTGTAGGCAAAGCGTTGCAGGCGCGTTGCATCTTTCACCATGATGGTGATGGAAGAATAGAACTTCTCCCAGATCCGTGGCACAGCGAAGAAACTTGTTGGCTGGACCTCCTGGAGGTTTTCGGGAACCGTGTCGAAATTCTCGGCGAAATTAACCGTTTGTCCCGCGACCAGCTGATTGAAGGTTGTGAAGGTGCGCTCGGCAATATGACAGAGCGGCAGAAACGCCAGCGTTCTGTCGGTCGGCTCATAGGGCAGCAGATCCTGATTGTTCACCATCTGAAAGACAATGTTGTCATGGGAGATCATCGCGCCCTTGGGCGGGCCCGTCGTGCCTGATGTATAGACCAGAATGGCGATCTTGCCTGGCTCCGTCGCCTCGACCTTGCGCTCCCAGAGAGACGGCATGGCGGCGACCTGCTTCTTGCCGAGCGCGAGAAGATCATCGAAGCTCATGACCATCGGATCGTCAAAGTCATGTAAGCCTTCCATATCGAAGACGAAGATTTTCTTGAGAGCGGGAAGCGCAGCCCTCACCTCAAGGACCTTGTCGAGCTGTTCTTCATTCTCGGCAAAGTAGAACTCGGCGCCGCAATCGTCCATGATATATTCGACCTGGGGCGTAGTATCGGTTGGATAAATCCCGAAGGAAATGCCGCCGACGCCCATGACGCCCATGTCGACCATCAACCACTCCGGGCAGACCTCGGAGGTGATCGAAACGCGGCCGCCATCGGACAGATCCAGAGCCAGCAGACCGAGCCCCACTTCGCGGGCGCGGTCGCCGTATTCCGCCCAGGTAATCGGTTGCCAGATACCCAGTTTCTTGTCGCGGAAGGCGATCTTCGGGCCAAACTCCCTCACCCGGCGCCAAAAGATTTTTGGCACCGTGTCGGCGTCTGGCCCGATTTCCAGTTTTGAGACCGCCTTTACACTCATACTACTTCCTTATGCGCTCGCGCTTTCGCGTGAACCAACACGCTCCATCCAGGCTGCAATATTTCTCCAACCGGCATCCAGTGGCTGACCAACTGATCCGGCGAAGGCGACCCAGCAATAGAGGTGAATATCCGCATAGGAAAACCGGTCTCCGCAGATATAGTCCTTGCCAGCCATTTGATCGTTGAGCCAGCTCAGATAGTGGGCTGCTACTTTCTTCATCGGAGCCGAGGTTTCCTCAAAGACCGGGATACGATCCTTGAACAGAGGAAAACCTTCGCCAGCCCGGAAGCCGGTTCCCATGGGCTCACAAATATTGAGGTCGATCTTGCGGGTCCACATACGGGTCTCGGCGCGTTCTTCCGGTGTAGAGCCGAAAAGTGGGCTGTCAGGATTTTTTTCCTCGAGATATTCGCAAATGACCGAAATCTCGCTCAGGTAGCTACCATCATCAAGTTCAAGAGCTGGCATTTGGCCCGAAGGATTGCGCTTCATATGCGCTTCCTGGCGATTTTCGCCCGCCATCAAATCAACTTCCTGCGTATCCAGAGAAATGCCTTTCTCGGCCATAAACATTCGAACAACCTGGGGGTTCGGGCCCATTGAGTTGTAAAATTTCATTTTGGTGTCTCCATTTCCTGTTTTGTTTGTTCTTGTCGGTGGTCGTCAACGCCATACTTTTCGTTTTTTCCAGCGCCGCTTGCCGCGCACGCCGTGGTCTTTCAGCCCAAGATAGAACTCTTTCACATCATCATTTTCCAGCAGGTCAGCGCAGGCCCCTTCAAGGACGATCCGGCCGACCTCGAGCACATAGCCATAGTCCGCAGTGTGAAGTGCGATATTGGCGTTTTGTTCGACCAAAAGGACTGTGACGCCCTGCTCCTTGTTAATGCGGCGGATGATCGCAAAGATCTCCCTGACGAGCAACGGCGAGAGGCCGAGGGAGGGTTCATCAAGGGCAAGAAGTTTGGGGCGGCTCATGAGGGCGCGGGAGATCGCCAACATCTGCTGCTGGCCACCGGAGAGCTGACCGGCGATCTGGCCCGCCCGTTCTCTCAGAACCGGGAAGTAGTCGTAGCACATCTCAAGGTCCTGGTGGATACCAGCGCGGTCATGCCTGAGATAGGCACCCATCTTGAGGTTTTCGGCGACCGTCAGCAGGGGGAAGACTTCGCGCCCCTCGGGCACCTGGGAGATGCCGCGTTTTACCACCCTGGCCGGGTCCATATTGGTGATGTTCTTGCCCTCAAAGGTAACCGTGCCCTTTTGCGTATCCATGATGCCGGAAATGGTCTTGAGGATCGTCGACTTGCCCGCCCCGTTGGCGCCGAGAACGGTGACCATCGAGCCTTTTTTCACGTCGAGGCTAACGCCGCGTATGGCCATGATCGGACCATAGAAAGTCTCAATATTGCGGACCGAGAGGATTGCGTCTGATTTATCCTTCGCCATCGCCCTCCCCCTCTTTTGGACCCTCTGCAGGCTCATCTTCATCGCCGCCGAGATAGGCGCGGATGACTTCCGGGTGGACCTGGACTTCTTCAGGCGTGCCTTCGGCGATGACCTTGCCGTAGTTGATCGCCAGAACCCGATCCGACACCTCGTTGACGAGGGTCATGTCGTGCTCGACCATGACAACGGTGATGCCGAGAATGCTCTGGATATCGGAGATCCAGAACGCCATGTCCTCGGTCTCCTCGACGTTGAGGCCCGATGAGGGCTCATCAAGCAGCAGCAGCTTTGGTTCTGTCGCGAGGGCGCGGCCAAGCTCGACGACCTTGCGCACGCCATAGGGCAATTCAGCGATCCGCTGGTCGCGGTAGTGCTGCAGATCGAGGAAATCGATCACTTCCTCAATCATATGGCGATGGCGTTCCTCTTCACGGCGCACGTGAGGGAAAAAGCCCATATGAGACAGCAGACCCGCGCCGAGATGCGCGTGGCGCCCGAGCAACATATTGTCGAGCACCGTTGCCATCTCGAAGAGCTCGATGTTTTGAAAGGTCCGTGCGATGCCGCGTCCGACGATCTTGTGGGTCGGCAATCTGGAAATGCGTTTGCCCTCAAAGGAAACCGACCCGTGGGTCGGGTCATAGATCCGGCCAATGAGATTGAAGATGGTGGATTTACCGGCGCCGTTCGGCCCGATGATGGTATAGACCTCGCCCTTCTTCACGGAGAAGGTGACGCCGTCGACCGCCTTGATCCCGCCGAAGTGAATGGCCAGGTCGTCAACTTCCAGAAATGCATCTGATTTTGCCATTTGCATCCCCTATCGATCCCGTTCCGAGACCATATAGGACTTTTGCCGCTTGAAGAGACCCTGTTTGTAAAGCGGAAAAAGATTGAAATAGGTCTTGGCCTTGAGCCACCAGCCATGAATGCCGAGGGGCTCGAAGATGAGGAAGAGAATGAGGATCAATCCGTAGACACCGTTTTTAAGACCTGGTTGCTCGCCGATGGCAGGCGGCAGGATATCCTTGGCGATGGCAACCATTTCCGGCACCATGACGATGAATATCGCGCCAAAAACAACACCAAGCGGCGACCCGAGCCCTCCGACGAGAACCATCACCAGAAGCTCAATCGAAACCAGGATCGTGAACGCTTCGGGAAAAATATAGGACAGGAAATACGCATTGAGCGCACCGGCGAGCCCGGCCATGCCCGCCGAAATCGCGAAAGCGGCTGTCTTGTATATGGCGAGATTGACCCCCAGGGCTTCGGCTGCAACTTCGGAATCGCGAATGGCAGAGAACGCGCGGCCTGTGGGCGAGCGCAGAATGTTAATCCCCACGAGTATGGTCAAAGCCACAAGGGCGAGACTGAGAAAATAGAGTTTCACTTCATTGTCGATAACAATGGGGCCAAGCTCCAGACCGCCAATCTTCACCCCGTCAAGGAAGGTGAAGAGCTGCGGCATTTCAACAAGCATGCCATTGTTGCCGCCGGTGAGCCCGTCGGCGCGGGCGAGCACTTCTTCAAAAATATAGGCAAAAGCGTAGGTGGCAAAGCCAAGATAGATGCCGGTCATGCGCAGGGCCGGAAGCCCAACGATAAACCCCAGCATCGCCGAGATCAGAACGGCAGCGGGCAGTATCACCAGAAGGTCATAGCCCTGCTGGCTCATGATCGCAGCCACATAGGCGCCGCAGGCCATAAAGGCCGCGTGACCAAGGGAAATAAGCCCGGCTTGCCCGACAAGCAGCATGAGCCCGACACCGGCAATGGCGTATATATAGACAAGCGTCAGCTGACTGACGAAATAGATATCCAGCACAAAAGGAGCCGTCAGGACGACAATGCCAAGGAGCCCGTACCACAGGGCATCGCCCGCCACCTTGCGCACGACAACTGTGTAGAGAACGGCAGAGACCGCGCCAAGGCCGACCCAATTAAGTGCCGTCATCTGGCCCGGCATGAACAGGTTGAGCCCGGCGACAATGAGTGTATAGACGCCGAGCAGCGTCCAGAAGGCTCGCGCACCGCCCCAGCGGAACAACCGGATGTCCTGAATATACTCGGTTTTAAACTGGTATCTCATATGCTCACCCTCACACCTTCTTCCGGTGGACAACACCAAAGATACCTTCGGGCTTTAGCACCAGCACGAGGAGGAGGACGACATAGGCAGCGACATTCTTGATCCCTTCATCGAGATAAAACCCGGACAGGCTCTCGACAATCCCGATAATGATCCCGCCAACAATAGCACCGGGGATCGATCCGAAGCCACCAAGCACCGCCGCCGGAAAGGCGCGGAACACAACCATGCCCATATTGGTGTGGACGAAGGTAAAGGGCGCAAGCATGAGCCCGGCGAGCCCGGCAACCCCTGCCGACAAGCCCCAGATCAGCGTGAAGATTTGTCTGACCGGGATGCCCATGTAATAGGCCGCGAGCTGATTTTGAGATGAGGCCTGCATGGCGATGCCGAGCTTTGTATAACGGAAGAACAGAAAAAGCGCCGCACACAGGACCACCGTTGTCGCGACAATCATCGCATGATCATAGGAGATCGCAATTTCACCCCAGGTGAAGACGTCCGCTGCGAAGGGACGCTCAATGGCGTAGCTGTCGGTGCCCCAGCCTGGCACCATAGAGACGGCCGACCTTGCAACAAAACCGAAGCCGATGGTCACCATAACAATAGCAAAGGCCGGCTGACCGACCATGGGGCGAATGATGATCCGGTCGACGCCCATGCCGACCAGCGCCGTACCACCTGCGGCCAGCAGCGCACCAAGCCAGAAATTCATACCGAGAATATTGATAAAGGTGAAAGCAAGAAACGCACCGATCATCAGGATTTCGCCTTGCGCGAAATTGATCGTCTCCGTCGCCTTATAGATCAGCACGATGCCCAGGGCGACCAGCGCATAAACGCAGCCATTGGCAACACCCGAAACCACTTGCTGGAGATAGAGCATAAGGGCGGAGCTATCGATCACGCCAAAGAGAAAGAGGAAGGGCGGCGAGACGAACGCGACAAGCGAGGCGCCAGCAATAATGCGCCACAAAACTTCAAAAGCCTTGTCCATGCCTCTCCCACTCTTGCGAGCCGCCATTAAAAATTGGCGACATTTACCCAAATGCCCAAAACGGCCCTACCCTCGTCTTTCGGTAGAAAAGACGCGGAACCCAAGCCAAATCTTTTCGGAGGCAAGATCGTCGTCCCCTGAGCGCCTCGTCCAAGGGCTGATTATCAACAGTTTTCGAGCCTGGTCAATGAGACTCCGGTCAATAGTCGCATCAAAGAGCCCGATCGCTCACTTTAAGGTCTGTCGCCCGTTTGCTGATCAGACCAACTCCCCTATAGTGCGGCAAAAATAAGGAGATCTGGCTATGGCCATTCCATTCGTTCGGGAAATGACTTTTGAATATGGCGTGCTTGCCGAGGTTGCCCCGGGCCTGCGCCGCATGGTTGTGGAAAACCCCGGAGGCTTCACATTCCACGGGACGAACACCTATGTGATCGGGTCCGGTGATGTTGCTGTTGTCGATCCGGGACCGCTCAATGACGCGCACTTTGAAGCCCTGACCCGGGCGCTTGAGGGCGAGAGGGTCAGCCACATTCTTCTTACTCACACTCACATGGACCACTCGCCTGCCGCCAGGCCGCTCAAGGAGAAAACCGGCGCCAGGACCTGGGCCTTCGGGCCGCACGGGTCCGGCAAGCTGGACACGGGCATCCAGGTTGAGGCCGGCGGCGATATGGACTTTGTGCCTGATGTCACCATCAGCCACGGCGAAGTCATTCAGGGCGGCGATTGGGAAGTCGAATGTGTCTTTACGCCTGGTCACACGTCCAATCATATGTGTTTCGCTCTGCCGGGCAAGGCGGGGCTGATCACCGGCGATCATGTCATGGGATGGTCGACCAGCGTCATCTCGCCGCCTGATGGTGACATGAAAGCCTACATGGAAAGCCTTGATCTCCTCGTTGAGCGCGGCGACAAGGTTCTGTGGCCGGCACACGGCGATGCCATTCGCGACCCGGCGCCGTTTCTCAAGGAATTCATCGCCCACCGCCATGCCCGCGAGGTACAAATTGCGGACTGTATCCGCGACGACCTGAACGATATTCGCACCATGGTAAAACGCATGTATGCCGATGTAGACGAACGCCTCCACCGTCCCGCCGCCATGTCTGTGCTGGCCCATCTCCAACATATGGTAGCAACTGGCCGCGCGACTTGCGACGGCGAGCCGGGGATCGACAGCATCTACCGCAATGACTGAGATCCGGGCCGCGCGAGAAAATGAGATTGACCGGCTGATCGAGATTGACCGTGCGACTTATCTGGGCACAATGGCGGTGATTGTTCCGGCTGAGGCCCTGAATGCCTTCCATGAGGGCGACGAAGCTGGTCGGTTTGTCAGGGCCTGCTGGCAGGATTTTGACGTTGCTGTCGTTGATATTGAAGTGGCCGGATTTCTGTTTGTTCACGAGAACAAGATCGAGTCCCTTCATATCCATCCGGATTACGCCCGCAAGGGTTACGGTGGGGCGCTGCTGGCCCATGGCGAGGAGAAAATCGCTTCATCCCATCCCCAGGCCGATCTGGATGTGCTTGAGGGAAACGACAATGCACACGCCTTCTACATCGCTCACGGCTGGTATGACGTGCGCCGGTTCGAAGGTCTTGAAGCGGGGAATGTGCCTGCGCCGATGATCCTGATGAGGAAATCTGTTGCGCGAGAAATATAGATGGGACGCGCACGAATGGCCTGTGTATAAGTCGAATTTCGTTTGAAGCTGAATCGGTTAGAGAGATGGCCTGAGAAATTGAATCCGAGAGGAGAACACCGGTGATCAAAGTCTATGGCGATCTTGTTTCCGGCAATTGCTTCAAGGTGAAACTCATCCTTGATCTGACCGGTGTTGCGTATGAGTGGATCCACACCAGTGTGATGGACGGGGAAACCCGCACATCAGGGTTCCTGGCTAAAAACCCGAATGGCCGCATCCCGCTGGTCGAACTCGAACCCGGCGATTTCCTGCCTGAGTCCAACGCAGCGCTCTACTATTTCGCGCAAGGCTCGCAATACTGGCCGGATGACAATCGCGCCCAGGCCGAGGTTTTGCAGTGGATGTTTTTTGAGCAATACAGTCACGAGCCCTACATTGCGACGTCCATATTCAAGATCAAGTTCCTGGACAAAGAACACGAACTTGCCGAGGAGCTGGCTGCAGCCCGTCCAAAGGGCTACGCGGCGCTGGATTTGATGGAGAAGGCGTTGAGCGGAGCTTCTTTCCTCGTCGGTGAAGGGCCCACCATCGCGGACTTCGCGCTCTATGCCTATACGCACCGCGCCCACCTCGGCGGCTTCAGTCTGGCGGATTATTCGGCCATTCGCGCCTGGCTTGACCGCGTCCGAGCCCTGCCCGGCTTTGTCGCCATGCCACCTTATGAGTGAGCGCGAGCTGCCAGGAGCGCACGATAAAGATGGCTCAGCCCGAGGCGATGACGCCGCCCGAGAGTCTCAGAACGACCGTCAGCCGGGTGATCAGACGAAATCGAGTGAAGTAAACAACAGATCAACTACCGATATGGGGTCGGAGCGAGCACGTGCACGAAGTGCACGTTGAGTCTCTAACCGAAGCTCACGGACTTGTAGCACACAGAAGGTTCACCACTTGGGCACCAGCCTTGCCAGAAGATTGAACTGGGTATCTAAGTCAGGGACACACAACCGTATATAACCAGCTATTGTATCCGCTCGTCATCGGACTCATCTTCGCTGGACAAGCCCCGTATGTCATACCAGGTTTTACCAATCATCCCGCCAGCAATCAGAATACACACACCAAAGATCGCTCCCGCGACTTCATTGCCACTCCAGAAAAGAAATACGCAAACCAACAATCCAATCACTAACCATTTTGCCATCTTCACAATAGTTAGCCTCAAACTTTCAGGTGTCGAATCTTCCAACGATCTCATCCTTCCATTCATTCCACGAGACAAAGACAACAGATTCGCGTACTTCACACTCGTGCATGACTTCCTGACGTTGTCGCAAGGGAAGCATGCAGAAGCTGATCAACCCCAATGTAACATGGGAATCTGGTTTGCATTCAAACAAACGGTCTCAGTGTCCAAGATTCTCTCATCGTTTTCCGCAACTTACAGCAATTCCCCACCAGCACATTGACAATTGAACTCTCGTTCAGAGATGGTTGTTTATTGGCTGGACGGTCTCTTGGCGGCTCAGTACACCAGCTCTTGCTCAAGAACCCTCCAGACAATTTCATTCACTGACCTGGAAATTCGGGGACGGAAATTCGGGGACAGTATATATTTAACTATCTTCCTTCTTCGGTCTGCCGCGAGGTCGCGGTTTCAGGTTTCGTCCTGATAGCGCTTCCAAGGTCCGATTTCTACCGAAATGTTGGGGACGGAGCGAGCACGTGCACGAAGTGCATGTTGAGTCTCTGTGACGTGAGTCCTCAGGCAACGGACAGTCTGTGGATAAGCTGAATTTCTCAAGGGTAAGAATCGGTTCGTGCAGTCTGGTGAGAGTTTGATTCATTTATTACTTGTCATCCCGTGGCTTGACCACCACTGCCCGGCAGGGTGTGCTCTGCACACCCGTGAGGGGGATCCAGAGCTGCCCGGCTTTGTCGCCATGCCGCCCTATGAGTGAGCGCGCGTTGCCAGAACCGAGCGCAGGGCAAAAATCGCCCCGCCTGACGCGATGACTGCGCCCATGGTCATAAAGGCGGTCCGGGCGCCGAAACTGGCAGAGACAAATCCGAAGGTGCCGAGGCTGAAGAGACCAAAGACTTCGATAACAAGTCCCTTGACCGAGGAAACTGTGGCGCGGGCCTCAGACCCAATGGCATGTTGAAGCCGCGCATCAAAGACCACCTTGACCAGGGCATCGATAATACTGCCCAGGAGGATGAGCGGCAGAACCCACAGGTTCATACCGAAAGCGGCCACCATCAGCAGGGTTCCGGCACCGATAACCCAGAGGTAGAAGGTTCTGTTCGACCATCCTTCGGTTCGCCAGGCCTGAAAGGCTGCCAGTCCCTGAAGGGCGCTCAGCACTCCGACGAAGAGCGGAATGCCCCATTTGGCCGCGCCTGCCATGTCAGCAAATATGGGCCAAAATTCATCGAGCGTGCCAATGAGCCCGGCAACAAATCCTGCAAAAATCATGATGCGCAGTATGGCGGGATCGCTTGCAGCGGTCTGAAGACCCAACTTGAGCAACTTCAGGTAAGGCGGTGCTTCCTCTGACTCTTTCTCCGATCTCCGGCAGCTTTTGGGAGCAGCGGGCAAGGTAAGTACGAATGCGCCTGCAATGATGCCAGAGCCAACGCTCACGGCCAGGACAAACTTGTATCCAAGTAGAATGGCGAGCGACGCACCGCCTGAAGCGACCAGAATGGCAATAAAGGATATCGCTCGCGCGTGGCTGTAGCACTGCGCGTAGCGCGCCGCTTCACCACGAGCTTTCAGCTCGTCATAGAACCAGGCCTCAAACGTGCCATGGGTCACCGCACTCTTGACGCCCCAAAGAAGAAAACCGGCGAGATACCCCCAAAAGCCCGGGTAGAAAAGCCACAGCGCATAACCCATGGCGCGGGAGATTTGACCCAGGGCCATGAGATGGCGCCGGGACATCTTGTCGGCAAGAACACCGGAGGGAATTTCAAGCACGAAGACCGTGCCCGACCAGACCGCCATGATCGCCGCGACCTCTGCCGTGCTCAGCCCATGGTCGGTGAACATCACCGCGTAGAGCGGATAAATGAGGACGAAGTCGTTGAGGAAGATAAAGGTGTAAGTCCTGAGGAGAAGGGATTTCATCGGGCATATGCCTTTCAGGTTCAGGCCTTGCGCGCGTCTGCGCAGTCCCTATGATCCAGCCATCACTCTTCCGGATATTGGAGCGTTGCATGAAAGATCACGATTCCCGCCCCCTGTCAGACTTTATCGAGTATCCGGCAGCAGAAATGACGGCCCGGTCCGAAGCCTTCTACCAGGACATCAAGCGGCGCCATAGCATACGGCAGTTTTCTGATCGTCCGGTCGCACGGGTTGTCATCGAGAACTGTATCAGGGCGGCGGGCGCGGCCCCGTCCGGCGCAAACCACCAGCCTTGGTTCTTCAGCGCGATTTCAGACCCGGCAACCAGGCTCAAGATCAGGCTCGCTGCCGAAGAAGAGGAGCGCGCCTTCTATGCCGGCCGCGCCTCGGAAGAATGGCTTGAAGCGCTGGACCCGCTGGGAACTAACCAGGACAAGCCATACCTGGCCATCGCGCCCTGGCTGATCGCCATCTTCGCCCAGCGCCGCGGTGGACCGAGCGGCGATGAGGATCTCAAAAACTACTACGTCAGTGAATCGGTTGGCATCGCGACCGGTTTTCTTATTGCCGGGCTGCATCATGCGGGTCTGGCAACCCTCACCCACACACCCAATCCCATGACATTTCTCAATGAGATTTGCGGCAGGCCAAAGGATGAAAAACCCTATCTGCTTCTTGTCGTCGGATACCCGGCAGACGGTGCGAGTGTCCCCGATCATGCGCAGATCAAAAAACCACTCGAGAAAATTTCATCCTGGATATAAGCCGCGCCGATAGTCCGGATGCAAACAAACCATCACTGTGGATAAGTCAGATTCCGGAATCAAGGGAATCAGTTAGCGGTCTTGATTGAGAAAGTGAATCGGGTTGGATCACAGCGGCAGATCAGCGCGAACGACCCTCGCCATCGTCCTCAAAGCTCCAGCCGGCAGGGGCCATGCGGATCGCATGTTCAAGGGCAGAAATCTCGGGGCCACTTTCCAGGATGGCATCAACATCGCCCGGCTGAGCCGGTTTGGCGAACCCGTGTTTGGGTCCACTGTGTTCCACGATCTGTCCCGGTTGTTCGACGCGCACCATCGGATTTATCCTCCCGTTTCCATCCCCCCTGGCGTCCACCACCAGAGCCTTAAGGCTCGTTCACTATAAATAACGCTTCTTGCAGCGGCGTTAATGGACTCAGGTGAAACAAAGACAAACGCAAATGGACGCAATATTCGAGAATAATCGCCCCATACTCTGAAATATTGGGAAACGTGCTGCAAATATGCACCACCTGGAAGTGCCTGAGCTGCATTGGGGCAACCGTCACCGCAATGCCTCGCTCCTGATCGGACTCATGATTGGGCGTCAGGACCGTTTCGATGCCTTTTCGAGCGCCGCCATATAGGTCTTGATGCGGTCGGCATTGACGCCAACATCCGAGATGCCAACCCGCGACACCGAGCGCATATCCACACGGCAGGACATTGTGTCGCCCGTCACGCGAATGACCACATCATCCTTGAAGCCGAACCAGAATGTGGTGTCAGTCGCTTCAACGATCAATGCTTCGGGATCTACATTGACCATCTCCCAGCCCTGGTCTCCTGCCACTTCAGCCACCAGCGAAAAACAAGATCCGGTTCCGGCGTCGAGATCGAGCGGCTTGATGTCGGTGTAGAACCCCTCCTGAAGCTCCCGCACAGATCTGGTTTCTTCAGAACCACGAGCGACGGGCGCCACGGCGTTGGTGTAATCCAGCGAATTTGAGTTTTCACCTCTCAGCGCAACGATCTTGACGAACTGCGGCGGGTTTTCTGTATCGGTCGTAATATCGTGGATCATGGGCACCTTGCCGCCCGTCAGGACCTGCATCAGGATGAACAGCCCAATGCCGCCGCCTGCTACAATGATCCCGATGGCAAGGCCTCGTTGTTTGCTGACAAACAAACTGACAAGCCCCAGCGCAGCTGCACCGCCGCCTGTATAGAGAGCCCACTCAAGCATCTTGAAGGCAATCGGAATACTCCACCACTCGGCTTTGTACCCGGTTCCGGAAAGAACCCCCAAAGAGACTGCGACCAGGGCAACCAGCGCCGCCAATTTAGGAATCAGGCTCATGGCATTGCCCATCTTCACACCCCATCTTCACATGAGCGACAATCGCTCTGTCATCAATTTCCAACCTTGAGCCTATCGAGAGCAAGAACCTTTCTCAATATGTGTATGACACGGCCTTTCCCGGAACGATTCCCTTTGCTAAGGTGCGGCCAATTCCCGGGACACCCGGGCCACAGATTGATACTCAGGTCAGGCAATTACCATGCGAACTATACTCTACTCTCTTGTCATCGCGCTTTTCTTACCCGGTTTTACCTCGATAGCAGCGGCAGAGAGCGGAGATGACGGCATGGATCATGACAAACTGCATGTGGCCCACGGCTGGGCGCGAGCGAGCCTTGGACAAAACCCCAACTCAGCCGCCTATGTCACTATCCACAACAAGGCAGAAACGGGAGATCGCCTCCTTGGTGTTTCCTGTGCTGATGCCGCGCGCTGCGCGGTGCACAACCATGTTACTGTATCGGACGTCACGCGGATGAAGGCCGTCGAAAGCCTCGACATCGCGCCCGGCGCTCACATCGAGTTCAAACCTGGTGGTTATCATATCATGATGTTTGATCTCGCGGCACCGCTTGTCGCTGGCGGCGAGACCCGAATTACTTTCAGCTTTGAAACCGCGGGGGATATGACGGCGACCGTGCCGGTCCTGTCAATGCGAGAAGCCGCCGAGCGCAGTCGTCATAGTGAGCACAAGAAAAAACACAACTAAACGTGTTGCCCGCCGTTAACGTGCAATTCTGTTCCGGTTACGTAACTCGATTGATCTGTGCACAAATAGTAGATGGCCTTGGCAACTTCCTCTGGCATTCCGAGACGCCTGAGCGGAATTTCATCGACCAGTTTATCGGTTCCCGGTGACAGAATGGATGTGTCGATTTCTCCTGGAGCAATGGCATTGACGCGCACTCCCAGAGGACCGAAGTCAGCGGCCATCTCCCGTGTCATTGCAGCAAGGGCGGCTTTTGAGGTCGCATAGGCAGCACCGGCGAAAGGATGAACGCGGCTACCGGCAATGGATGTGACGTTGACAATTTTCGCCTCACCGGCCACAAGCTCTTCTCTCAAGCCGCTCGCCAGTTGAATCGTCGAAAACAGATTGACGTGGAAGACGTGAAGCCAGGATTTGATGTCCATGTTGAGGGTTCCCAGACGCTCGCCTTCGGGTCCTTTGGGGGATATTCCGGCATTGTTTACAAGAGCCGAGAGCGTGCATCCCTTAAGCCTTTTGTGCATCTCGCCGATTGCACGATCAACGTCATCAGGATCCGACAGATCAACCTGAATGTGGTCTTCAGGGCCCGCATCCCAAGGGCAATCTTCAGGAAAAGCATTGCGGCTGCAGGTGATAACACGCCAGCCAGCAGACGAAAACCGTTTGACCGTTGCATGACCAATACCCCGGCTCGCCCCGGTTAAAATCAGGGTTTTGGCCGCAGCCTTTTTAGCTCCTGGCATCAGGTCTTTTCCTTCATGGTGACAGCAAACCGAAAGTCAGGATCGCTGGAGTTCACTTGGTGTCTCATAGTCTGCCGGGTCTTCATGAATTATTACTTCTGCGCCAACAAACGCATCCTGAATTTTCGCTTCGACCTTGTCAGCGACATGATGCGCGTCCATCAGCTTCATGTCGCCATCAAGCTCCATATGCAATTGAATAAAGGCACGAACCCCTGAACGGCGCGTCCTGAGATCATGCATCCCCCTAACCTCGGGGAACTCGAGGACAATCGCGCGTATTTTCTGGCGATCCACGTCGTCAAATTCCTTGTCCATCAGTTCATCAAACGATCTGCGCATAATCGTCCACGCCGAAAATCCGAGATACCCGGCAATTGCAAATCCGAAAACGGCATCGGCGCCCTTGAACCAGCCTGTTGTACTCAGTGCGATCGCCGCTAAAACACCAAGGTTCATCAAAAAATCAGAGCGGTAGTGCATCTCATCCGCGCCGATCGCGAGCGACCCGGTTTTACCGACGACGTAGCGCTGGAAACTGACCAGCGCCAGGGTCACCGCGAGCGAAAAGGAAATGACCACATACCCCACAGCTGTCTGACCAAGAGCAACCGGATGAAGCAGTCGTTCTCCGGATTGGAGGGCAAGGAAAACTGCCGACCCGCTGATAAAGGCGAACTGGCCAAGCCCGGCCAAAGCCTCCGCCTTGCCGTGGCCAAAGCGGTGATCGCTGTCCGGGGGGATCAGAGCATGGCGCACTGCGAAGAAATTTGTTGTACTTGCAAGCACATCCATAACGGAGTCGATGAGACTACCCAGCATAGAAACCGAACCCGTCATCACCCATGCTATGAATTTGATGATAACAAGAAAGGATGATGCCGCGACAGCCCACACGGTTGCTGCAGTCATCAGGCGACCGGCAGAGACGACATGATCGCTCTCTTCCGTATGGCCGTTTTCTTCTTTCACCACATCCTCGCTACTCACGGTAGAGTATCTCCAATCCTGTCAGGGGAAAAGCCGCTGACTTTTCCAATCGCCTTTAGCATCACTGCCGCGCTCAAATTTCAATCGGTCGTGAAGGCGGAACCATCGATCACGCCAGAATTCGATCTGTACCGGCCGCACTCTGAAACCGGACCACTGCGGCGGGCGCGGCACTTTGGTCAGAGCATATTTTGCGCCGAACTTCGCAACTTCCGTTTCGAGCTCAAATCGCCCCTTGAGCGGTCTTGACTGGCGGGATGCCCAGGCGCCAATTTGACTGTCCTTCGGACGGCTTGCGAAATAGGCGTCAGCCTCTTCATCGGTGACACGCTCAACAAGTCCCTGCACCCGCACAGATCGGCGCAAGGTTTTCCAATGGAAACAGAGGGCTGCCTTCGGGTTGGCAATCAGCTCCTCACCCTTCCGGCTTTCAAGATTGGTATAAAACACGAAACCGTCCTCGTCGGCTTGCTTGAGGAGGATCATCCTGACATTGGGCATGCCTGTGACATCCACAGTCGCGAGAGACATTGCCGTGGGATCATTGAGTTCTTTTTTTGAGGCCGCGTCCAGCCAGTCAGAAAATAACCTTATCGGATCTTCAGACGTAAAGACCGCCTCATCAGGTTCTTCTTTTTCCTGTCGCTTTTCCATATTCACCAATCCGTTACTTTCCAGGGCCATCATATCAAAATCACCGTAGTTTGACATTGTTTTGGTATCCCGGCTGAGGGCAAGACCCTCAAATATTCTCAATCAGGGGCAAATCAGGTTATGATAGCCGCCAGCGTGTTCAATATGCGAGATTATCAACGGCCCAACACGCGGTGCCAAGGCTTAGTCAGATTTGCAAGGAAAAGATAGATGAATGCAAGGTCTTCCCTTCGCCACGTTGCAGCAGTTGCCAGCCTCCTTCTCGTCTCGGCCTGCCTTTACGTAAAAAACGATGAGGTCAACAAGGTTACCGGGCCTGTCGGTGGTTCGGTCACCGGCTCGGAAGTATTGGGAGAGGACCATGATCTGGCCGTTCTTGGTCACCTTCTTGGCCGGGTCAATGGCGACAACATCGCTGATGCCCTGAACGACGAGGATCTGACATTAATGACCGCGCTGGCTCTTTCGGTACTTGATCATGGCGCGGATGACCATGCCGACACCTGGCGTAACCGACACTCCCGTCATCATGGTTCCTTTGTTGCCATGACCACCTGGAGAACATCAGACCGGATCACGTGCCGCCGCTTCACGAATACGATTTACATAGAACAGAGCACATCACGCTCAAACGGGACAGCGTGTCGGCAGCGGGATGGAACATGGGCGATCATGGGATGAGGCTTGTGACGGGACTTGAGGCTGTACTTCAGACCTTTCTGGCGAAAAACCTGAAGCTGAGAAGGCGGCGGTTCTTCTGCTGCCTGATTGTGTGCCTCTCGGGGGTCGGTCTGCCTGCAAACGCGGCGGCGCCCGCAAGCGCCGAAGATGCGAACGAAATGCTCGCCCCGGAGCCGACAGAGCCTGGCGGCCGTTTTACTGAAATCTTCGATGACGGCCTTCGGGCCTATGATGCCCATCACTATACCCGCGCCTATGATCTGTGGCTTTCCATTGCAAAACAGGGCGACCTGGCAGCGATGCGCAATCTTGCTCACTTGCTGCGCCGCGGCATGGGTGTCCAGGCCAACGCTGAGGAAGCTGCAAAGTGGTATTCGATTGCCGCAAAGCGCGGACTGACAAGCGCGCAGGTCAATCTGGCCGAACTTTTCTATGAGGGAGACGGCGTCCCGCAGAGTTACAAGCTGGCGGCCCAGTGGTATGCCCGGGCGGCGCGCGCCGGTCATGCCCATGCCCAATATAAACTCGCCACAATGATCGAGGATGGCCATACCAGCCCGGGTAATGTCGAACTTGCAAAGAAGCTCTACGGCTGGGCTATTGATGCTGGCCACTCAAGTGCCCTTGAACACTATCGCCAGCTGGATGCCCGCAAGGAACCCGTCGTTCTGGAAACATCCAGGGGCAGTGATGAGGCCGATCTTGATCTGGAAACTTCGACCAGTCTGAAGACAATGGCAGGAGCAGGTGATGTATCAGAGTCCGGCGGCTTTCTTGTGCGCAAAAATGATGAGAAGGCCCTTGTTCAGGCACAGAAAAAATTCACCCGCGGCGAACGCAGCGGCGCTGTTACCCTTTGGCGTGGCCTCGCTCTGGAGTCAAATTCAGACGCACAGTACCGCCTCGCGCTAGCCCTTCTGCAGGGTCAGGGAGTGCGCAAGGATGTGCCCAAGGCGATCCACTGGCTCGATATTGCCGCCACGGGCGGGCACCCCGGCGCGGCTGAGCTTTTCAAGACCCTCCAGCCCCTTGAAGAGCCCGTGGCGATCAAGACGCCTTGATCGGCTCGCCAATGTAGCGGGCGCGAGGGCGGATGAGCTGGCGCGAGGACGCCTGTTCAATCGCATGGGCAATCCACCCGGCCGTTCTTCCAAGCGCAAAGATCGCCATGGCAGGCTCCGGCCCCAGACCCAGTTTTTGGGCAATTCCGGCAAGGATGAGATCAATATTGGGCGCGCGCCCGGTCATACTCGCCACCACCTCGATGAGACCATTCAAAGTCTCTGCCGTCTGCGCGTATCTCTCGTGCCGGCCCATTGCTTCCAACAGGGCTGTCGCTCTGGGATCACCGTTTTCATAGACCGGATGGCCAAAGCCGGGAATATCTTCGCCCCGGGTCAACCGCTCGGCAACCAAAGTTTCCACGTCCCCTGCACCCGCTCCTTCAAGAAATGCCCAGGCGCTGGCCGTCATACCGCCGTGTCGATACCCTTTCATAGCGCCGAGGCCGGCAACAACAGCATAATAGACGCTGCTGCCGGTTGAGGCGACACAGCGCACTGTGAACGTAGACGCATTAAGCTCATGATCTGCTGATAGCACGAGGGCGCGGCGAATGAGGTCCGACGTTTCACCTTTATCCTCAGGGTCCCAGGCATGGGTGAGCACTTCGTGGAGCGGATCGTCACCGAGCGGACGATCTGTAATAGCAGCGGCGAAAACCCGCATGAGACGAACGCCGGCCTTCATGACGGGTGGGCCCGCCATGGTGAAAGCGCCAGGATCCCTGAGCGCAAGGGCTGGCAGCAAAGTCATGCCACGCTCGATGACCCCGAGCGGTGCCATGATATCCCCGTAAGCTTTGAGGATCTCTTCGCCAAGGCCCGTCTTTTGCTCGGTGAACGGATTTGTCGTCGCACGCCACAGAAGGGTTGCAACCGTCTCAAGGCTGGCTTCCTCGGCAAGCGCGATGGCATTTCGCCCCCGGTAATAAAGACCTTCATCGCTGATCAAGGTGATGGCAGAATCCATGACCGGCGCACCCCAGCTCAAAGCGCGATTCTTCTTGCGCTCTTCAGCCTGGGCCGGGCGGCGGCGCGCCACCAGCGCCCGCACATCATCTCCGCGATACCGCTTGGCCCGGCTGGACCCCACATTTTCCGAGCGCACAAGTCCGCGGCTGACGTAGGCGTAGAGCGTCGCCAGCGAAACATCGAGCTCCGCTGCCGCTTCCCGAGCATTCAAATAGACCGGTAATCCGCCCTTTTCAGCTTCTCTATCCATCAAGCTCACATGTTGATCAATTACTTTATATTGATTTATAAAATCAAGATTGACGATATGTGTCAAGTCAATGTTTAGTCCGGGCAAATTGAAGGACCAACCGAAAGGAACGATATGACAGAATTCAAAGAAGGCCTGGAAGGCGTCGTCGCCGTAGAAACAATTCTCAGCAAGGTGGACGGAGACGCCGGACGCCTGGTGGTTCGTGGCCGCGACATCGAGGACTGGGTTGAAGGCGACACGTTCGATACCTTTGTTCCAAAATTCTGGAGCGGGCTCGCCGACGTCAGTAGCGATAAAGATTTCGGGGCCGCTCGTGTTCAAATCTTTGCTCATGTTGAGGCCATCCTGGCGGGCCTGAGAGGCCTTTCTCCGATTGAATGTGTCCGTGCGGTGATGGCAAGTCTGCCGGATGAGCATGAGCTGCCGCCACATCTTCTTTGTCTTGCGGCCATGTCGGTGGCTGTGCCTGCGGTCATCCGTATGGAAAATGGCGGCGCTCTCATTGCGCCTGATGCTGCCCTGTCGACAGCAGAAGATTTCCTGCGTATGGCACGCGGCGAAAGCCCCACAGCAGAAGAGCACGCCGCCCTTGATGCCTACCTTGTCACCGTTGCAGACCACGGGATGAACGCATCGACCTTTGCGGCCCGGGTCGTTGCCTCGACAGATGCCGGTCTTGTGTCCTCTGTCGTTGCAGGACTTTGCGCTCTCAAGGGACCGCTTCATGGCGGAGCACCGGGGCCGGTGCTGGACCTGCTGGATGAACTTGAAAGCTCGCCCGATGTAGGTGGCTATATTCTGAAAGAACTTGAATCCGGTCGCCGCATGATGGGATTTGGCCACAGGATCTACCGGGTCCGCGATCCGCGTGCCGAGGTTTTAAAGAAAGCAGTCAGGGACCTCCCCCAGACCCAGGGCCGTCTGGCGTTCGCCGAAAGACTGGAAACCGAAATACTGACACAGCTGCGCCAATGGAAACCTGACCGACCGCTTGAAACCAATGTCGAGTATTATACAGCCCTTCTCCAGGAGGCGCTCGGGTTCCCGCGCAGCACCTTCACCTGCGTCTTTGGCCTTGGCCGCACGGTCGGCTGGACGGCACATGCCATCGAACAGCAAACCACAGGCAGGTTGATCCGGCCGCGCTCCTCCTATGTTGGAGATCTGGCGGCCTAGGCCTTTGGCAGGATTGTGCCATATGGCGATCCAGGACAATTAAAGTACCGGATTTCATACATCGGCCTCTTTGTCGCCGAAATCTTCGGTAGGATGGTGCCGAGACGTTACAAGTCTTGCCTATATCCGGAGGAGCAACATGTTGAACTCTGTCTCAATCACCAGACTCTCACTCGTCGGCGCGCTGGCATTTGTCCTCGCTGCCGCCCCTGCCCTGGCAGCCACCGAGGACGGCGCCCCCAGCCGCACGATGACGGTTTCGGGCAACGGGATTGCAACCGGCAAACCTGATATTGCCACGATTAACCTCGGCGTTCTGTCCGAAGCCGAGACCGCAACGGCCGCCCTTGCCGAAAATAATCAGAAGATGGCGACACTTCTCAGCAGTTTAAAAAAAGCCGGCATCAAGGAAAAAGACATCCAGACCTCCCGGTTTGATGTTTCCCCGCGCTATGCGAAAAACCGGGTTGGATCCTCCTACAGAGAAAACCGGATCGACGGATACCGTGTGTCAAATCAGGTTCATGTCATTGTTCGTGACCTTGATCGTTTCGGCAAGATCCTCGATACCGCCGTTGGCGATGGTGCCAACGCCATGAACGGGATCTCCTTTGGCTTTTCTGATCCAGAGCCGCTTGTCGACAAGGCGCGAATAAACGCGATCCTGGATGCCAAACGGAAAGCCGCCCTCTACGCGGAAACTGCAGAAATTGGTCTTGGCAAAATCCTGACCTTCCAGGAGCAACACAGCGGCACGCCGCAACCAAGGCAAGCCAGAATGAAGGCCGAGAGCATGAGCTCTGTTGCTATCGCTGTCGGCGAGAGCCAGATCAGTGCCAGTGTCACCATCACCTTTGAGCTGAACTAAAGCACAATTGCGGTACGCTCGGTCGCTCAGGTGTTGAGGAAATTCAGCGGCAAGCCGGCGACGTCCCATGTGGTTTTGACCAATTGCCCTGTCGAGGAGAGGCAGATGTAAGCTGTCTTCAGGTCGCCACCGCCAAAACAGATGTTGGTGGTCAGGCCATCCTCGGTGGGGATATGGCGAACGGTTTTTCCATCGGGTGAAATGGATGTAATGCCGCCGTTGATGATCGTCGCGACACAGATATTGCCCTCGGCGTCCACGGCAAGAGAGTCAAAGTACTGATGGCCTCCCATGCCAGCGATACATTCCCCTGTGAAGGGGCCTTGCGACTCTATTTGTCCCGGCGCGCTGATTTTGAATTTCCACAGCCGCGCGGTTGGTGTTTCGGCGACATAAAGGAAGTCCTCATCCGGAGAGAGACCTATGCCGTTGGGCGCTTCCATCGGGAACACCATCTGCGTAATTGAACTGCCATCGGGTTTTGCATAGAAGACTGCGCCCCGGTCGCGCAGACGGCCATGCGCCTTGCCGTGATCGGTGAACCACATGCCGCCCTCTTTATCGAAGACGATATCGTTCGGGCCTTTGAGTGGATTGCCGTCGCATTCTGTGTAGAGGGTTTCGACCTTGCCCGTTGCAAGATCAACGCGCTCGATGCGCCCGCCGGAATAATCGCCCGCCTCATCACCCGGAATTAGTCTGTCGCCTGCCTCGATCCATGTGAAGCCGCCATTGTTGCAGACATAAATTGCGCCATCGGGGCCCATGGCCGCACCGTTCGGGCCGCCGCCAAGCTGGACAATGACCTGCGTCCCGCCATCAGGCAAAACCCGGGTCAGTGTGCCCCGCGCGATTTCGACGAGAATGATCGACCCGTCGCTCATTGCAATGGGTCCCTCGGGGAATTTCAATCCGTCTGCGACCAGTTCCATGTGTTGTTTCTCCCCTGGTGTTCAAGGCAACTCATTGAACGGCGGCCTTATTGAACGATGGTGTTATCTTCGTCCAAACAGACCACGGTCGGTGCGTAATTGCGAGCCTTTTCGGCTTCCAGCTGACCATAGGCCACCACAATGATGCGGTCGCCGGGTTCTGCCAGGCGGGCGGCCGCGCCATTGATACCGAAGGTTTTCGACCCCCGCTCTGCCTCAATGGCATAGGTCGTAAAGCGGGTACCGGTGTTGATGTTCAGTACATCAACCTGTTCATGAGGCAGAATTCCGGCAGCATCAAGAAGATCCATATCAATGGAGATGGACCCTTCGTAGTGCATATCAGTTTGGGTGACCACAGCTCGGTGAAGCTTGGCCTTCATCATTGTTAAAAGCATTTGTGTACCAACGCACGAGATAACAACTTAGTTATCCAGGAAACTCCTGAGTTTACGGGACCGGCTCGGGTGCTTGAGTTTCCTCAGCGCCTTTGCCTCGATTTGACGAATACGTTCGCGTGTTACCGAGAACTGCTGACCGACTTCCTCCAAAGTATGGTCAGTATTCATCCCTATACCGAAACGCATGCGCAGCACACGCTCCTCCCTTGCGGTCAGGGACGCGAGCACCCGCGTCGTTGTTTCTCTCAAATTGGACTGAATGGCCGCGTCAATTGGCAAGATCGCATTGGGGTCCATGATGAAATCACCCAGATGACTGTCTTCTTCATCACCAATGGGCGTCTCGAGAGAAATTGGTTCCTTGGCAATCTTCAAAACCTTGCGCACTTTTTCGAGCGGCATGGCGAGCTTTTCTGAAAGCTCTTCCGGTGTTGGTTCGCGGCCAATTTCATGCAGCATCTGCCGCGAGGTGCGAACCAGCTTGTTGATGGTCTCGATCATGTGAACCGGAATACGGATCGTGCGCGCCTGATCAGCGATGGACCGGGTAATTGCCTGACGGATCCACCATGTGGCGTAGGTCGAGAACTTGTAACCGCGACGGTATTCAAACTTGTCGACCGCTTTCATGAGGCCGATATTACCTTCCTGAATGAGATCGAGGAACTGGAGGCCGCGATTGGTGTATTTTTTGGCGATCGAAATCACGAGACGAAGATTGGCCTCGACCATTTCCTTCTTGGCCTGGCGTGCCTCGCGCTCGCCCTTTTGAACTGTGTTTACGATCCGGCGGAATTCGGTGATCTCAACGCCAACTTCCTGAGAAACAGTCTGGATATCCTCACGGATCTCGTCGACCTGATCTTTCTCTTCCTTGATGAATTCTTTCCAGCCCCGACCGGCCAAACGAGACACACGGCGCGACCAGTGTGGGTCCAGCTCATTGTTGAGATATTGCTTCAGGAACTCCTGACGAGGAACGCCGTGAGCGTCGGCCATGCGCATCAGTTTGCCTTCAAGGGATACCATCCGACGATTGATGCCATAGAGCTGATCGACAAGCGCTTCGATCCGGTTGTTGTTGAGGTGCAGGTTCTTGACGTATTCAATAACCTCCGCCTTCAATTTCTTGTAGCGACGCTCCTGGCTTGGCGTCAGGGTCTGATTATTGAGGACGGCCTCAACGAGCGCTTCCTGCAGTTTGCGAAGCTTCTTGTAACTTGCTGCGATCTGGTCGAATTCCTCAAAGACCTGAGGCTTCAGAGCTGCTTCCATTGCCGCAAGCGACAAGGTTGCTTCTTCCTCTGCATCATCGTCATCGGTGCCTTCAGTTTTGGCCGCGCCTTCTTCACCTTCCTTGCCAGGCTCAGCTGCCGGTTTTGCGCCGGGAATCCCGTCCGGGGCACCGGGCGAATCGCCTGTCAGTTTTGCCAGGTTGGCAGCATTCTCGGCCTCAAGTGCACGCTTCTTGGCTTGCCCTTCAGGGCCAGCGCCATAGGTCGCGTCGAGGTCAATGATCTCACGCAGAAGAACTTTTCCTTCATTGAGTTCGTCGCGCCATACGATAATTGCTTCAAAGGTCAGCGGGCTTTCGCACAGGCCGCCAATCATGGTTTCGCGTCCGGCCTCAATGCGCTTGGCGATGGCAATCTCGCCTTCGCGCGAGAGCAACTCAACGGTCCCCATTTCACGCAGATACATGCGGACGGGATCGTCCGTGCGATCAAGGGTGGTGGTCGGCTTGGGCTTGGCTGTAACCGCTGTCCCGGTTTTCGTGGCAATGTCTGTCCCTGCCTCGGAACCACTTTCGACTTCCTCAGCATCATCAGCTTCGATGACATTGATGCCCATTTCAGAAAGCATCGACATAATATCTTCAATCTTTTCAGAAGATACCTCGTCCGACGGAACAACCTCGTTCAGCTCATCATAGGTGACGTAGCCGCGCTTCTTGGCTGCAGCGATCATCTTCTTGACGCCGCTGTCAGACATATCGAGTAGCGGGCGGTCCGCCGCGTCCACTTGACTTTTCTCGGCACTTGCACCTTTTGCGACCTTGGGAGATTTCGCCGACGCTTCAGCCTTTGCTTTGGTTGTTTTTTTGGTGGCAGTTTTTTTGGCAACCGTTTTTTTGGTGGCGGTTTTCCTGGTGGCCGTTTTCTGTGAAACCGCCTTCTTCTTACTCTCTACTTCCACTTTTGCCGTTTTCTCCTGAGCTTTGGTTGCGGTTTTCTTGCCCGCAGCCGCTTTGGCTGTTTTGTTAGGTGTTTTGGGGGCTGCCTTTACCGCCGCCTTCTTCGCAGTCTTTTGGGTCGTCTTTTTGACGACCGGAGCGGCGGCTTTCACTGCGGTCTTTGCCGCAGTTTTGACTTTCGTTGCTATTTTTGTGTTCGTCACTGATTTCTTCGCTGTTTTAACAGCCGTTTTGGCAACCACTTTTTTGCCAGCAGGCTTCGCTGCTGTTTTGGCCGCAGCTTTTTTTGCCGTCTTTGGCGCGGCCTTTTTGGTGGCTGCCTTTGTCGCTGTTTTGGCAACGGTCTTCGTCTTTGCCACTACCTTTTTGGCTGTCTTTTTAGTCTGTGCTACTTTGGTCGCCACGGTTAATCTCCGCTCTTTAGTTTCCTGATCCGACAGCTTCGTCCACCCTTGAAGTCCAATGACTTCGAAGATGCCTCGTACTCAAGCTAGCCGTCTCCCGATTGAATGACTGATGCCTGCTGTAACTGAGTTTGAATTCGCTGCAGGCGCTGCCAATTCTCACTACTGCCATCTTGTTGAAACAGAACCTCGGCCTCTTTTGCCTCTCGTTTCAAAGAGAGCATCTCGCGATGAAGCGCGAGGACGTGAGACCAATTTTCTTCTGCGTCTTTCAGCTGTGCGTCTTTACTGAATATGTGGGCGTGCTTCTGGACCGCATGGCGCAGCAATTGATCGACCAGATGCGTCGCGCCTCTATCCTTCAAATGGTTGCGCAGCGCGTTCATGTCAAGCGCCACGCCGGAGGCGGCAACATCCAGAATATCCCGCCTTACCCTGTCAAGTTCGGGACGCTCAAGGGGCATTTCCGCGAAACTCTCGCCATGGGCATCGAGGAGCTCAGGAAATCGCAAGATTGACGAAACCAGAACCCGCTCCCGCTCCACGCAAAGATCAAGATCACGCCCTGCGCCCAGGCCGCCGGACAGTCTGCTGGCCTGGGCCAAAGAGGATTTTCTGAGCGCGGCTGAAATGCCCTGAGGCTGTTTCGGACGTCCGAAAGTTTCACCGCGCCCTGGCCGCGATGCCGCTGCGGTTGGTTTGCGTGTGTTGAAATGTTTGTAGAGCCGGTCGCGCAAAGCCTGGCGGTAGAACCGCTGAACCTTGTCATCGCGAATTTGTCCTGTTGCATAGTCAAGCCGCTCTTCCAGAGCCGCACGCTTCTCCGGCGTATCAAACGGACCCTCTTCGACCTCCCGTCGCCAGAGAAAATCAATTAGCGGGATTGGCTTTGCCAGGATCGCCCGCATGGCTTCGGAACCCTTTTCGCGAATGAGGTCATCCGGATCCAGGCCGCCTGGCAACAATACAAACCCGAGCGAATGTCCCGGACGCAACAGCGGCAAGGCACGTTCCATCGCCCGGCCCGCAGCCTTGATCCCGGCAGCATCGCCGTCAAAACAAAGTACAGGCTCGGGGCACATCTTCCAGGCCAGCAGAATTTGTTCTTCGGTCATGGCGGTGCCGAGCGGTGCGACCGACTGCGTGATGCCGGCCAGCGACAATGCGATGACATCCATATAGCCTTCGGCCACAACAACGCCCGGCAGGCGGTGCACATTGTCCGAGCGCGACAGGTCCGCAGCAGCGCGGCGCGCCGGCGCAATATTATACAGGGTACGGCCCTTGTGGAACAAAGGCGTCTCGGGTGAATTCAGATATTTGGCTTTGGCTTCAGACGACATCGCGCGTCCGCCAAAAGCAATGACGCGGCTGCGACCATCCATGATGGGGAAAATAATGCGGCCCCGGAACCGGTCACGCAGGCCGCCACGGTCGCTTTCAAGGGAAAGCCCGGCCTCTATCAACTGGTCCGGCTTGATGCCTTGCGCAATGAGATGGTCCGAAAGAGCCGAAGGCGCATCGGGTGCATAACCGATGCGGAAGGTGGCCCAGGTTTTTGGACTGAGGGCGCGCCCGTCAAGATAGCTCCTGGCCACCTCGCCGCTCGACTGATGCAGAATTTTTTCAAAGAATTGCGTTGCCATTTCCATGATCTCGACGAGACCGGCGCGCTTTTCTTCTTCTGCCCGCATCCGGGGCGTTTGCTCGGGCATCGTCATCCCGGCATCTCCGGCGAGCCGCTCGACCGCCTCGATGAAGGACAGATTATCCTGACTCATGACAAACCCGACAATGTCGCCGTGCGCGCCGCAGCCGAAGCAGTGATAAAACCCTTTGGTTTCATCGACATGGAAAGAGGGGGATTTTTCTGAATGAAACGGACAGCAGGCCCAGTAATCCTTGCGCCGGGCATTGGATTTTGCCCGGTCCCACGTCACGCGTTTGCCCACCACGTCGGTAATCGACAGGCGGGTGCGCAATTCATCCAGAAAATGTCCCGGAAAACTCATGGGCGAAAACTCATTCAGCGAGGCTCTTTTTTTCCAATCGACCAATAAATATCCCATTATTTCAAAGGTATAAACGACACTAAACGCCCGGCAGTCTCCCGCCAGGGTTCAAAAAATCAATAGACTCTCAGTCTTCTATTGCCGTCTGGCCAATTGGTGTCGGTGCCACAAAGGGTCTACCGCATCTCTCGCCGGCAGCAGATTAAATAGTGCGCCCTGCCGAAAGAGTCAAGCAGCGCTTCCCAAAAATGCAGGCGGAGTCTAACATTCGCGAAACAATTAGGGAGATTATGCCATGAGTGGACTGCAATCCGAGTTTCTGATGAATTTTCAGGCAAGCCTCAAGCCGACCGTGGATATCGGCAACGGTGCGATGGGGATGCGCGCCATCGCGGATGTCACCGGCGGCAGTTTCGAGGGTCCCAGGCTCAAGGGAACCATTCTGCCATCGGGTGCAGACTGGTTTCTCCTCAACCCTGGTCTCGGTATCCTCAATCTCGATGTGAGAGCCACGCTCCAGACCGACGACGGCGCCAATATCTTCGTCCAGTACAAGGGCCGGATTACTGTGCCGCCGGAACAGTTCGCGGCTCTGTTTGATCGTTCAAACGGGCTGCCTGACCCGTCGAGCTATTACTTCAGAACCGCGCCGATCTTTGAGACGGGATCAGAGAAATATTCCTGGCTTAACGGCATCGTCGCTGTCGGCGTCGGCCACGTCACCGAGGATGGTGTCGGGTATGAGATTTATGAAGTGAAGTAATGGACTAGCCCAAAAGCTCTTTGACGGTCGCTGACGCTACCTTGAAATCCATCACGCCGGCGTAGCGTTCCTTGAGGGCGGCCATGGTGCGGCCCATGTCTTTCAGGCCAGCAGCTTCAATGTCTTTCACCAGCTCTTGCGTAGCGGTGCGCACTTCATCGTCGCTCATCTGCTGCGGCAGATATTCATCAATGATGGCGATTTCCTCGCGCTCCTGCTCGGCCAGCTCGAGACGGCCGGCCTCTTCATACATGGTCGAGGACTCCTTGCGCTGCTTGACCATCTTCTGAAGGATCGACAGGATTTCCTCATCTGAAACCCCTTCATTGCGATCTTCTGAACGGGCTGCAATATCGCGGTCCTTGATGGCCGCCAGGATGAGTCTGAGGGTCGAAAGACGGCGCTTGTCCTGCGCCTTCAATGCTGTCTTAAGCGCCTCGTTTAATTCTTCTCGCATGAATCACCTTCTGCCTTTTGGCGCCATTTGGCGAAGTACCGGACCCTAGTCCATCCGGCAGCCATCCGCAATTATTTTCTCTGACATAAGCCATTGTTTTTAAACGATGTTTTTTGAAAATTGAAGTCTTGACCGTGCAAACGCTTTGGCATAGGGTCCGGCGCGTTTAGGCCCTGCCCGGGCTTTTTCATCAAAAATTTAGAACTTCTCTTTGTCGAAGGGGGTCCGCATGCCGGACACGAAAATCAAACTCGCAAAGCCGCGACACGCGGGTTGCGAAGCCCTTTTTGGAGCGCGCACCAAATGAGCAGACCTACCGCACTCCTTGTTCTGGCAGACGGCACACTCCTCAAAGGCCACGGTCTGGGGGCCACCGGCTCCGCCGTTGGCGAGGTCTGTTTCAACACCGCCATCACCGGTTATCAGGAAATCCTGACCGATCCGTCCTATGCAGGCCAGATCATCACCTTCACCTTCCCCCATATCGGCAATGTCGGCACCAATGACGAGGACCTCGAGGGCACGGCATCCGCAGTGCGCGGCGCGGTCCTCAAGACCGATATTACGGAACCTTCCAATTACCGGTCGGCCGCCGATCTCGACAGCTGGCTGAAAGCGCAGAATATTATTACCATTTCAGGGGTCGATACCCGGGCGCTGACCCGGCTGATCCGCGAAAAAGGAATGCCAAACGCCGTCATCGCCCATGCGCCTGACGGCGTTTTTGATATCGCGGCCCTGCAGGCGGAAGCAAAAGCTTTTGCCGGACTTGAAGGCATGGACCTGGCCAAAGAAGTGACCACGACCGAAACCTACAAGTGGGACGAGACGCCGTGGGTCTGGAATGAAGGCTTTGGCGCGCGAGGCGCATCAAAGCGCCATGTGGTCGCCATGGACTTCGGCATCAAGCGCAACATCCTGCGCGATCTGGCCGGGCTCAGTTGTGATGTGACCGTTGTCCCCGCCTCAACCAGCGCCGAGGCCATCCTGGCCATGGATCCCGACGGCATCTTCCTTTCCAATGGTCCCGGCGATCCGGCGGCAACGGGGACATATGTCGTGCCGGAAATTCAAAAACTGATTGAAAGCGGCAAGCCGATGTTCGGCATCTGCCTCGGACACCAGATGCTGGCGCTGGCGCTCGGCGCCAAGACCAAAAAAATGCATCAGGGCCACCACGGCGCCAATCATCCGGTCAAGGACCTCACCACAGACAAGGTCGAGATTACCTCGATGAACCACGGCTTCACGGTCGACGCCGATACTCTTCCGTCAGGCGTCAAGGAAAGTCACCTTTCGCTGTTTGATGGCACCAATTGCGGCCTCATGGTTGACAGCAAACCGATCTTCTCGGTCCAGTACCACCCCGAAGCCTCCCCCGGCCCGCAAGACTCCCACTACCTCTTTGACCGCTTTGTCGGAATGATGGAGTAGAGGATGGGGCTTGGCACAAAAATATCCGATGTTGAGGTTGCAGTGTTAGTTGAGCTTTTGGATCAACTGGCAAATCATGATGCCAAACACTTCGGTACGGATGATATTGCAGACCTCATTTCGTATGACGTCACATCCAATTTTCTTGAGACGACAGTTCGGAACCTCGAGAAGAGTCACCTTGTTGAATGGAATTTCATTGAAGAAATCTCGAAAACGCTAGTCTCGATAACTGGTGCTGGGATCAAATCGGTTCAGGATCGAGAGGAAAATCCTAAATCAGATGTATCCCAATACTTGCTGATGCGTTCAAGCCAATCCGCCTCCGGCCTTACACTGAGCAGTCTCCAAGTAGAGGCAACGGGTAAAGTAACTCCACCGGTCGATACCTCGTCTGATGAGCACTGGACCCCACTTCCTGTTGACAGATCTCGCAGCGGCTACGGCGAAATGGTCTCCTGCTTGAATAAGGCAAGAGATGAAATCCGTAAGGACAACGGCTACGCAGAGCATCATCAAGAAGAACGTAATGAAATACTGTCCAATTTGGATGAAGGTATTACCAAGCTAGAGTCCGGTGACTCCGTAACACGCCAGTTTGTCGAAACTAAATTGCTCGCAGGCCTTCGCAGAGTATCCAAAGTATTCAGCAAGGCGGCACTTGAAGAAGTTGCCAAGCTTGCAATCAAAGCAATAAGACTATTTTTCTTCGGAGATTAGATGCCCAAAAGAACCGACATAGAAAGTATCCTGATTATTGGCGCCGGCCCGATTGTTATTGGCCAGGCGTGCGAGTTTGATTATTCGGGGACGCAGGCGGTCAAGGCGCTGAAGGAAGAGGGGTACCGGATTATTCTGGTGAACTCGAACCCGGCGACGATCATGACTGATCCGGAGATGGCTGATGCCACCTATATCGAGCCGATCACGCCGGAGTTTGTTGCCAAGATCATTAAAAAAGAGCGCCCCGATGCACTGCTGCCGACCATGGGCGGCCAGACAGCATTGAACACGGCGCTGAGCCTTGCCAAAATGGGCGTGCTGGAGAAATACGGCGTTGAGATGATTGGTGCCAAGAAGGAAGCCATCGACAAGGCCGAGGACCGTCAGCTGTTCCGCAATGCCATGGACAAAATCGGCCTCGAAAGCCCGCGCTCGATGCTGGCGCACAACCGCGCCGAAGCCGAGCTGGCTTTTGAAAAGATCGGCCTGCCCGCCATCATGCGGCCCTCGTTCACCATGGGCGGGCTGGGTGGCGGCATCGCCTATAATGTTGAGGAATTTCACGCGATTGTCGAGCGCGGCCTTGATGCCTCGCCAACGACCGAGGTTCTGATTGAAGAATCCGTGGTCGGATGGAAAGAGTATGAAATGGAAGTGGTTCGCGACTCTGCGGACAATTGCATCATCATCTGCTCCATCGAGAACATCGACCCGATGGGCATTCATACCGGCGATTCAGTGACTGTCGCCCCTGCCCTGACGTTGACCGACAAAGAATATCAGATCATGCGCAACGCCTCGATTGCAGTGCTGCGCGAGATCGGTGTTGAAACCGGTGGCTCGAATGTGCAGTTTGCGGTCAATCCCAAAGACGGGCGGCTGGTGGTTATCGAGATGAACCCGCGTGTGTCGCGGAGCTCGGCGCTGGCGTCCAAGGCGACGGGTTTCCCCATCGCCACCGTTGCGGCCAAGCTGGCGGTCGGCTACACACTCGATGAATTGCTCAATGATATCACAGGCGTGACGCCTGCCTCATTCGAGCCGACCATTGACTATGTCGTCACCAAAATCCCTCGCTTTGCATTTGAAAAATTCCCTGGCGCCGAGCCGCACCTGACGACCTCCATGAAGTCGGTTGGGGAAAGCATGGCCATCGGCCGGACGTTCCAGGAAAGTCTGCAAAAGGCCATTCGCAGCCTCGAAACCGGGCTCACCGGGCTTGACGAATACGACATTCCTGGCCTCGGCGAAGACAATGACACCGCTGCCATTTTTGCCATGCTTGCCAAGCCTTCGCCGGACCGCCTCGTGGTTATCGCCCAGGCCATGCGTCTTGGCATGTCGAATGAAGACATTCACAAGGCCTGCTTCGTTGACCCCTGGTTCCTCGACCAGATCAGAGACCTGATGGATAAAGAAGCCACGGTCCGGGCCGAAGGACTGCCGTCCGACGCCGTTGCCATGCGCCGCCTCAAGTCAGCGGGCTTTTCGGATATGCGGCTCGCCAAACTGACCGGCAAATCCGAAAAAGAAGTCACCGCCCATCGCCAGGCCCTGAACGTGCGGCCCGTCTACAAGCGGATTGATACGTGTGCGGCAGAGTTTGAGGCCAAAACGCCTTACATGTATTCGACCTATGAGACGCCGGCCTTTAGCGATGAGCCGGAATGCGAAAGTGCGCCGACAGACGCCAGGAAAGTCATCATTCTGGGCGGCGGTCCCAACCGGATCGGTCAGGGCATCGAATTTGACTATTGTTGCTGTCACGCCTGCTATGCCATGAGCGATGCCGGCCTGGAGAGCATCATGGTGAACTGCAATCCAGAGACGGTCTCGACCGACTATGATACGTCGGACCGGCTTTATTTTGAGCCGCTGACCGCAGAGGATGTGCTGGAGCTCATTCATACAGAGCAGAAGAACGGCACGCTGCACGGCGTCATCGTTCAGCTTGGCGGTCAGACACCGCTCAAGCTTTGCCAACGCCTTGAGGACGAAGGTATTCCGATCCTGGGAACGTCGCCTGATGCCATCGATCTGGCCGAAGACCGCGAGCGCTTCCAGAAGCTGTTGCAGGAGCTTGATCTGCGCCAGCCGAAGAACGCTCTGGCCTATTCACCGCAAGAGGCATCCGCGGCGGCGCTTGAGGTCGGCTTTCCCGTGGTCATCAGGCCCTCCTACGTGCTTGGCGGGCGGGGCATGGAAATCGTGCGCTCCGAAGATGAACTGGATCGCTATCTCCAGCGTATGGCGACAGCGTCGGGCGATATCCCGGCTTTTGCCGATGGTTATCTCATCGACGGTTATCTTCAGGACGCCATTGAAGTTGATGTAGATTGCCTGTGTGACGGCGCCCAGGTCTTTGTCGCCGGAATCATGGAGCACATTGAAGAGGCCGGGGTTCATTCCGGCGATTCAGCATGTTCCCTGCCGCCCTGGTCCCTGCGCCCTGAAATTATCGAAGAGCTGAAACGCCAGACCGAAGCGCTTGCCCTCAAACTCAATGTCATCGGCCTGATGAATGTGCAATTTGCCATCAAGGGAGATGACATCTATCTGCTTGAGGTTAATCCGCGCGCCAGCCGCACCGTGCCGTTCGTCGCCAAGAGCATCGGCGTGCAGATTGCCAAAATCGCAGCGCGGCTGATGGCCGGCGAAAAGCTGACAGATTTTGATCTGACCACTCACAATGAGGGGCACGTCACAGTCAAGGAAGCCGTCTTCCCCTTCGCGCGCTTTCCAGGCGTGGATACAATACTGGGCCCCGAAATGCGCTCGACCGGCGAGGTCATGGGGATCGATACCCGGTTCGTCGCCGCCTTCGCCAAAAGCCAGCTCGGCGGCGGCGTTACCTTGCCAACATCAGGAACCGTTTTCATCTCGCTCAAGGAACGAGACAAGACGGGGATCCTGGCAGCCGCGCGCAGCCTTAAAGAAAAAGGCTTCAGGCTCATTGCCACGAGTGGCACCGCCGAAACCCTGTGCGCGGCCGGGATAGAGGCGGAAACCGTCAACATGGTTTTTGAAGGCCGGCCTCACATCGTCGACGCGATGAAGAACGGCGAGGTCGATCTGGTCTTCAACACCACGGAGGGTGCAAAATCCCTGCAGGATTCCATGACCATCCGGCGCACCACGCTGGAGCAGCGCATTCCATATTATACGACCATGGCAGCCGCCAAGGTGGCGGCGCGGGCAATTTGCGAAGAGGATGTTACAACCCTTGAAGTTCGGCCCTTGCAATCGTATACTTAAAGGCCAGATATATGCGGCGTAAGCGTCGTTCGACCGCGAAGTAGAAATTCTTCACACGCATAGGTAATATAAATTGCCCGAATAGTCGGGCGTGAGGACGTGTTGTCTTTAATATAATCAGGTAGCGAGACTATGGAAAAAGTTCCAATGACGGCGTCCGGGCACGAAGCCCTCGAAAGTGAGCTGAAACAGCTGAAAACCATTGATCGGCCGGAGACCATCCGGATGATTGCCGAGGCGCGCGAGCATGGCGACCTGTCGGAAAACGCTGAATATCACGCTGCCAAAGAGCGTCAGTCGTTCATTGAGACCCGTGTGATGCAACTTGAAGACCTGATTTCACGGTCCCAGGTCATCGACCCTGCTACCCTTGACGGCGACACTGTGAAATTCGGCGCAACCGTCCGTGTGGTTGATGAGGATACCGAAGAAGAAAGCCAGTATCAGATTGTCGGCGATCACGAGGCCGACGTGAAGGAAGGCCGCATTGCAATTTCCTCCCCGATAGCGCGCGCACTTATCGGCAAGGAAACCGGCGATTCCGTTGACGTCAACACGCCCGGGGGCGGCAGGTCGTACGAAATTCTCGAAGTAAAATTCGTCTAGGTCCCGATTTTCCTGAAACAGAGTGGCTGTGATCCCGGCGGGTCTTTGATCGCGCGGCGTTATGGACAACACATTCTAAACAAAACCTCTCGCCTTTAACTGTTTGGTATGGCGGATTTCCTATTCTTCGTGGATCAGGAATCCGACTTTACCGGCATGTCTGCGCCTTCCAGAGGCAAGCGGGCACCGGCAATGAACCAAAAGAGTGTTATGCGCGACCCCTATACAGTTCTTGGCGTTAACCGAAAGGCCTCACCGCAGGACGTCAAATCCGCATTTCGCAATCTCGCCAAGCAATATCATCCCGATGTCGCCGGTGACAGCGGCCTCATTGCCAATACATTTCAGGAAATCAACGCCGCCTATGACATCCTCGGTGATTTGGCCAAACGCTCGCAGTTTGACAGTGGTGAGATTGATGCCAATGGCCTGCCGATCATGCGCCGTCAAAATTCACGTTCTGCCAATGCCCGCACCAAACAGCGCGAAGCACGGTCCGACCATAAAAGCGCCGCAGATGCCTGGGCAGCGCGCGCGCGCGCTGGAGGCGATCACAGCAAACCACAAAAAAAACAGGGTGAAGACTTCAAGGCGTACAGCTGGGGTCGACAAGAAGCGGCTTCTGAAAAAAGTGGCGAGGAACGGGCACGTCGTCCTCGTGCAGACGAAGTCTTCAATGATCTGTTCGCCGGACTGAAAGCAAAGGCTCAGGAGGCAGCGAAGTCTACGACCAGGTCGGAGGCGCAGGCAAGCGCTGATGCGACCGCAAAGCCGGAGCCAAAGACCCAGGCAAATCCAAAGCCACAGGCTGGTCCAAAGCCACAGCCGGAACCTGCCGACGTATCAACGCCGCAGGACAGCCGCTACAATCTTTCGATCAGTTTTGAGGAATCGGCACGCGGAACGTCCCGGCGCGTTAAACTGCCGAGCGGCAAGCGGCTTGATGTGAAAATTCCCGCCGGCGTCAAGTCCGGCCAGCAAATTCGGCTTAAAGGCCATGGCAAGTCAGGCGCGGCCAGCGATGCCATTCTTGAGATCAACGTAGAGCCACACCGCCATTTCACCTGTGAAGGCGACGACATTTATCTGATCCTGCCCGTTGCGGTTGATGAGGCTGTTTTGGGTGCCAGGGTTATGGTCCCGACCCTTGACGGGCCGGTTGCGATGACAATCCCTCCTGGATCCAATGCCGATACAGCCCTGCGCCTCAAGGGCCGAGGCCTGCCGCGCGCCCCAAAAGGCGAGGAAAAGCTATACGGCGATCAATATGTGACCCTCAAGATCATATTGCCATCGGCCAACGACCAGGATTTCAAGGACATGGTAGAGCGTTGGTCGGCACGCAACGCCTATGACGTTCGCTCGGACTTCATGTTTTAGGGTCGCAGGGCTTTTGAGTTGATCAAATCCCTGTAACAAGTCTGTAATATCCCCTATCCCTTTGATAACACACATTGATTGGCTCGGTGGTTCGTGTAGGATGCGGCGCTACTGTAGATATCAGGTATGAGAGGGCTATTTTATCAATGAGTGACTTTCCAAATCTGATGGCAGGCAAGCGCGGGCTCATTATGGGCGTGGCCAACAAGCGCTCGATCGCCTGGGGCATCGCTGAAGCGGCACACAAGGCGGGAGCGGAACTCGCCTTCACCTATCAGGGCGAAGCCATCCAGAAACGCGTGACGCCGCTGGCCGAATCTGTTGGCTCCGAGATCATCCTTCCGTGCGACGTGACAGACGAGGGCAGCATTGACGCCGTCTTCCACACGCTTGAAGAAGCCTGGGGCAAGCTCGATTTTGTCGTCCATGCGATCGCCTTTTCCGACAAGGACGAGCTCGATGGCCGCTATGTCGATACGAGCTTCAAGAATTTTCAACTGACCATGAATATTTCGTGTTTCTCGTTTACTGCAGTCGCGCTGCGGGCAGAGAAGCTGATGAGCGATGGCGGCAGCATGCTGACGCTGACCTACTACGGCGCCGAAAAGGTCATGCCGCATTACAATGTCATGGGAGTTGCGAAGGCTGCCCTTGAGACAAGTGTGCGCTATCTTGCCATGGATCTCGGGAAACAGAATATTCGTGTTAACGCGATTTCCGCAGGGCCGATCAAGACGCTTGCAGCCTCGGGCATTGGCGACTTTCGTTATATTCTGAAATGGAATGAATATAATTCACCGCTACGCCGTACCGTGACAATCGAGGAGGTCGGTAATTCAGCACTTTACTTGCTGTCCGATCTGGGCGCTGCAGTTACCGGCGAGGTTCATCATGTGGATGCCGGATATCACGTGGTCGGTATGAAGGCCGAAGACGCGCCTGATATCACGGTCGGATAGGCGGCAAGCCCATGTCTCACAACACTTTTGGCCATCTTTTTCGGGTTACGACATGGGGCGAGTCCCATGGACCCTCGATCGGGTGTGTTGTCGATGGCACGCCGCCGGGCATCGCACTGAGCGAGGAAGATCTTCAGGTCTGGCTCGATAAACGCAAGCCGGGGCAATCGAAATATGTGACCCAGCGCCGCGAAGATGATGCTGTAAAAATCCTTTCCGGCGTCTTTTCCGATGACCGTACCAACGGCCAGGTCACGACAGGAACACCGATTTCGCTCCTCATCGAGAACCAGGATCAACGTTCCAAAGACTACAATGATATTCGTGACACCTACCGTCCGGGCCATGCTGATATTACCTACGAAGCCAAATATGGCTTGCGCGACTATCGCGGCGGCGGGCGCTCCTCGGCGCGCGAGACGGCAATGCGCGTGGCGGCCGGAGGGGTTGCACGCAAAGTGCTTGCCAGTATTCTTGGCGACAAGGTCCGCATCCGCGGCGCTCTGGTGCAGATGGGACCCCATCTGATCAATCGCGACAATTGGGACTGGGACATTATCGGCGACAACCCTTTCTGGTGCCCCGATGCAGAAGCGGTAAAGACATGGGAGACCTATCTCGACGGGATCCGCAAGGCCGGCTCGTCCTGCGGCGCAGTTATCGAAGTTATCGCTGAAGGTATACCCGCCGGGCTCGGCGCGCCGGTCTATGGCAAGCTTGACACCGAACTCGCCCAGGGTCTGATGAGTATCAATGCGGTCAAGGGCGTTGAGATCGGTGACGGATTTGCAGTGGCTGCCCTCACCGGCGAAGAAAATGCCGATGCGATCACGCCCGGCAACGATGGACCCCGGTTCATGTCCAATCATGCCGGCGGGATCCTCGGCGGTATCTCGTCAGGTCAGGACATCGTCGCCCGATTTGCCGTAAAACCTACTTCATCCATTCTGACGCCGGTAGACAGCATCACGCGGGATGGAAAAGCGACCAAAACTGCCACCAAAGGCCGCCACGACCCATGCGTCGACATCCGGGCTGTTCCTGTCGGCGAAGCGATGGTAGCGTCTGTTCTCGCAGACCAGCTGCTGCGACACCGCGCTCAGACCGGGACTTCAGGGGCTTGAGGGACTTGAAGTGCTGTAACAGGGTTACAATAATTATCGAGGGTGCATGACCGAGGTCGAACGCTTTGATGTTCATATCACACCCGACCGGGGACGCAGGCTTGTTGCAGGGGCTGCCATTTTCGGCGGAGCATCCGTTCTGGCCGGGCTGATTCTTTCCCAACCAATCCTGGTGCTTGTTGCACTCGGTGCTTTCGCGGTGGCGCTGTACAATTACCCGCTGCTTGGTCGCCGTGAAGCTCACCTTTCGGCAACCCTGCATGGTTTGAAAATTGATGGCCTTGGTATAGTCGACTGGCGCTCGATCGAGAACATGACACTATCCGAGGATGTGGCATCCCCGACAATTCTGTGCAGCCTCAAAGATACCCTGGAAGGGGCTCTAAAGGAAGCCGATGAAACAAGCGCCCTCAGGGTAATTCAGGTCAATATCTGGCGCTTGCAGGATTCCACTACCCTTGCCATCGACCTGTCACAGGTCATTGAGCCAGCCCGGGATATTATCGAGGCGCTGCAAAACTTTCACACCCGCGCGCTAACCGGGCATCAGGTCTGATCTTTTCTGAATATCGCAATACATTCGCTGTGTGCGGAGTAGACGAACTGATCCAGCAAAGTCATTGAGGTCAAACTATACCCCCCGCTCTGAAGTATCCTCGCGTCGCGGGCCAGGGTGCCAGGATTGCAGGAAATGTATGTGATCGCGGGCACTTTTGATCTGGCGAGTTCTTCGGCCTGTCCTTTTGCACCAGCGCGCGGCGGGTTGAGGACAACATAATCTATCTTCCTGAGCTCCAGGTCCCCCAAAGGTTCCCGGACGAGATCCCGGCGCACGGTTTTCAAGCCCGACAGGGATGCCACTCGTGCCGCATTTTCGAGCGCAGTTACCTGCGCGCCCTCACTCTCATAGGCAATGACATCAAAATGCCGGGCCAGCGGCAGGGAGAAAGTTCCACATCCCGCGAAAAGATCGACAGCACGGCCGTTCTTTTTTTCGGGCCGGTTTTCCAAAACCAGTTCTCTCAGGACATTCTCCCCCTCAAGGCCGGGCTGAAGAAAGGCATTGTAGGGCGGCGATACAGCAATGCCGTCGAACCGAACCACCGGCGTCCTCGCCACAAGGGCCGGCTCGCCGTTCACGGTTATGCGGGCAATGTCGGCGGTCTTCGCCGCCGAGCCGAGCCTTTCGAGGACCTCCAGACGCCGTACCTCGTAGAGGTCCTGATCGAGCGTAATGCTGACATCGATACCATTTTCACATTCCGTTAGCGCGATGGTTGCTTCCTCGCCGGGCTCAAGTATGGAAGATGCCAGATGACGCACATCCGGCAGGGCGTTCTGAAGCCCTTCGGTCAGGATAAGACACCGGTCAACAGGAACCAGATGGTGAGAGCCCGTCGTTTGATATCCCAGCACCGCACCCTTGCCTCTGCCACGCGTCTTGAACGTGGTCCGTCGCCGCGAGGCTTCATGTCCCCAGACAGAATTGACCGCAGGAAGCTCAAGGCCGGCCTTGCGGAAGGTTTCTTCAAGAGTTTTCATTTTGTGTGTGCGATAGGCGTCTTCGGAAAGATGCTGCAATGCGCAACCACCACAATCAACGAAGTGAGGACATGGCGGATCCTGGCGATCCGGTCCGGCCTTCACCAGCTCAAAACTCTCTGCCTTTTGCCCGACAACCTGTGCATTGACTTCGTCACCGGGTACTGTGCGCGGCACATAGACCGGACCATCAGGTCCTTTGGCAATGCCATCGCCCTGCGCGCCCAGCTCGATGATTTCAAGCGTCAGCGACCGGCGAACCTTCGGGGTGTCAAATCTTCTTTTTTTCTGCGGCAATGAGAAACTCCTGATTTCCGTCGCTGCCAGTGATCGGGCTGGGCGTTACACCCAGGACCTGCCACGGCTTTTTTTCATTTATCCACGCTTCAATATCACTGACTATCTCTTTGTGTACAGACGGGTCCTTGACAATACCGCCGCGTCCGACCCGCTCTTTGCCCGCCTCAAACTGGGGTTTGATGAGAGCTATGAGAGTTCCACCGGGCTCGCAAATCTCGAGTGCGGGAGAAAGCCCGAGCTTGAGCGATATAAAACTGAGGTCTGACACAATTACATCTATTGGCCTGTCAAAATCACCCCTCACAAGGTTTCGAGCATTAACCCCTTCCATGGAGGTGAGGCGTTCCTGGCCCTTTAGCGAGGCATGAAGTTGACCGCGCCCGACATCTACGGCGAAGACATGTGCGGCGCCGGACTTCAGGGCAACTTCACTAAAGCCCCCTGTGCAAGCCCCGAGATCCAGGACGCATCGCCCTTCAAGCCCGAGATCGAAGTGAGCCAGGGCGTGGCCGAGTTTCAGGGCAGCACGCGAAACCCACGGCAGGGCACGCGCTTTCAAGTGCAGTTCGGCCCCCTCATGTAACCTTTGACTCGCCTTGCGCACCGGATCCTTGCCGACAAAGACCTGGCCAGCCGAAATTTCGACCTGGGCCCTTGCCCGGCTTTCAACCAATCCTTGCTCAACAAGGAGTATGTCCGCACGCTTTTGCATGACGGATCAATACCCGGCCACCTGACATATAACAAGAGATCTGAAAATTGGTCCGGGACTAATGGCCTGCCGTTCGTTCGCGCCGCACATGCAAGACAATATACATCATGGCGATGAAGCTTGAGATCCAGCCGCTCAGGCCACCCATAATAATCTGCTGCTCGCGCTCTACCCCGAGCCAGAGCCCGCCAATGCCGATCAGCAAACCGAATACAACGCCCATGAGCACTGCTATGCCAAGGCCGCGCAGTACAAGCCCCGATGCTCCGACGAAAAAGCGCGCCACTGATTGAGTGGCCGATTCACTGCCGTCTCCACCTCTGGCGACGCTCAATCGCGAACCCATAAGTACCCCACTGTTTACCATTTTTGCCAAGGTACCCATCCTCGGCATTCCGAAGGAATCGCTAATTCCCGCGGTTTTACCCGTGTATCTGTCGATTTTACACGAAAATTCCATAATCAAAATGGAAAAGCATGGTTAACGCGAAACTTTCGCTACACACACCCCTCTGAACCATGACTCAATGACGCGTTGCCTGTTTTTGGATAGCGGGCAGGAACTGCGGATGGCAAGCTGGAAGCTTGAGAATACCGTGAAAGACATATTCGTCACTTGAGGGTTGGGATGGTTTCGTCGGGTCTGTGGAGCGCATTGATATCTCTTGTCGTAGCGGGAGGGATCACAGCCTTGTTTCGGGCGCGCAATACGGCACGACAACACGGGCGTGTACTCTTCATCATGGGGCTTGTATCAGCACTGAGCGTACTGATCACAGCGTGGTCTCCCCCGCTCGTCAGCGGAGCGATACGCACTGCACTCGTCACCCTGGCCACGCCCATGCCTGCCCTTATCTCTATCCTGGCAGGTATCGGATTTCGGCGGGCCTACCATACAAGGCCAGTGACCTTTTTCGCGATTACTGGCTTGATGCTTTCCGGCCTGATCTTTCATACCGCTCCCCCTACACTGGCCGCATGGTCATTTTGGGCGGGGACAACAAACAAGTTTATCCTTTGCGGGTTTTTACTACATGGTTTGTTCAGCTTCTGGAGCGGCAGACATGACGATATGGATGCGCAGCGTCTGCCGAGGCGCTACATGTTGACAACATTTTGTACAGTCACGCTTCTTGTTACGCTGCTTACCAACCCGTATTCGAATGGAGCGACCACGCTTCTCCTTGGCTTGTGGATCATGACGACTTACACTCTCCATATCGTTCGTACAGAGAGTATAGAACCGGTTTTCGAAACCTACGAAGAGAAACTGGAAGAACTGAGATCGCTATTCGATCGACGCCACATTTATCGAGAAGACGATTTGACCCTTGAGAGGATCGGTGATCGATTGCTCTTGAAAAATCAAGCCGTGCGTGTCCTCATCCATATCGGATTTGGATTTCGGCGATTGAGCAACCTTCTCGATCACTACAGAATCGCGGATGCAAGAATTATATTGGAAGATGTCGATCAGGTTGAAATGAAGCTTGATGAAATTGCCATATCGGTCGGTTATGGATCTATTGGCCCTTTCGAAGAGGCCTTCAGGCGCCTGGTCGGAGAAAGTGCGCAAGGCTTCAGACGGCGTCATCTTGAAAGAGCCAACGCCAATCGCCCGTTGCAGCTTACCAATTCAGACAGATGACCTCTCCGGGCTTTTTCAGGCCCGTTTTGGCCGGGCTCCGACCGCCTCGGAAATGTCCAACATTTCGCGCACTGTCTCAACGATCCCCGGTGCATTAAGGCCGGCCTCGTCATACATGGCCGACGGCGAGTTCTGGTCGATAAACCTGTCAGGCAGGGTCAATGTGCGCACCTTGAGCCCATTTTCGAGTAACCGCTCCTTCGCCATGAATTCCAGGACGTGAGCACCAAAGCCGCCGCCAGAGCCTTCCTCGACTGTAATAAAAATTTTATGGGATTTAGCAAGATCACGAATGAGATCCTCGTCAAAGGGCTTGGCAAACCGGGCATCGGCGACCGTTACCGAAAGCCCCTGCTGGGCGAGATCTTCTGCCGCTTTCAAGGCTTCAGCCAACCGCGTACCAAGGCTGAGGATTGCGACGGAGTTTCCCTCACGGACGATGCGACCCTTGCCAATTTCCAGCGGTACGCCCCTGTCAGGCAAGTCAACACCGACGCCCTCTCCGCGTGGATATCGCACCGCGCTGGGACGGTCGTTGATTGAGGCCGCAGTGGCTACCATATGCATGAGCTCGGCTTCATCGGCCGCTGCCATGACCACAAACCCTGGCAGACAGCACAGATAGGCCAAATCAAAGGAACCGGCATGGGTTGGACCATCCGCGCCGACAAGGCCGGCCCGGTCGAGCGCGAAGCGCACCGGCAGCTGCTGAATGGCTACATCGTGAACAATCTGGTCGTAACCACGCTGCAGGAATGTTGAGTATATGGTAACGAACGGTTTCATGCCTTCTGTCGCGAGCCCTGCACCGAAAGTTACAGCATGCTGCTCGGCGATCCCGACATCAAAGGTGCGATCAGGAAAGGCCTCGCCGAATTTGTCGAGCCCGGTTCCATCGGGCATCGCGGCGGTGATTGCGACAATCGCTTCGTCATGCTCGGCTTCCTGAATAAGGGCCTTTGCAAATATGCTGGTATAGCTCGGCGCATTGGGAACCGGTTTCTGCTGGGCCCCGGTGACGACGTCAAAGCCTGAAACACCGTGATATTTGTCCGGCGACTTTTCCGCATGCTCATAGCCCTTGCCCTTCTCGGTCCTGCAATGGACAAGGATCGGACCAAAGTCACCATCCCGTGCATTTTTCAGAACCGGGATGAGATGATCAAAATTGTGACCATCAATGGGGCCGACATAATAAAAGCCAAGCTCCTCAAACATGGTTCCGCCGCCCAGAGTCATGCCGCGGGTATATTCCTCAGCGCGGCGACCAAATTCCTCGATAGGGCGCGGCAATTTGTGCGCGACGTTTTTGGCAAAGTGACGAAACCCCTGATAGACCCCGCCGGACCAGAGCCGTGACAGATAGGCGCTCATGGCTCCGACCGGTCTTGCGATCGACATGTCGTTGTCATTCAGAATGACGATGAGTTTCGAATTCATCGCTCCGGCATTATTCATGGCTTCATAGGCCATGCCAGCGCTCATGGCGCCATCACCGATCACGCAAATGACATGATTGTCCCCGTCCTGAAGATCCCGTGCGACGGCCATGCCAAGCCCGGCGGAAATGGACGTCGAGGAATGGGCCGCGCCAAATGGATCGTAGGGACTTTCCTTACGTTTGGTGAAACCGGAAAGGCCGCCGCCCTTTCGAATGGTGTGCATTTCATCGCGGCGTCCGGTTAAAATTTTGTGCGGATAACACTGGTGACCAACATCCCAGATCAAGCGATCATCCGGCGTATTAAAAACATGATGGATGGCGACGGTGAGTTCAACCACGCCGAGGCCCGCACCAAGGTGCCCACCGGTCCTTGATACCGTATGAATGGTATCCTCGCGCACTTCTCCGGCGAGCTGGACAAGTTGCTCGCGCGAAAATTCCCGGATGTCGCTTGGATACTTCACTGTGTCGAGAAGCGGTGTCTGTGGTCTGCCGGTCACTAATAATTCCCCATAACGCTCTGCAACAATTCACTCAATGTTCGCGCTCCACTGCAAAGGTCGCCAGCGCCCTCAGAAGATCGGCTTTTTCGTCAAATAAATCAAGGTGAGCGACCGCCTGTGCGGCAAGAAGCCCGGCCTGGGCTCTGGCCCGTTCCAGGCCCAGAATGGAAACAAACGTTGCTTTCCCGGCCTTTTCGTCCTTTCCAACAGATTTGCCAAGCCTCTCGGCGTCGCCTTCAATGTCGAGAATGTCATCGGTGATCTGAAACGCCAGGCCCAAATCATGAGCATAGCCATTAAGAGCATGAATGGCGCTATGCGAGGCGCGTGCTGCCACAGCGCCGGATTCCGCCGCGAAGGCTATCAACGCACCGGTTTTCATGCGCTGCATCCGGTTGATGGCGGTTATCTCCAGCTCACCGGCTTCGGCGAGCATATCAATCATCTGACCACCCACCATGCCGTGGAAACCAATCGAGGTCGCGAGCCGTGCGACAAGATCACAGCGAACAAAGGGATCCGGATGCGCATTAACGTCTGACAAGATTTCAAACGCGAACGTCAGGAGCGCATCACCGACCAGCACGGCGGTTGCCTCATCATATTCCAGATGGGTCGATGGTTTGCCGTGGCGCATGTCATCGTCATCCATGCAAGGCAGGTCATCATGAACGAGCGAATATGTGTGAATGCATTCAACGGCTGCGGCAATTCTGAGCATTGTCTCTTCGTCCATGCCAAAAATACGGCCGCTCTGGACAACAAGAAAGGGCCTTATTCTCTTGCCACCGCCCAGGCAGGCATAGCGCATGGCATCGAGCAGGCTCGCTTCGGGACCAACCGGCTGCGGCAGGATGTTGTCGAGCACGGCGTCCACGCTGGCTGCAACAGATATCAATTCACTTTCAAAATCGCTCATGGTTTCTCTTCGCTTGACGATATTTTTTCGGGCGTCGCAACCGCCTGATTGGTTATCAGACCCTGTACGTCCTATTCAAAGGTGGCAGCTTCTGCGGATATTTTATCGCCCGTACCTACGACAATTTTTTCGATCCTGGCCTGGGCATCTTTCAGCTTACTCTCGCAATGAGCCTTGAGCAGCTGCCCGCGTGTATAAATCTTGATCGATTCCTCGAGCTCAACCGTCCCGCCCTCAAGCTTTTGCACAATATCTTCAAGATCCGACAGGGCGTCCTCGAATGAGAGTTTTTCAATCTCCTTCAACATCTTGTCTTTATCTGCCTTTTGGCCTGTCATTGTCTGTCTCCCTCTTTCATACCGGTGAAGCGAAGGTCTTGTGGCCCCAAAACCTTTCGCCACCAGCCTTGATCTTGATCCAGCCTCGTCGTTTCAGTTCTCGTGCCATCATATGATTGAACCAGCCATGCCCGCAAAGCAGGACATCGCCGTCGCCGTCAGCGGCCAGTTCAATCAGCCTGTCAGCTGCCTCGCGAGCGCGCAATTCCGCTTCATATCTGCTTTCTCCGCCACCTGCATACCCCAGCCACCAGGTAAAGCGAGCGGTTATGCCCCAGATCACCGGGGACATTTGTATATAGGGCAGGATCCACGGGGCTGGCAGCGGAGCTTCTGCATAGATCACATCAATAACGATATCACGATTTGCCGCAAGGGCCCGGGCAGTCTCATGCGCACGCGGAGCCGGGCTGGCAACAATGGCTGCTGCTCGTGCCGCAATCCCTTGAAGGATTTCAGGCGCTTGATCCGATGCCACCAGGCCCACACGGCCGTATTCCGACCACCAGGCGTTAAACTGCGCCCGCGAGAGCCAGCCCCTGGCCGGCAGATCAGGCTTGCCGTGGCGCGCCAGATGAATACGCCCGGCAAACTCGGTCCCTGAAGATCCTTGCGACAGCTCTGTCCCGGTCATGCTTTCATCAGCTCCCTCACGTGCGCCGCCGCGGCGCTCTTCAGCGCGTCAAGATCATAGCCGCCTTCAAGGGTAGAAACGAGACGTCCGCCACACAATTCCCCGGCTTTTTCGACAAGCTGGCCTGTCACCCACCCATAGTCGTCATCGTCGAGCGCCAGCCCCGCCAGCGGATCGTCCTTGTGCCCGTCAAACCCGGCAGAAACAAGGATGAAATCGGGCGCAAATGCATCAAGCGCAGGAAAGATCTTTTGTGACCATTCGTGCCTGAAAACCGGCCCGTCGGCACCGGCGGGAAGCGGCACATTTAAAATATTACCGCAGCCGGTTTCCTCGGGAAACCCGGTTCCCGGATAGAGCGGCATTTGATGGCTCGAGGCCAAGAAGCACTCCGGCCTGGTTTCAAACATGGCCGCCGTTCCGTTACCATGGTGAACATCGAAATCCAACACCGCAACCTTGCCAAGACCGTGCGCCGCCAGGGCGTGAAACGCCGCAATGGCGACATTGTTGAAGAGACAAAAACCCATCGGGATTTCCGGCTCTGCATGATGTCCGGGCGGGCGAACCGCGCAAAAGGCGTTCTGGATATCGCCGGCCACGACCGCGTCCACAGCGGCCACTACAGCGCCCGCGGCACGCAAGGCTGCCTCCCATGATCCACTGCAAATCGAGGTATCGGCGTCAAGCCTCGCGGGGACCCCACCGGCTTCGCTCGCCGCGCTTTTTATCCGCGCAATATAGGCTGCAGGGTGAGCGCGTTCGATGACGTCAAGGTCAGCGCGAGGGGCTTCACGGCGCTCAAGGTCTGCAAATTCCTCTGCGCCCATAGCCTCCAGCACAGCCTGCAATCTTGCCACCCGTTCGGGATGCCCCTCGGGGGTGACATGGCCATGGCAGGCAGCGTGGGTGTAAAGTGCGGTAGTCATGCGTGCCGGTTCGCCCTTGATGCGGGAAACCCGCGTTTTTCCAATCTATCGCGGCCGGTTGGCCTCTCGGAGCCCGTTAAATCGGCCTGACATGGCACCGTCAAGTTTTATCCACTCTCTGATCCAACTCCCCGCGCTGGCCCGGGCACAGTAAGGATCAGGATATCAAGACACGGGGGAACAAAGAGCCGTACAGGCAAAAGGTCCATTCCTGTCCCCGAAGAGACATAAACCTTATAACCATTCGCGTGATAAAGGCCCCGGTCAAACCGGTGCCGCGTCGGGATGATTCGGCGGAAAATGAAAGGTAACCGGATTTGTCCGCCATGGGTGTGGCCGGAAACCGTGAGATCAGCAACCGATCCGTGCGGATAATCGTGCGCCGCATCGGCATTGTGGGCTATCACCAGGTGAGGGCGCGGCGTGCCCCGGGAGGCCGGGTCTTCACTGGATGGCGCCAGCAAGCCATAGTCAGCGGTTCCCGCATAATGGTCTCGGAGGCCGGTGATTTCCAACTCAACCTCGCCCACCGAGACACAAGTACTCTCATTTTCAAGAACCTGAACGCCAAAACCGGAAATGGATCTGGCAATCTCATCGGGCATAATCCACCCGGGGAGCCCGTAGTCGTGATTACCGAGGACCGCCAGCACCGGCTGCCTGAAGTTCGCGAATTCGCCGAAGGTTTCGTCCAGTTCGTCCGGTCTGAGATGATTGGTCAGATCACCGGCAACAAGAACAATATCGACATTTTCACCCTCAATTCTTTTGCGCAACCGTTTGAGCGGCATCACATTGCGAAAAATCCCGTAGTGTGTATCTGAAAAGAGCGCGGCAGAAATTTCGACCTTTGGACCTTCATATCCCGCTGGCGTGAGATCAATTTGCGTGTGTTTGGTGGTGAGCCATCGGGGTTCAATAAACCGGCCGTAAAAGCTTATCGCGATTAGTCCGATTGCGATGACAAAGAGCGGGGTCCCCAGAGCGCCGCTTCTCCAATAGGAAACCAGCAGCACCACTGCCGGAAGCCACAAATAGCTCGCATAGAAAAATATATAGTCGAAGAATGCATTCCACTTGTCATCCTTGAGCTTTCTCGCCATGAATTTATGAATTCCTTACGTCGCGGTAGTGGATTTTAGAGACGAAACTCTGTGCTTTTGAGGTCACCCTTGCGCTGGGTGAAATAGTCGACACCATTTTCATCCCGCTCACGCCGGACCATCTTGCGGCCAACAAGACAATTGAGATGCGCCAGGGTTTCGCCGGAGGCCAGTCCAATCAAATCTGGTCCGATCGTCCGTTTAAAGAGCGCCGAGAAGCAATCAACGACGCGTTTCGGTTCTGCAACCGTTTCAAAGAGACGATCAAGACCACTTTCATGTTCCTCAATGAGACGGGTTAATCGATTGTGCAGCCCGTAAAACGGTTCCTGATGAGATGGCAGAACCAGAAGATTGTCGGGCAGGAGTTCGCGCAGTTTCGCGCAGCTGTCGAGCCAGTCCTTAAGCGGATCGCCGTCCGGTTCTGTGGGGAACACGCTAACATTGGGCGATATGCGCGGTAGCACCTGATCGCCGGAGATCAACAGCTTCAGACCCGGGCAATAGAGGCAAACGTGTTCAGGGGCATGGCCGGAGCCGACAACGACCTGCCAGTACCGCCCGTTGATTTCGAAGGTCTCACCATCCTGGACGCGGCGAAAACTGTCCGGCAACCGGGAGATCACAGACCCGAAGCCACCAAAGCGAGTTTTGTAGGCCTCCAGGGACGCTTCATCAAACCCGATGGCGCGATAAAAATCGATGGCCGCTTTGGGTACTTCCTTGCCGGTGTCGGAGGCAAGGGTCCGGCACATCAGAAAGTCGGTGCGCGACATCCACAGATCGCACTCGGCTTTTCGCGTCAGCCAGCCTGCAAGACCAACATGATCTGGATGCAAATGCGTGACAATGACCCGCTTGATGGGTTTGCCCTGCATGATGCCCTTAATGTGGGTTTCCCAAATTTTGCGTGAGTCAGGCAGATCGATGCAGGTATCAACAATAGTCCAGCCGTCGCCGTCCTCAAGCAGATAGAGATTGATGTATTTCAGCGAAAACGGCAGCGGGAACCTGAGCCAATAGACCCCGTCGGCCACCTCCAGCGCCTTGCCCTCATCCGGTCCGAAATTCATGCCGTAGGGATAGATCAGCCCCCGCGCCGTGGCTTCTTCCGGAATTGCTTCTGTCATGAGGCTGCTGTCTTGAGACATGAGATCTGTCTTTCCAAAGCGTGGCAACTGTCGCCCTCCAGCGACCGGGATGCGCGATGGAGGCGAAGGCACTTGAAACAAGGGTTTGCGCCGTCAGGAGTAGCACTTTGGGGGTTTTCCACAAACCCTTTTCAAAGCCACACGGCAATTGGGTGAACAATTCCTGTTTTGCAGTCCAGCAAACGAAATACCGATATCAGCAAAGAAAAAGCCCCGGACCACGACGGGTCCAGGGCTTCGTCTCTTTCTGTCAAGCCAGAGCTTACTTGTTAGCAGCCTTCTCAGCATTGACCATTCCATGGCCAAAAGTCAGGCGACTGCCAATATTATCGGCGGTACTGGTCAGAATGCTGACTGCCCGAGCCGGGCTGATGCCAGGATTTGCGTCCCGGATCAAGGCCAAAACAGCCGAGACATGGGGTGTCGCCATGCTCGTACCGCCCTTCCAGCCATATCCGACAGGACAGTCAGCTGTGGCTGCACAAGCCGGATCAAGAAAGACAATTGAGCTGAGGATCAGATGCTCAAACCAATCGGGCTCAATGCCACTGCAACCGAAAAGCTCACCGCAATCACCGCCGGGGCCCGCAACAGTAACGGGTGCACCAACATTCGAATAGAAGGCGATGATATCGACCGAGTCTTCGGTATAGCGAGGCTCGGTTTGAATGCCCGTCGCACTGGTGTTGACAATACCCGGGATGTCGCCGGGAACATGTATAATATTGCCAGTCAGATCGAGTCCGGAGTTTCCGGCAGAGGCCACCATATTGGTGCCCCTCTGGTTGACGTAGTTAGCAATCCGCTTTTCTGCGGCGACAAATGTGGCGAGCTCGCTCGTACGTCCAAATCCATACTGAGCAGTTCCCCCGAGACTCATGGTGATGACTTCATAGCCTTTATCGGCGGCATCAATCATTGCTGACCAGCGCGACGACGAAAAGGCGCATACGCCGCAACCCGCGATGGGCTCGAACACGTTGTACGATGCAATGCTGAGTTCTGGCGCAACGCCAACCGCAAGGCCGCCGTCAAACGCTGCCGCTGCCGTACCGGCAACATGTGTGCCGTGATCGCTGTAGCCGGGGTAAGGATTGCAATCACCTGATGCAAAACACAGCGCATCAATGACATTGGGAGCCAGATCCGGATGGTTCCAGGCGACACCCGTGTCTATGACGGCGAGGACCGTGCCATGTGATCCTGTATGTCCATAGGCCCAGGCCTCCGGCGCATGCACCCGCTCGATGCCCCACAGCAGGCCAATATTAAATAATACATCCGCCCCGGTGGGGGCCTCAGGCATTGCTATCTCTTCCGTATTGGGCAGGCCATGCATAGCTTCAGGTCCGACCGAGAAAACGCCCTTGATCCCACTGGCCCGAACGGCAAAATCCGGATCGCTTGAAGCGGCGATAGCAATGCCCACTTGAGGCAAACTCAATACGACTTCACCGCCTGCCCGTGCGATCTTGCCATTGGCATTCGCAGGAATGGCGCTCTTGCTAAACATGATAATGTAACGGGAATCAGAACCTTGCGCGTTAGCCCCGCTGATTGACATAACAACCGCCAACGCCAATGCGCCCAGAATACTAAATAATCTCATGATAGTCCCCACTTGAGTTTAAATATTTCAGGTGAGACATGCCCTCTGCATACCCCTTAGGTTAACCATGTTGACATATGACAACCGCCATATCAACAGTCGGCTTATGACAAATTTAGATATCAAAGCCTGCTTCGCAGCCCAGTGCATCACTGCTACACTCATCTGGTGGATTTACCGAGTTCTGACCCTGGCGTCGAAAGAACGGAGTGTTGTGCAACCCGCCGCAAGGATCCATGTTAAGAATGCATACCTCATTTCAGAACCCCAATAGAGGAAGAAGGCCCTGGCCACCCGGACGCTAAAATTTTATCGCGACGAGAGCGTTTTTGAGCAATTGGCCCGTGGCACAGCGGTGTTCGACACTCTCACGGCTGCCAGTTATTCCGGGACCCTCAAATTTCTCATTCTGATTCTTCTGAGCGGCCTTTTCTGGACAATGGCCTTGTTGATGTCGAGCAACTCGCACGATCCGCGCGGCGCGACGGTTACCGGCTGGGTGATGGCGGGTCTTGCGCTTTTGCTGACCTTGCTTGTTATCTTGCGTCTCGTGGCTCGCATTGCGGCGTTCTCCAGCCGCCTGTTTCGCCAGACAACCCCCGTCCTTGTCGATATCGACGGTGTTCATCAGACCGGCGCACGCGGACAAGAGATGGATCTGAAATGGGAAGATATCCGCCTCATTCAGCATCGCCGCTCGGCGCATCTGGTTAAAGGCCGCGCCAAAAAACAGAAAATCGAAATATCTACCCGCCTCCAAAACCATGAGACCGTGTCAGCCTTTCTGAAATTCGCCTTTTTGCTGCGCCAGGAAACTGGTCCAGAATGGCGCGGTCTGCTGACAGAGGTTCGATCAAGGCTGGAAGGTCCAGGGTTTCACTTCCACTATGATGGCGACCGGACAGATACGGTCTATATCAACAATTTCGGGATCCGGCACTCATCCATCGATGGTATCGAAAGCGAAATGACATGGGATTTGATGCGCGAGTCGAAACTTGATAGACAGAAAGACAGGCTAAGGTTTCGTCATACCGCATCAAGGACCTCAATTTCCATTCCGCGCGGGACCGATTCAGATAAGGTCATCGAAGAATTTATCCGCTGGGCGCTTCACACCGCGCCCGGATTTTCAGGCGCTGACACTTGATTTATCACCAACCAAAACCCGGGACATTACTCCATGCGCCTCACTATCCGCTCCTGTCTTACCTGCTTCGTGATTGTCGGCAGTCTCACCCTCGCTGCATGCGGTGATGGCATTGACGATGCCGCGATCCTGGCCGAAACCCAAAGCACAGAAGTGGCTGAACCAATGGAAGACCAACACCACCCGGCTGTCGAGGCACGAAGCGCTGAGGCGATCACCGAAGATGTGCACAGCCAGCTGCTCACCATCGACACTCATGTGGATATTCCGGACGATTTTGCGACCGAGGCCGTCGATCCGGGGGGCAATGACAGGTTCCAGGTTGACCTCGCAAAAATGGAAGAGGGCAACCTCAGCGCCGTGTTCTTTATTGTCTATGTTGGGCAAACCGAGCGGACCGAGGCGAATTATGCTGAAGCGGTGCGCAAGGCACGCAACAAGTTTGATGCCATTCACAGAATGACGGAAGCGCTTTATCCCGACCGCATCGGACTTGCAACCTCGGCTGACGATATCCTGCGCATTCGCGGTGAAGGCAAACTGGTCGCGTTGATCGGCGTCGAGAACGGATTTGCGTTCGGTTCAGATCTTTCGACCGTGGAGGAATATTTTAGTCGCGGCATGCGCTACGCAGGCTTTGCCCATATGGGCCACTCGAACTTCGCTGACAGCTCGCTGGCGCGCGAGGATCTCGGCGATGTGCCCGAAGAACATGGCGGCCTGTCTGATCTTGGTAAAGGCCTCCTCAAGGAACTCAACCGCCTCGGGGTGATGGCCGATGTTTCCCATGCTTCCAAAGCTGCCACTCTCGACATTGCCCGGCTTTCGACGGCGCCGGTCATTGCCTCGCATTCCGGGGCGCGGGCTGTCTATGATCACTTCCGCAATCTCACTGATGAAGAGCTCATGGCGATCAAGAAGACCGGCGGCGTGGTCCAGATTGTCGGATTTGATACCTATCTGGCCGCGCCGCCAGAAGAAAAGGTCGCCGCCAAAAAGGCCCTGGCGGAAAGGTACAATTACTCCCGGGCAACCAGGGCCTCCCTTTCACCCGAAACCATCGCCGCATATCGTGCTGACGTTAAGGCACTGGATCAGCAATGGCCCCGCGCAGAAGTTAACACCCTCGCTGACCATATTGACTACGCGGTCAAACTTATCGGCATCGATCATGTAGGGATCAGCTCCGACTTCGACGGTGGCGGCGGGCTTACCGGCTGGATGGATGCCTCGCAGACACCCAACGTCACGCAGGAGCTTATTTTGCGCGGCTATTCCGTCGGTGATATCAAAAAGATCTGGGGCGAGAATCTTCTGCGGGTGATGCGTGACGTGGAGGCAAAAGCAGGCTGATCAACTTTCGTCGATCGGCACGAACATGGACCGCCAGGCCGCCTCAGCGCGCTGCGGTCCTCCTGACGAAACCGCAGCAAAGAAGTGACTGTATATGGCGCAGAGCTCTCTGGCCTCTTCTGCCGTTTGCGGGCGGTAGTTGCCGGACATGAGCCGAATCCCTTTCTCACCATGATCAAGAGCAATATCGACCTGCGCCTTTCGGATCACAAATTCGCCAAGTTGTTGATCGAAAACAGGGACACTGGTTGCAGCATTCAGAATGAGATCCTGGGTTCGCTGCTCCACGTTAAGAGGAATTTCTTCGTCCATCCGCAGAGCAATCTCTACTTCATCAGCCTGCAGACCAAAAAGGAATGGATAGCACAATTCCGGATCTGAACTGGCCAGATCTTCAAAGACCTCACCCTGAAGCTCCATGAGCGCGACCAGATCCCTCCCTCGCGCTCGGGAGAAGTAATCTGCTGTCAGACCTGTACTCTTTTGCAGACCAAACCGCTCGCCCTCAAACCGTACGCCATCGAGGCCCGCTACCAGATGGGCTGTGATCAGCCTGGCTTCAAGTCCGCGCATGAGATCGGGGTGATCTGCGACCAGACGTGAAAGAAGCGGATCTTTCAGAGCCTCATCGAAGTAAATCGGGTCAGGCAGGATGCGCACGAGAGTCGGCGCCAGCACAGGCGCCAGATATGAATACAGGAAAGCAAGGCCGCTCACGGCACCGATCAGCAGGAAGCCAAAGGACGCCAGCGCCCTGCGCCTTATCCCAAACAGGTTTGTAAACATCGCCCATATGATCGCAGCACCGACGGCGCCGATGATCGACGCGATGGCAAGGATTGCAACTTCGACCGGATCAATACCCACTCTCGTCCCCCTCAGGCGGATCAACGGCCAATATCGGGGCGTCTCCACTGTGAGGCGAAGTCTATCACCAAATTCCGGCGAGTCAAAAGTGCGCGCCGCCGCCGCCGCTGGGCTATATCACCGTGCCAGCACCTCCGGCGCCAAGGCAAAGAGGTTGTCAGAGCCCGATTTTATGGCTGATTCCAGGCCTTTAGCGGGCATCAGGATATTGTCACCATAGAACCGCGCGGTCACGATCTTGGCCTTCAGGAAGGCCTCGTCCCCTCCTCCGGCTGCCAGTTCGGCTTGCGCGGCGCTGGCTCCGCGGGCCAGGAAATAGCCCCCTGCCAGCGAGCCCATGAGGCGCAGGAAAGGGGTCGCCCCGCCCAACACGTCTTGCGGTGCTTCCTTCTGGCTTTCCAGCAACCAACGGGTCACCGCCTCCGAAGTTTCAGCAACACTTGCCAGTTGCCCGCCCAGGCTACCAAGATCAGCATCGCCCGACAGTTCCTTGCCGAGGTCGGAAATTTCTCCAATGAAGTCCAGGATGACGCTGCCGCCGCCCATATTGAGCTTGCGGGTCACCAGATCCATCGCCTGAATGCCGTTGGTGCCTTCATAAATTTCAGTGATGCGAGCGTCGCGGACATATTGCGCCACACCGGTTTCCTCGATGAAGCCCATGCCGCCATGAACCTGAACTGCCAGGTTGGCCACGAGACTGCCAACATCTGAACTCCAGGCCTTGGAGAGCGGCGTCAGGAGTTCTTCGCGCGCCTTGGCCGGGGCGCGCTCTTCTTGTGTTGAGGCATGTTTGGCAAGATCCGCCGCCATTGCATTGGCAAGACACAGGGACCGGGTTGCCTCGATGTAGGCACGCTGGGTCATCAGCATGCGGCGCACATCGGCATGCTCTATGATCGGCACCATATCCTTTTGAGCATGCTGCTTGCCAATCGGTTTGCCCTGCAGTCGCTCCGATGCATAGGCGACAGATTGTTGATAGGCTCGCTCTGCGACGCCGACGCCTTCAATACCGACATAGAGGCGCTCCATATTCATCATTGTGAACATGGCGGCCATGCCCTTGTTTTCCTCACCAATCAGCCAGCCAATGGCGCCCTCATCCTCGCCGAACTCAAGTACACAGGTCGGGCTGGCATGAATGCCAAGCTTCTCTTCAATCTTCAAGACCTTGACATCGTTACGCTTTCCAAGGCTGCCATCTGAGTTGACCAGAAACTTGGGAACAAGGAAGAGCGAGATACCGCGCGTCCCGTCTGGCGCGCCGGGCAGACGAGCAAGAACGAGATGGATGATGTTCTCGGTCATATCGTGGTCGCCGTAAGTAATAAAAATCTTGTTGCCGCGGATACGGTAGGTGCCATCACCGGCCGGTTCCGCCTTCGACCGCAAGGCACCAACATCGGAACCGGCGTGGCTTTCGGTCAGGTTCATGGTTCCGTTCCATGTCCCCTCGATCAGTTTTGGCAAATAGAGGTCTTTCAATTCATCAGAGGCATGGGCTGAAATCGCCTTGATGGCACCGCCGGTCAACATGGGCGCCAGGGCGAGCGCAAGATTTGCAGAATCCCAGATTTCCATCACAGCAGCATCGAGCGTAACGGGCAGTCCCTGCCCGCCATAGGCAGGATCGTAGGGCAGGCTCATCCAGCCCCCGTCGACAAGCGTTTTATAGGCTGCCTTCACTTCAGCGGGGACGCGGACCACCCCGTTTTCCAGCTGCGCGCCGACCGTGTCGCCGATCACATTGGTATCGGCGATTTCCTCAGTTGCAATCCGGCCTGCCTCGGTCAGAACCGCCTCGGCCAGTTCCATATTGAAGTCACCGAAGGCTTCCAGCTCACCCAGCTTTTCGATGCCGAGGACAGTCTTGAGGGTGAAGAGGATATCCTTGAGGGGGGCTTGATAGGTCACGGCGCCAGTCCTTCTGCAAAATTATAGCCAAAAATATGGTCGTACAGGTTTCGGGCCTATATAGCTGTCACACGCATCCGGGCCAACCCCGTTCATCTGACCGCCTTCTTTTTGGAAGAATTGTAATCTAATATGCCCCTCATGGACGTGGAAACCACCATAGAGCTTTCAACAGATCAAGCCGATCTCGAGAAGGGCGCCGCGCTTGTCAGCCAAGGCAGGCTGGTCGCCTTTCCGACCGAGACTGTCTATGGGCTGGGGGCTGATGCCTCAAACGGAGAGGCTGTCGCGGCGATCTTTGAGGCCAAGGGACGCCCGCAGTTCAACCCGCTGATCGTTCATGTAGCGAGCCTTGAGGCTGCAAAAGTTTTTGGAGGTTTTGACGAGATGGCGGACAAGCTGGCCCGAGCGTTCTGGCCGGGACCTTTCACACTGGTCTTGCCCCGCACGGCTGACTGCCCCGCCTCGCCGCTGGTTAGTGCCGGTCTGGCAACCATCGCCCTGCGCGTGCCAAAGAGCCGCGTCGCCCAAAGGCTTCTTGAATTGTCCGGCTGCGCCATTGCCGCGCCCAGCGCCAATCTGTCCGGCTCTGTCAGTCCAACCACTGCTGCGCACGTGCTTGCCGATCTTGGCGGGCGTATTGATGCCGTGATCGACGGCGGCGCTTGCACAGTCGGGCTTGAGTCCACGGTAGTTGGCTTTCAGGATGGAGAACCGGTCTTGCTGCGTCATGGCGGGATTTCGCGCGAGGAGATTGAAGCGATTGTGGGGCCCGTCGCGCTTTTCAGTGATCCCGACCGCCCCAGTTCGCCGGGCCAGCTGCTCAGCCACTATGCGCCCGATGCGCCGTTGCGGCTGGAGGCTCTCGAGCGGCGCGATAATGAAGCTCTGCTTGCCTTTGGCCCCGGCGTCCGTGAGGATGACATGACGCTCAATCTGTCGCCGGCCGGGGATCTTCGCGAGGCTGCGTCCAATCTGTTTGCCTTTTTGCGGATCCTTGACACCATGGAGAGCGAGGCCATCGCCGTGATGCCAATTCCCGAGACCGGCCTCGGGGTGGCCATTAATGATCGTCTGTGCAGGGCAGCAGAGCCCAGGGGGACAGCATCATGACCAGCAATAAGGCGCTTGATGACATTCGCCGTATCCTCGGGCCCAAAGGTGTTGTGGCGAGCGAAGATGCCAGTGCCTATCTGACAGAGTGGCGCGACAAGTTCAAAGGCCGTGCGGCGCTGATCGCAAAACCTGCCAATACAGATGAAGTCTCACAAATCCTGAAGATCGCAAGCGAGGCTGGCATCGGCATTGTTCCGCAGGGCGGTAATACGGGTCTGGTTGGCGGGCAAATACCCTCTTTGGACGGAACAGAAATTATTCTTAATCTCTCTCGTATGAACGAGATCCGCAAGATCGATACGCTCAATGACACCATGTTGGTCGAGGCCGGGTGCATTTTGTCCAACGTACAGCAAGCCGCAGAAAACGCCGGGCGGCTCTTTCCCCTGTCGCTGGCCTCCGAAGGCAGCGCCGAGATCGGCGGGCTTGTCTCAACCAATGCCGGCGGTATCAATGTCCTGCGCTACGGCAATGCCCGGGCGCAGGTTCTGGGGCTTGAGGTGGTTCTGCCGAACGGCGAGATCTGGAACGGGCTCAAGGGCCTTCGGAAAGACAATACCGGCTATGATCTGAAACAGGTCTTCATGGGGGCCGAAGGCACGCTGGGTGTTATTACCGCTGCGGTGCTGAAACTCTTTGCCGCACCGACCGACCGCGCCACGGGGTTTGCCGCGCTGCCCGACCTTGACGCGGTGATTGCCCTGCTGGGCCTCACCCGCGAGATGACCGGAGAGCTTGTCTCGGCCTTTGAGCTGATCCCGGCCATCGGCCTTGAGTTCCTTGCCAAACACAAGGAATTTAAATCACCCCTGAAGAGCACCGCGCCGTGGTATGTCCTCATCGAGCTCACATCGATAGATGCGCCAGGCACACTGAAAAATGCACTCGAGCCTCTTCTTGAAGCGGGGCTTGAAAAGGGTCTCGTTCTGGACGGGGCGATTGCTGCAAACGTGAGCCAGACGGAGGACTTCTGGCGGCTGCGCGAAACCATGTCGGAAATTCAGAAATTTGAGGGCGGCAGCATCAAGCACGATATTGCGGTTCAAATTTCAGATATCCCGGCGTTTGTCGAGCGAGCCATCGCCGCTGTGACTGATGCCTGCCCCGGCATCCGGCCTGTCGTCTTCGGTCATGTCGGCGACGGCAATCTGCATTTCAATCTGACCCAGCCGGAGGGCGACGCCCCGAAAGGCACCGACAAGGACAATTATCTTGCCGGCTGGGAAGCGGTCTCCCGCATTGTTCATGACATCGTCGATGATATGGGTGGATCAATCAGCGCCGAGCATGGCATCGGCCAACTGAAGCGCGATGCTCTTGCCCACTATAAGAGCGATGTGGAGATGGACCTCATGCGGCGTCTCAAGAAAGCCTTCGACCCCAACGGGATCATGAACCCCGGCAAGGTGGTGTAGCCAAGCTAGACGGGACATCCTCGAGTGAAATATAAAGCAAAATTCGGCGCAAACATCTCGACTATCATCAAGATTCTGGATCCAAAAT
>JAUWTJ010000097.1 GCA_030614785.1 Alphaproteobacteria bacterium | reverse complement strand
TGTTCGGCCGCCTCAAGGACTGGCGGCGCATATCAACCCGATACGACCGATGCTCTCACACCTTCTTCTCGGCAATCTGCATCGCCGCCATCGTCATATGGTGGATTTAATGAGTCCTGACCCTAGTTTAGTCCAATTTGCGGGTTGATCGTAGTACACTTCTATTTGTGATAGCAATCTAATCCTCAGCCGAACACAACCTTAAATTTATCCAGGAGCGCCTGGTCGAGGTTGCCCATGGTCATTTCCATGCCCAGGTCCTCAAAACCCACCACTCTGTGCTCGTGGGTCTCGCACGATCGAGATGCCGCCCGGCATTCGCGGTGCTTGCCATCTTTGCCGAAGCGGGTGAGGGTGCCGAAGGTCCCGGCTTCAACACAACAGGCAAAAATGACACCAGCAGAATTTCTGCAGTTGCTGCAGCCAACAATTCACATCAGCTTGCATCTGCTGTTCCCCGGGCTCATCGCCCGGGTGTTTTTTGGGGAATATTGGAAAAAAGCCTGGTTGATCATGCTCGCGACAATGCTTGTGGATCTGGACCACTTGCTGGCAGACCCGATATTTGACCCGTCACGATGCAGCATCGGGTTTCATGTGTTGCATTCGTACTACGCGATTGCCGGATATCTGGCGATGTCGTTTTTGCCGCAGTTGAGAATTATTGCGATTGGGTTACTCTTGCATATGTTTACAGATTATCTGGATTGTCTCTGGATGAGATGCACCTGAGAGGTCTGCTGTGGGCTTTATTCCTGCCAGACGCACTTCAAAAGTATACCGATAAGGACAGTTCCATGAAACTTGCGATCCAACCCTTCCTTGCCCTGGTCATGATGGCCATGATCTCCACTGCCGTGGCCGCTGAAACCGTCACCGTGTCCGATGCGCATGCCAGGCGTCTGGAGCTTGCAGGCAAGCAGATCACCATCACCGGAACAGTCATCAAAGTGAATAACGGAGTTATGAAACGTAACTTCATCCATGTGCAGGATGGCACAGGCTCGGGCGATACAGATCGCCTGGTTTTTACCAGTCAGCAGACGGCCGTTGTCGGCGACACGATCACCGTGACCGGAACCGTTGCCCTCGATATCGATTTTGGCATGGGATATTTCTACTCGACACTGATCGAGCAAGCGACGCTTGAACTGGCCAAATCAGCCTGATCAGCTTCAACCAAAGACCCTGTCAAATTCCTCGCGCAGCGCTGCGTCCAGCTGCGCCATCGTGACGTCCACCCCGAGGTCTGCAAGGCTCGTCACGCCGTGCTCATCGATCCCGCACGGAACGATGCCCGAGAAATGCTCCAGCTCCGGGCTCACGTTGATCGAGATGCCGTGAAACGAGACCCATTTGTGCAGGCGGATACCAATAGCGGCGATCTTGTCCTCGCGCTCGCTCGCCAGGCCTGCGTCTCGTACGACCCAGATACCGACCCGGCCTTCGCGGCGTTCTCCCGTCACGTCGAAGCGGGCGAGGGTGGCAATGATCCAGTTTTCCAGATTACAGACAAAGGCCCGCACATCCGGATTGCGCTCCTTCAGATTGAGCATCACATAGGCGACCCGCTGGCCCGGTCCGTGATAGGTATATTGCCCGCCGCGGCCGGTCTGAAAGACGGGAAACCGGTCCGGGGCGACAAGGTCTTCGGGCTTTGCGCTGGTGCCGGCTGTATAGAGGGCAGGGTGCTCAAGCAGCCAGATACGCTCCTCGGCCTCGCCTGAAGCAATGGCGGCAGCACGCGCTTTCATGAAGTTTTCTGCCTCAATATAGGGAATGAGGCCTTTTTCTTCGATCCACTCAACCATTTCATTACTTTCTTGCGCCATGATGCCTTTCAGAAGACATGGTTAACCGCGCTTAACACGCGCTCGATAGGATCTCAATCCTTTCGAAAGGTGCCATGGATTATGGTGGGTAACTCAAGTGAAGACGAGGACTGAAGTCGAATGAGTGGTACAGTAGGAAATGTAGAGGTTGAGCTGTCAATCGTTCTTGGCCGGGCCAACATGGCAATGCGTCAATTGCTCAAGATGGGTCGGGGCGCTGTTATCGAGCTCAATGCCCATCAGGATGACGAAGTCTGGGTTATGGCCAATAATCACCCGATCGCGCGGGGTGAAATCCTCATTCAGGGCGACAGGATCGCTATTTCCATCACCACGGAAGCGAATCTTGAGGACTTTGTTCTCTAGGTTCCCGAGGCCCTCAGGCCTGACCAAATCCCCAAAACTGTAGCACTTCCAATAACACACATGTATAGTGTTGTTTACATAATTGTACATCTGTCACTTGAAAAATAGCGGCGGGCTTGTTAGATCTGGCTCAGTAAATGCTCTCGTCCACGAGAAAGAGTGTCAGACAATGCTGCCGATCGTCCTTGATTCAAATCAAATTTCCGTCCTGCTGGTCGGCGCCGGCCCGCTTGTCGAGCGGCGCTATCAGCTCCTGAAGGCGGCGGGCGTTGCGGATCTCACGGCCTTCGCAGTGGGTCCGGATGTCGACATTGAAGGCGCAATCTCAGGACTGCCAACCTCTGCGGACCTTGAAGGCATCGCCGTGCTCTTCATTGCCGGCCTTGAGCGAGAGCTTGCCGTGACCCTGGTCGCCGAGGCGCGCGCGCAGGGCGTTCTCGTCAACACCGAGGATGATCGGGCGCTGTGTGATTTTCATGTTCCGGCCAGCGTGCGGCGCGGCGATCTCCTTTTTACTGTTTCAACCGGCGGCGCATCCCCCGGGCTCGCCAGACGATTGCGCAAGCACATCGAAGCCGAATTTGGCGAGGAATGGGACGCACGGGTCAGTGAGCTCTCCGCACAAAGAACAAAGTGGCGTGAAGAGGGGCTTGACCTCAAAAGCATTGCCGAAAAAAGTGAAGCCTGGATTGACAGCAAAGGATGGCTGAAATGAACCTGCAGGCCAGACACCCCAAACACGCCGAAGCCCTGCCGGCTGGCGATCTGCCGGCAAAGTATAACGGGCTTTCGGGTCAGGATCTACTTGAGGTCATGATCAATAAAGAGTTCGCGGATCGCATCGCCGTTGTGTCCTCGTTCGGCGCTGAGTCCGTCGTGCTGCTGCATATGGTGGCAGAAATCAATCCGGAGACGCCGGTCATCTTCCTCAATACCGGCAAGCTGTTTGGTGAAACCCTGCGCTACCGTGACCGGCTTCAGGAACGGCTCGGGTTGACCGATGTGCGCGCCATTGGCCCGCACCCGAAGGATACTGCCCGGGTCGATTCGGCAGGAGATCTGTGGCAGCGCGATCATGATGCGTGCTGCGACTTCCGCAAGGTCTTGCCGCTTGAACGCGCGCTCAAGGGATTTGATGCACAGATCACCGGGCGCAAGCGCTTTCAGACAGAAGGGCGGGCCAGCCTCAAGCCTGTCGAGATTGACCCGGCGCGCGGCGCAGGGTTCTACAAGATCAATCCACTCAGCACCTGGGGACTGGACGAGCTGACGGCCCATATCGAGACCCACAAGCTGCCGCGTCACCCGCTGGTCAAGGACGGCTATCTGTCCATTGGCTGTATGGCGTGTACGGACCGTGTCAAGCCGGGCGGCGAGTACCGCGAGGGCCGCTGGGCCGGCACCGACAAGGACGAATGCGGCATCCACCAGAACGTGGATGGCGACGGGATTTAGGGTATATTCACACATTGGAAACCAGTCTTGTGATTAAATGTATGGTCTTTTAGGGACAGGTCGTGCTTGCTGATGCGGGGGTCAAGGCGTGTGGACTAGTCTATTGGCGCAGGCCACAGTTGTGATTAAGGTATCCCGATGCCCCAGACCGATTCGACCAACACATTTGATGACATACTGGCAAGCGCTGAAGGCGGTGAGCTGGACGCCGCATGTGAGATTGCTCATCGCTATCGTCTGGGGATGGGCGTCCACCAGTCCTGGCCTGATGCCATAAAATGGTACACGGCGGCGCACGAAGCAGGCGCGCTGGTCGGCACCGTCTGGCTTGGCCGGATTTACGGCGGTCGTGACGGCGCGGAGCCTGACCCCGAAAAGGCCATGATCTGGTTAAACAGGGCTGTGGAGGCAGGCGATACAGGATCCATGTGTGATCTCGGTCTGCACTTCTTTAACGGCTGGGGTGTCAAAACCAACCGCAAGCACGCTGCCGAGCTTTACCGGGACGCCGCAAAGCTTGGCGACCTCTGGGGTGCCTATCTCCTCGGGCTGTGTTACCGCGAAGGCGCCGGCGTCAAAAAGAACCGGCACTGGGCACTGCACTGGCTCGACAAGGCCGCCGATGAACACCCCGAGGCGCGTGATATGGCCTATCTCATCCGCTATGGCGACGAGAGCTAAACTCTTTTCCGGACTGATTGATTTCCTGAAGCAAATACTGACCTCATCCTGAGGAGCATCGTCAGATGCGTCTCGAAGGAGGCCGTGCGAGCACCCGGGCCTGCCATCCTTCGAGACGCCGCCTTCGGCGGCTCCTCAGGATGAGGGTGTAGGGCAATTGCCGCTGTCAAACGGGAAATCAGCTAAAACACCTGACGGTTCAACTCGTCCCTCGCAGCCCGGTACTCTGCTTCCATCCGATCAACGATCTCGGCCACCGGCGGCGCGTCCTTCATCGCACCGATGCCCTGACCCGAGCCCCAGATGTCTTTCCAGGCCTTGGCCTTGGTGTTGCCACTGGAGCCAAAGTTCATATTGGCTTTCTTGCCATCGGGCAGGTCGTCGGGGTCGAGACCGGCGGCGGCAACCGAAGGTTTGAGATAATTGCCGTGGATGCCGGTAAAGAGCGACGAATAGACAACGTCGTCAGCGGCTGATGCGACGATCATCTCCTTGTAGCGCGGATCGGCGTTGGCTTCCTCGGAGGCGACAAACCGTGTGCCGATATAGGCAAGATCCGCGCCGATCGCCTGAGCGCCGAGGATCGAGCGGCCTGATCCGAGCGACCCGGCCAGCAAAATAGTGCCATCGAAGAACTCGCGGACTTCCTGGACAAGCGCGAACGGGCTGAGCGCGCCCGAGTGGCCACCGGCCCCGGCGCACACCAGGATTAACCCGTCGACGCCTTCCGAGGCAGCCTTGCGCGCGTGTTTGATATTGATGACATCGTGGAACACCAGACCGCCATAGGAATGGATCGCCTCAACGACAAATTCCGGTGGCCGCAGGCTGGTGATAACAAGCGGAACCTTGTGTTTCACGCACATCTCGACATCATGTTCGAGCCGGTTGTTGGAAGCGTGGCAGATCTGGTTGACGGCAAAGGGCGCGGCGGTCTTTCCGGTTTCATCTTCAAAGGCTTGCAGTTCTGCCTTGATCCGGCAGATCCATTCATCAAGCACCGGTTCGGGCCGCGCATTGAGCGCCGGAAACGAGCCGACAATGCCCGCCTTGCACTGGGCAATGACCAGCTCCGGGCCCGATGCCAGAAACAGAGGGGAGCCGATAACCGGCAGGCGCAGTTTATCCTTGAGCTGAGCGGGGATCGCCATAAATGTGTTTCCTCCAGAGGTTTTGTTTTTCGCCATCGTGCCGGTTTTTGGGGGATTGTCCAGTAGAAGGCGGCCGGACCGGGCCGTGGCGCCCCACACCGTGGTATCTTGCCAGTCCCGCGAAAACCACCTAGCATTCACAACCGAAGATTATTTTATACAGGGGCGGGGATGGCGGTGATGGGTGCGTTAGAGGCGGGGGCCATGTCTGCCGGTCTGGTCACGCAGATCGTCCGGGAGAGCAAGTTCAAATTCCATCGCACGGATCCGAAGACCGGCAAGCGGGATGTAGTCGAGCTTGGAGGCGCTGATGCCTAGTCCTCAAGTCTTGTTGTTGCTTGCCGCTTTGTTGATTGCGACACAGTCTTGCTCGGAAGCGCAAACCGGTTCCGAAGGGTCTGAGGAGGCATTCATGTCCACGGGTATCTTGTGTACGCCCAGAGTCAGGGTGAACATTTGGGATGAGGAGTTGGAGGAACGGGGCGTCCAGAACGGCATGCCAATGGCACTGTTTCAACGAGGATATCGACTCTACTTTGGCATCGATATGTTGCGAGACCGCACTAAAGCACTTGAGTACATTCGACTTGCGAGCGCGAAAGGTGATGCAGAAGCTGCGTACTTTTTTGTTGGCGCATATACCAGCGGCGTGAACTTTCCACAAAACCTCGAGGTGGCTGCAAAGTGGAACACTGTCGCGATTGAGCGTGGTTGCCCGGAAGCGATTCACACTGGCAGTGATCAGATTGCTGAAAATGGCGAGCCAGAGCGGGCCTATAAAATCTTGTCAAAAGGGGCCGAGATGGGAAGCCCGCGGGCCATGGTGGCGCAAGCTTACTACTTGGCCGTCGGGCTTGGTGTGGAACAAGATCGAAAGCGTGCAAAGAAGCTCTTGAAGAAAGTCCTTCGTATGGAAGTCGTTCCGGAGAGCACACCGCTTCTGCTGGCGTTTTACCGCATGATTGTTGTCAAGAGTGAAGCGTTCTCGATTGACCAAAAGGAATATATGCAACTGTTGAAACGGGCCGCCCGCCCAGGTGGATCTCCCTTCCAATTCCTTTATGGAATGAAACTGGGAGATCAGCAGGGCCGATTCGCGCCAGAGCCGATGCGATACATCAAATTATCCGCTTGCCGCTTTTACCCTGCTGCCATGTTGATGATGGGGGTTGGGCGCATGGATTCTGCAAAGAACGATGCTGAACTCGGTACTGCACTGCCCTGGTTGGTTGGAGCGTTCAGACACGTTGCGGCAACCGAGGGTGTCAGAGCCGATGCCAGGCAAGCTGTGGAAGAAGTGGCCACTAGTCTGAAATTGGAAGAGAGTTTTGATGAGACTGTCAAGGCTTACAATGAGGCGCACATTAATCAGAGCGTCTTCGATGAATGCTACGGATCTTAAGGAGGATGCGTGCACCCTTGCTCGCTCAGACTCCACCCCTTGCCACGCCCGCGAAAGCGAATTACCCTTCGCAACCGAAGATTAGTTTGCAGGGAGTGCGGGAATGGCAGGTCAGTGTGAGACTATGGAGTTGGGAGGTGAGGGATGAGGAGGTTGAGTGTTCTTGCACTTGTCTTGTGGCTGAACAGCTCCCTGATCGGTCCTACTCATGCAGGGGAGACTGTCACAAAGCCAGAGATTTCATCCGCTGAGGTAGAAAAGTTGCTTCATGATTTTGGAGAATGGGTTTTTCTAAAGAAGACACCATTTCTCTATGGGTCACTGATGCATTCAAAGAGCCGTGTCCTGTGTATGAGGCACAATTTGAGTGACACTTTTTTGCCTCCGTCTGGCCAGCGCGGCCCCTTCAAGATGTTTGTCATATTCAATGTCACGCTGCCTTCGATCTTGATGCCCTTGTCAATCCAGTCGCGTTCCTGTGACTTTGAACAAGTTCATGGTGCGCAAATTGAGTTCGTGAGTCTCCCTCGATCGACAATGGAAGTTTACTTGCTGCAAAACGATCAACTTCAAGAGTTTTTTGTTCGCGGAGAATATTTGGGGCAAGCACTGCAAGGTCGAGGTAGACCAAGTATCGAGACTATCGCGACTGATGTTCGTGACTCTGGCGGATGTGTGCTGGTCAGTGTTACCTCTGGATTTTATGTAGAACGAACGTTGATGGTGAATATTGCTCTGCCTGAAGAGGGCGCTTCGATAGCTGAACAAACGGATTATCTCGCTTGCTTTGTAAAGGCGGTTTATTCCCACCTGGGCGCAAGAAATATCCTCGAGGTTCCTAATGATCAGATCATTGCTACCGAAGGTATTGCGATCAAGGTATTGCGATCACCAATCCCCACTTACCTTTACAGAATCGACGGTGTGACTCCGGGTGTGAAGCCAAGTTTGGCAATCCCTGCTCTAAGGCGTCACTTTGAAAACAATTTTGAAATCAATCACTGACTCAACGGCTGCACTCACGTGCACCCGTGCTCGCTCCGACCCCATATCGAGAGTTGATTTGTTATGATATTGGCAGGATGCAAATCTCTCCCGACCATAGAATTCAAAACTCGACATAGCTGCTTCTCATTTCCTCGTTCCGGCCATCGCTTGCCACCCTGGTCCAAGATGTCCTGGCATCGGCGAACTGCCGTTTCAAAGACTCACCGGCAGCGCAGGGCCAGCCCGGGAGAACGGAGTATCACAGATAGATTTGCGATTTAAGCCTCTCGTATAACGATTTGGCAGGCTCCAGTCATCAGGCAAGCCCTGTAGCGCAAGGACAGGAACACCCTTAAGCCTGCTTTCCACATTGCCGCTCCGGCTCTTTCTGAAACACCACGGTCGAATTCGATCACAACGGGTCCCCCTGACATTGTAGCTGCAATTGAGGCTGCCTCCGAGCGGCCAGTTCAGGCCGCGGGTGCGACAATTCGCGAGGGGCGTGTGGGGTGTTTTTGCCGTTGCAGCCTGCCGCGAACAGGCCTAGTTTCCCTGCGCGACATGGACCTGCCGGGGTGCGAAAAGATGCACTTGCAACATGAGGCGATAAGTCTATATTTCGCGCGCGATATGAGGGGGAATCGTTCTAAAGAGGGATGATTCGTCACGGCGAACCGCAAGGACATCCAGGTTCGTTGCCATAAGACAAGACCGGTACGAAAAGACCAATAAGAAAAGAGCTGTGCGATGAATGAGTTATTGCTCGAATATTTGCCAATTATTTTGTTTCTGGCACTTGGCGCGATCATCGGGATTGTCTTTCTGGTCCTGGCCTTTGTGATCGCTCCCTATAATCCGGACCCCGAAAAGGTTTCGGCCTTCGAATCCGGCTTTAATGCATTTGATGATTCGCGCATGACGTTTCAGGTCAGGTTCTACCTGGTTTCCATCCTGTTCATCATTTTTGATCTCGAAGTGGCCTTTCTGTTTCCCTGGGCCATCGCGCTCAAGGGGCTTGGTGCCGTCGGCTTCTGGTCGATGATGGTCTTTCTCGGGATTCTCACCGTTGGCTTCATCTACGAATGGAAGAAGGGCGCACTCGAATGGGCGTAAACGACCAAACTGGAGGGGCCGCTGTACCGCAGAACCTGGTTCACGCGCGGCCGGATGATCCTTTTACATCGATGGTTTCGGACGGTCTGGCGGACCATGGCTATGTCCTGGCGCGGGCCGATGACCTGATCACATGGGCCCGGACGGGCTCCTTGATGTGGCTGACGTTTGGTCTGGCATGCTGCGCCATGGAAATGATGCAGGCGGCAATGCCGCGCTATGACATGGAGCGCTTCGGTTTTGCGCCGCGAGGGACCCCGCGCCATTCTGACGTCATAATTGTCGCCGGGACGCTGACCAACAAGATGGCACCGGCGATTCGCAAGATCTACGACCAGATGCCAGAGCCGCGCTACGTGATTTCCATGGGATCGTGTGCCAATGGCGGCGGCTACTATCACTATTCCTATTCTGTTGTTCGCGGCGTTGACCGGATCCTTCCGGTTGATGTCTATGTGCCGGGTTGTCCTCCGACAGCTGAAGCGCTGCTCTATGGCATCATGCAGCTGCAAAAGCGGATCCGCAGAACCGGTTCGATCAAACGTTAATTCTGTCTCGTCGCTTTTCCTTGCGGCGGGTTTCACATAACACAGCGGCAAAAGTCGCAAGAGCAAGTGCCTGATGGACGAAAGCTTGAAAGAACTGGGCGAGCACATCGCTGCATCGCTGGAGAACGAGGTCACGGGAACGGACGTTGCCTTTGGTGAACTGACGGTCATGGCCAGAGCCGAACAGATTAAGAAGGTCCTGAAGTTTCTGCGTGACGATCCGGCCTGTCGGTTCTCAACGCTGATCGATGTTTGTGGAGCCGATTATCCCGGGCGCGCCAAGCGATTTGATGTGGTCTACCATCTGCTGAGCCTGCACCAGAACCAGCGCGTTCGGGTCAAGGTCAGGGCGGACGAGGAAACTCCGGTCCCGAGCGTCATTGATATTTTTCCGTCTGCCAACTGGTACGAGCGTGAAACCTTTGACATGTATGGCGTAATGTTTTCGGACCATCCCGATCTGCGCCGCCTCCTGACAGATTACGGTTTTACCGGTCATCCGCTGCGCAAGGACTTTCCGCTGACCGGCTATGTCGAAGTGCGCTACGACGAAGAGCAGAAACGGGTCGTCTATGAGCCGGTTCAGCTCACTCAGGAATTCCGCAACTTTGACACGCTCAGCCCGTGGGAAGGCGCAAAATATATCTTGCCGAATGAAGACGGCGCAGACAGTGAGGCGGAGAGTTAGAATGCCCGAATTGCAGCAGTCTCGCACCTTTAATCTCAACCTTGGTCCGGCTCACCCGGCGGCGCATGGCGTGCTTCGCCTCGTGCTTGAGCTTGACGGGGAGGTCGTCGAACGCGCCGATCCCCATATCGGTCTCTTGCATCGCGGCACCGAAAAGCTGATCGA
>JAUWTJ010000114.1 GCA_030614785.1 Alphaproteobacteria bacterium | reverse complement strand
TGACACAAGTGCCATCAGTCGGGTGTGGCCGACGAAGCGGGTGGCGGACTGGGCGATGAGGTTCCGCAAATCTAGCCAGCTTTACGGTGTGGAGCGGACGTTAAAGCACAGAATGTCCGCTTACCGCCCGAAACCGGTCGTGAGAGAAGGTGACCCGGAACTACCGCTGTTAGCCATGTGTGGACGGCTCCCTGTTGGCAAGGGATTTTTTTAAACGGCGATGCAGAGCTGGTCGGTGCTGCCATGTGTCCGGCCTGTTTGTGCGGCGCTGATCTTTGGCCGCTGGCCATAATGCTCTCCGCAGATCAGGTTCCGGTCAAAACCACGCAGTCTGGTTGCTGCACTGGCTAAAATGGAGTGTCCTGATCTCCGGGGCGACCGGCTGGGTGCATTAGTCCGTCTATTGTCCTTTCCAACCTCGTGAGCGCGAGCCGTGCCCGCGCGTGTTTCAAGCGCCCTGTGATGCAGGTTCCTTGTAAAATGTCCCATGCGCCATCATCGCCCAGGCCGTGCGTGCGTTCTTGTTGGCCAGCGCGATGGCGGCAATCTTCGTCGAGCGGCGATCCAAGAGCCTGGCAAGCCAGGGTCGGCGCGTAGAACCCGTCTGCTTGGCCCGCCGGATCACTGAAAGAGCCCCGACCACCAGGAGCATGCGCAGATAGGCATAGTCGTTTTATTCGTGGGGAAACGACTTAACGACGTAATCGAATTCTTGCGGGAGTTCAGCATCCCGGAACCAGTGACCGGTGGGCTGCTGTTCTCGATTATCCTGGCGATCGTTTTCGCGATTTCAGGAGTGGCCATAGAGTTTAATCTTGCGGCCCGGGATATCCTACTCGTGTATTTCTTTACCACGATCGGTATCAACGCCAGCCTGAAGGATCTCCTGGCCGGTGGAAGGCCACTCGTAATCCTGCTCGCCGTGACAATTGCCTATATGTTCGTGCAGAATTTCACGGGCATATCGATCGCGGCACTTTTCGATCTGCCAGCGGCTGTAGGTGTCTTGGGCGGCACGATGTCTCTGATTGGCGGACATGGTACTGCCATTGCCTGGGCTCCAAATATCGCCGAGGATTACGGTATTTCAAATGCCATGGAGATTGGCATCGCCAGCGCGACCTTCGGCTTAATCCTTGCTAGCCTGATGGGAGGGCCGATAGCCAAGTTTTTGATAAAACGAAACAAACTGATGCCGGAACAGGTTGAGCCCCAGGATGTGGGACTATCAGACGCTCAGCATAAGGAGGGTATCGGACACCTGGACTTTCTCGACGCTGTGCTCGCTATTCATCTAAGCGCTATCCTTGGCCTCGCACTCAATCACGTCGTGTCGGATCTTGGGCTGAAACTACCGCTCTTCGTTACGTGCCTGTTCGCGGGGATCATTCTGACCAACCTGATCCCAAAGAGCTTTCGGCGGCTGTCCGGCACGGCTTGGCCGAGCCGTACGCCGGCCATGGCGCTGATCGCCGACGTCTCCTTGGGATGCTTCCTCGCCATGTCGCTGATGAGCCTGCAGCTATGGACACTGATTGGCTTGGCCGCGCCTGTCTTCACGATCCTCGCCGCTCAATTCGTGATCGCGGTGGTGATCAACATCTTTGTGATCTTCCCAACTATGGGTCGGAATTACGACGCTGCAGTCGTATGTGCAGGCTTTGGCGGCATCTCCCTCGGCCCGCTCCCCCTTGCCGGCCCCCAGCGCCGACGTCATCTCGGCCTCCAATGTCGCCTCGACAATCGACTGAACCATCGTCCGCAAATAATCCCCGTCTTCCGAAACCAGCGCTTTTACATCGATGAAATCGGTCTTAACCTCTTGCTTGGTCATGGTGTGCTCTCTTTCCGAAGAGTTGGTGACGTTGAACATCACCAGCATGCCATGACCACTCTGGTTGAAAACCTTTTTGCTGAACTTTCTGTACACGACCCCGCGCCAATGGTTCGGCGGTGACTCTCGGCAGGTATTGGCTGGACACCAGCCGTGCCCTCCACAACACTTCCTGAATGCCAAAACGGTCCAACGGATTGCGTTCAGGATGACTCAATGTGGATCGTGTGGGCGAAGTCATTTCCGTCGCTTACCGTAACCTCTTCAAAGCCGAGCATCTTGCGGAGATCGAGGAAGGTAAAGATTTCCTGGAGGCGATATTCCTGGAAGATCGGCAATAATCTGGAAGTGGCGGTCAGCAGCGAACCGAGCGGCCCTCCTTCGGCCTGAAGCTCGGCCGAAGGAGGGCTCTGATGCCTACATGGAAAGGCTCCCACACGGATTGTCGTAAAATGCAAACGCAAGTATGTGCCCCCTTAATGCTATAGTGCTTCCTGACGTCGTGCGCCAACGCTGCCGCGTCACGTTGCACACTGTTCGATGTTTTGAGTGAAACAATCGGCAGGACCAAGCGAGGTCCGTCATGGAACGGAGGAACAAAAAATGATTCCCAATATTTTGAAAGCATGTGCGGTTTCTGCCTTCACAGTTGGACTTGTCGGTACGGCTCTGGCCGATGAGCATAAAGTTTGCGATAATCTGGATCCGGCAACGCTCGAGCAAACCGGCACGGTGAAGGGCAACATGACTAGCGTCGGATTCATAGCGGGCGTCCGCTGGGGCGACGGTGTGTTGACGTTGAAAGACGGTACAAAGAGGAAATTTAAAGTTCTCGGCCTCAAGATCTTGGAGACCGGAATTGCCTCGAACGATTTCGTGGGCGAGGTCTACAACCTAGATGATGTAAAGGACTTCGAGGGGAACTACTATGGGGCCGGTACGAGGCTCAGCGTCATTGGGAGTACCGGAGAGGGCATCATCAATAACAGAAACTGCGTCGTCATCAAGGTCCGCTATTCCGGTGGCGGCGTGCAACTCTCTGCTCCCGCCCCGGGAGGCGTCGCAGTCAGCTTCACCGACTAGAGTGTTTCAAGATTTAAGGGTTAGCTATTTTCCGGTGTTTTGGAATTGCCAGGGCAGGTGCGGTGGCACAGTGATCGTCGGTGACAATCGCAATTGACATGGTTGTGACCGCACCCACCAAAGACGTGACTTTGTCTCTCGGCGGGTGGCCTGCTCCCACCGATTGGTCCGGTTTCATAGTTAATGCATTGACGGTCTCCGGCCTATTGGGGTGATTGTTTGGGGTGCCGGTGGCCAATATCCGAGAGCATTGTGGAGATCGACTCATGAATTGGAATCGTTGCCTTGCCTTATTGATTGCCACTATTTTCTCGACAGCTTCATGGTTGCCTTCCCATGCCGCTGAAGAGAAAACGGTGAATGCAATTGCTGCTATTGAAGGTGTTGGCCAAGCCTATCAAATTGGACCTTCTAAAGCCATATTCCTAGGTGGTTTCGCAGGAACCATATTTGTCGAAGATGGCGTCGGCGCTTTAAATGCGGGACAGATCGTCTGTCCCGGCTCACTGGAAATTGCATTGGAAAGTGGCCAACAAACCGGTTCCGGTCACTGCATTATCACAAATGATCAAGGGGCCCGCGTTTTCGCCAGATGGGATTGCGAAGGCGTGCATACAGTTGGCTGCAAGGGCAATTTTGAAGTCGTTGGCGGTACGGATCAATTTAGCGGTATCAGTGGCAAGGGCGAGTTTGTGGTACGCAGCGCCCTTCGCAACCTGGTCATCGACGCTCTCCGAGGAGAAGCGACGGAGGCAGTCTTGGGTTTGGCTGTTTGGAAAGACTTCACTTACAGGATTCCGTAAAGCTTCAGGTCAAAAGGGTCGGTCGTTTCGGCCTTCTTGATGTCACGCATTCGAAGGATCTAGAGATGCCACGATTCCCAGCAAAATCCATCCTTTTGATTGGCCTGGTCATGGCGTTTTCATCGCCTTCCCATGGCCAGCAATTGATGATTTACAAAGAGGGTGTGAGCGACAGTCAGTTAGCGAAAGACAAGAATGAATGTGCCCAATGGGCCACACAACAGACAGGATATAATCCCGCCTATGCCGCCCCGCCAGCGCAGACCGCGCCAGATGGGTCCCGGCTTCGAGGTGCAGCTCGGGGTGCCGTCGTTGGCGCGGTAGTCGGCGAGATTGCGAGTGATGATGCGGGTAGGGGAGCTGCTGCCGGCGCGGCGGGTGGTGCAATGATTGGCGGCATGAGAAAGCGCGAGGCGCGGCGGCAACAACAGGAATATCAAAATCAAGTGCAGGCAAATTACACCCGCGCCGTCACGACCTGTCTGCAAGGGCGTGGCTATACCGTGAACTGACAGAGATCGGCGTGATTCTCTGATCCTGTTGAAGGAAACAACGGGGTCAGGTTGATGCCGGACGATGTTGTCATGACAGTTCGGGGCCGAGCCTATACTTCCCCGATCTGGTACACGCCGTAAAAATGGGAGACACCAATGAATCGCCTGATTCTTTCCGCCCTGACCGCCGCCCTGATGTCGACGACGGCGCTGGCGCAGGAGAGCGACGAAGAGCTTGCCAAGAAACTCGCCAACCCCATTGCCTCTCTTATCAGTGTGCCGTTGGTATTCAATTATGATGAGAATATCGGCCCCGCCGATGACGGTGCGAGGTCGGTGTTAAACATTCAACCGGTCATCCCTTTCTCGCTCAATTCGGATTGGAATGTTATCTCCAGAACCATCCTGCCAATTGTGCACCAGGATGACATTTTCCCGGGGAGCGGACAGCAATTTGGCCTCGGCGATGCCCTTCAGAGTTTCTTCTTCTCGCCAAAGCAGCCGACTTCCGGCGGTATAATCTGGGGCGCGGGCCCCGTTATGCTGCTGCCAACCGCGACCGATAATTTGCTTGGCGCCGAAAAATTCGGGCTCGGACCTACGGCGGTGGCGCTGGCCCAACAAGGGCCCTGGACCGTCGGTATTTTGGCAAATCATATCTGGTCAGTTGCTGGCGATGATAACCGCGCCGACATCAACAATACGTTCCTGCAGCCCTTTGTCTCCTACACGACGCCTGACGCCTGGACATTCTCGGTCAATACGGAATCCACCTACAACTGGAATGAAAATGAGTGGGCCGTGCCTGTGAACGCCCAGATATCCAAACTGCTCAATATCGGTGGGCAGCCCGTCAGCATAGGGGGAGGCGCCCGCTATTGGCTAGCGAGTGCTGATAATGGCCCTGAAGGGTGGGGCGCGGCGATTAACATCAAATTCCTGTTTCCAAAGAATTAGGTGAGCAATTTGTCCGACAGTGGCAGGCCCATTGTTGTAAACATGGCTTTCCGCCTCTAATTTTGGACAGACTCAGCCAAAAGCAAACATGGATCATTTAGGATACTATAACGCTGGTCGAAGTCACATGCGGTGGGCTGAAATAAAAACGACGCGGACACCTGTTATCTCCAGCGCTTGTTTACCGACCGCAGACCCGACTGCGGAGTACTCAGGATTGGCACCTGCGCCAGATTCGAGTCTGAGGATAGGTGCATATTGCATCGAGAGCTTCTACGTCCGTTTAACGGCGCGGCGGCTGCTCACAATAGTGTTGGCGGTGACACTGGCGGTAACAACCGCTTTCTGGGCAGATTCAGTCTTCGCCGGTCAGCTGGAAGACCAGATCAAATCAACGACCGAACAGTCGGAAGTCACCGATGAGGTCTTGGGAAGGGCGGAAGATGACGGCTACAATTTTCTCGCCGTGCCTCTCCCGATCGTTGATCCAACGCTCGGTAATGGAGTGGCACTGGCAGGGCTCTTGACCTTTCCGGCCAGTGACGCGAACAAGGACACACCCCGCTCGACGTTAGCCGTTGCCGGCGCCCGCACAGACACTGATAGCTGGATGGGGGGCGTGGGTTTCAAGCTTTACCTCGCAGGAGACCGTTACCGTGCAGGGCTCATTGCCGGGTACGGAAATCTTAATCTGAAATATTACGGCATCAGCTCCAACTCGCCATTCTTTGACAATCCCGTCGAGTTTCTTGTCACGGGAACCGTCGTGGATGCTTCGGTCCAGACGCGCGTGCTCAGTAATCTATATGCCGGTCTGCAGGGCCGTTACATCAACCCGGTTGCGACCCTGGACCTGCCCATCGATCTCCTGCCTGATATACGAGTGGAGTATAAACTCACGGGCCTGGGCCCGACACTGGAATACGATACCCGGGACAATGTTTGGTATCCCACCTCCGGCAGCCATGGGGGAATCAAGCTGCTGCGATACACCGGTGAGTCACGGCTTGGCCGCGGTGGCCGTTTCCGGCGGGATCAGGCCTTCCTGAGCCTTGAAGCCGGTTATTCCCGATATTGGGGCCTTTCCGAGCGCCTCGTCCTCGGTGGTAGCGTTCGTGCCTGGGGCGTCGGCGATGACACTCCCTTCTTCATGCTGCCCTTCGTTTCGATAAGAGGATTTCCTGCCGGCAAGTACATGAACAAATCCGTTGTTCAGGGACAAGCCGAATTGCGCTGGATGTTCCGGAATGATTTCGGCGCCGTTGCCTTTGCCGGCGCCGGTATCGCTGCTCCGGCATTTAGTGACCTTGGAGATGGAAGTAATGCTTACGGCTTCGGCGGGGGCCTCCGCTATCGTGTCTCCGACGTGGACAAGTTGAACGTGGGGCTCGATGTCGCCTACGGCAGCAGCGGCGAGGTAACCGTCTATTTCCGAATCGGTGAGGCTTTCTGACTGTCTGGCGTCAGCGCTTGTACGACAGATCCGTCACACAGAAGAAAAAGGGGATTCCTGGCTCGTCGTAACCGCAAAG
>JAUWTJ010000113.1 GCA_030614785.1 Alphaproteobacteria bacterium | reverse complement strand
TGATTCTGGCCGTTGCCGTACCGATCGGCATCCTCTCAGCGGTACGACGGAACTCCATGTTCGATCGAAGTACCACTATTTTCGTTTTTCTCGGTTTCGCCATGCCGTCTTTCTGGCTGGCGCTGCTACTGATGGATTACCTTGGCGTTCGTCTGGGGCTCTTCCCGGTCGCTGGCTTGAAATCAATAGGTTACGATTACATGAGTTCGGGACAACAGTTTTTGGATATGGCTCATCACCTGGTCTTGCCGGTCTTTGTGTCAGCATTCGGCGGGTTGGCAGGTTTTTCGCGCTACATGCGCTCCAATATGCTTGAAGTGATTCGTCAGGATTACATTCTTACCGCTCGTGCCAAGGGATTGTCTGAAAGAGTTGTTATCTACAAGCATGCTTTGCGCAATGCACTGCTGCCGGTTATCACCATTCTGGGGCTTTCTGTCCCTGGCCTGATAGGTGGCAGTGTCATTTTTGAAACCATCTTCGCCATACCCGGTATGGGTAAGCTATTCTATGACGGCGTCATGATGCGCGATTATCCGTTGATTATGGGTATCCTGGTGATTGGTGCAGTCCTGACCCTGATCGGCAACCTGTTGGCTGATATCAGCTATGCCATGGCGGATCCGCGTATACGTGAAGGTTGATTTTACAGTTTTATGCCAAAGAAGGTTTGTGCTAGTACCAGCCACCATCACCCAACAGATTCCTGACAAATCCTTTCAACTTGTGCGCTATTATGGCTGGTATTCAAATCGGTCCGGGAGTGATAGTCGTAAGCAGAGGATTGTAAGGCCAGGAGATAAGGACGAGAGTTTTACTGAAGCAACAGAAGTACTGATCATTTCTTATCATCAACTAAAGAAAATACCATCCAAAACCTGGCAGGAGTGCATCAATAAGGTCTGGGAAGTCGACCCTCTGGAATGCCCGAAGTGAGGCGGTGAGAGGAAGATCATCGGTTTCATCGACGAGCACATGCTTATCTGTCGAATCCTGGGACACCTCAATTTATGGCAGGACAGTATACTAGTCCTGCGCCTAAAGGATGGACAAATTAAAGGTGGGTTTCTTCTGGAGAATGGCCACAAAGATAGCCCGCAAACCTGTCAGCCGTCAGCAGACCGAAGTAGCGATGTAGATCGACGCTGCTCAAAACCCTTCTAATTTCATCGACATCGTAGCGTCGGCCGGTCAGAACCGCTTCCAGCTCCTCCACATCTCTGTAGCCGAGAAAATCACCACAAATCCTGATGTTCTTGATGGTGCCGCCTGTTACCCCGAGGTGTACGTCGATCCGACCAACATCAAACTTGGCAGTTCTACGGATGCGGCATTCAGGGGATTTGCCGTAGTTCCAGTCCCAAGTATGGTATTTCTCTTCGGACAACAGATGGATGTTCTCCCAGTCCTTGTCGGTAAGTTTCCTTTCCCGCATTCCGCCGTACGGTTCAAAAATGGAATCCAGCAAACAGTTTTTGAAGGTATCCATGTCGATGGGGCGTTCGAGGTACTCGGAGATGTTAGCCACCCTGCTTCTGACGGATTGCACGCCCCTGGATTCAATCTTCTCCTCTTTTACGTTCAGGACTCTGACTAGGTTCTCTATTTCAGCATCAAAAAGCAGTGTGCCGTGGCTGAACATGGCCTTTTGCGTTGAATGCTGGGCGTTCCCCGATATTTTCTTGCCGAAAGCGACGATGTCGTTTCCCTCGGAAAGTTCTGCGGGAACGCCCAAGCCGTGCAATGCCCTGATAACCGGCGCGGTAAACTTTCTGAAATTAAGAATGTTCTTTTTTTCGTATTTTGTTATAAAGCTGAAATTCAGATTTCCATAGTCATGGTAGACGGTACCACCGCCTGAGTTCATGCGAACGACATGAATCCCCTTCTGCCTGACAAATTCGTGATCGATTTCTTGGAACGTATTCTGGCTTCTTCCTATGATAACGGCAGGCTCATTGATATACAGGAGCAGGTAGTTATGCTGCGGAACAATGTTCCTCAGGCAATACTCTTCTAATGCCAGGTTGAGGCGCGGGTCGGTTATGCCGCTATTGTCGATAAAAAACACGGGCGCGCCTTAAAGCTCTGCAACCGAAATCCCAACGCCCGCAACCGATCGGTAGCTGGCTTTGGGAAGCTGCAGGCAGAGAATCGGCGGACCTCACTCGATACGGATGGCGAGGTAGCCGATGAGGTCGTTAAGCGTGATGATCTCCCCGTAGTCCTCCTCCGGAATCTCCACCCCCAGTTCTTCATAGAGCTGGATGAAAAAATTGAGGACATCAAAAGAATCGATGTCCAAGACCTCTTGCATGTTCTCGTCGGGGGCAAGCTCGTCGAAATCGGCTTCGGGAGTGATCGGGCGCAGGACCCGGAAGATGGTCTCTCTGATCAGCTCTTCTTTCATAACTCTTCCGGCTTTTGCAGATACTGGTTAAGTGCTTCCAGAAACTGGGCCCCGCGGTGGCCGTCGGTGGCACGATGGTCCGCGGCCAGCGAGGTTGTCAGGACGGGGCGAATACCGAGCATGCCGTTCTCGGCCCAAGGCTGTTCCATGATTTTACCGAATCCGACCAACGCCACTTGCGGGGGGTAGATGACACCGTAAACTGTCTCGACCCCCAAATCACCCAGACAAGTTACCGTAATAGTGGCATCGGTCAGCTCCGAACTGCGCAGGCGACCGCCGCGCGTGCGAGTAATCAGGTCGTGCAAGGCCTCCATCAGCTCGGGCAGACTCTTGAGGTCGGCATGGTGAATGGCCGGTGCCACCAGACCGCCCTGTCGAAGCGAGATGGCGAACCCGACATGCACCGCTTCCTGGAGCTGCAGACGGTCGTCGATCCAGAAGCCGTTGAGTTCCGGCACCTTACCCAGCGCCAGCGCGGTTGCTTTAATCAGTGGCACCACAGGCAATATCCGCTCCTTGATGGAACGCTTTTTATTTTCTGACGCCAGCCAGCGCATGGTGTTGCTCATGTCGATGTGCGTTGCTAGGTAGTAATGGGGAATTTCTCGGTTGGAGCGGGCCATTGCCGTCGCAATGGCCTGCCGCATGCCGGCCTCTGGCTTAACTGGAGCCAAAGGTGCGGCGGCATTTTGCGCCTCTGCGGCCCGTTCGATGTCGGCGCGGGTGATGGCGTTGCCCTGCCCGGTTCCCTGAACCGTACTGAGATTGACAGCCAGTTCGGCGGCCAGTTTGCGCGCCGACGGCGAGATCTTGAGCCGTTTTCCCGCTGTGGTGACCGGGGTCGGCTCCGGCGGCCGTTTCGCCGGGCCTTCCTTGTGTTGCGCAGAGATCATGCAGAACTTGTACTTGAAGGTGGGTTCCGGCGGCCTCTCTTCGCGGGGCGCTTTTGCCTCTTCCCCTGGGACGCGGATCGTTGCCAGCACCGTGCCGACGGGAACCTTCTCGCCGGGATGGACCAGAATCTGCTCGATCGTGCCGTCGGTAAAGACCTCGATCTCGATGATGCCTTTTTGTGTTTCCACTTCTGAGATGATATCGCCGCGTTTGACCTGGTCGCCGGGCTCGACCTTCCATTTGACCAGGATGCCTTCCTTCATATCGGCCCCCAGGCTGGGCATGCAGAACTCAGCCATTGGATCGCACCATCCTTTTTGCGGTTGTGACTATAGCCTCGACCTGCGGCATCGCCGCTTCCTCCAGGTGTTTGGCGTAGGGCATGGGCACCTCGGCGCCACAGATCCGCTCGACGGGGGCATCCAGCTCGTAGAAGGCACCTTCCATGATGCGCGCGCAAATCTCGGCGGATATTCCCCCGCTGCGCCACCCTTCGTCGACGATCAGCGCCCGATGCGTACTGGCGATCGAGGTCAGGAAGGTCGCGTCGTCCAGCGGCCGCAGGGTTCGCAGGTCAATCACCTCAACCTCGATGCCTTCCCCGGCGAGTATTTCCGCCGCTTCAAGGGCCTTGAAGAGGCTGGCGCCATAGGTAATGACACTCAGATCGCTGCCCGGCCGGCGTATCTGGGCCCGGTCGATGTCCACAGCTCCTGCGTTGGCCGGCAGCTGTCCTTCCATGTTCAGCAGAGACTGGTGTTCAAAAATGAGCACTGGATCGGGGTCTTCCAAGGCGGACCAGAGCATGCCCCGCGCATCCTCGAGTGTTGCCGGGGTCAGTACCTTGATGCCAGGAATGTGCGCATACCACCCCTCGAGACTGTGGGAATGCTGGGCCGCCAACTGTTTGCCTCCGCCGGTTGACATGCGGATAACCAGCGGCACGTTGAAACATCCTCCAGACATGTGCAGAAACGTTGCGGCATTGTTGATGATCTGGTCGGCTGCCAGGAGGCTGAAATTGACCGTCATAATCTCCACGATGGGGCGCATTCCTCCGAGTGCCGCACCGATGCCGGCGCCGGTAAATCCTGATTCCGACAGGGGCGTGTCAATGATCCGCTCAGGTCCGAATTCTTCAAGCAACCCTTTGCTGACCGCGAAGCAGCCACCGTAGCGGCCGACATCCTCCCCCAGAAGAAACACCCGTTCGTCCCGTCGCAGCGCTTCGCGGATGGCCTCCCGCACAGCTTCCCGATAGGTGATCTGAATCATCTCGTTTTTGCTCATGCCTATCCCCGTTCAGAGTAAACAAAGCGCGTCAAATCCTCTACCGGCTCCCATGTACCGTTTTCAGCAAAAGCCACTGCCTCCTCGATTTCGCGGGCAACCTGCTGCTCCAGTTGCTCCAGCTCGACATCGCTCAGCAGGCCCTGCTTCTTGAGTCGTTTGACGAGGGTAACGATGGGGCCGCGCTTCTTCCACTTTTCGACCTCGGCTTTGGACCGATAGAGTTCCGGATCAAACATCGAATGCGCCCGGAAACGGTAAGTGCGGCACTCCAGAAAATACGGTTCCTGCTCGCGCCGCACGATGTTCACCGCTTCCTTGGCCGCCGCCTCTACGGTAAGCACGTCCATGCCGTCCACGGCTGAAGAGGCAATATTGTAGCTTGCCGCCTTCCGGACCAGGTCCGTGACCGACTGCGCCCGCTCCAGGGCGGTTCCCATGGCATAAAGGTTGTTCTCGCAGACAAAAAAGACCGGGAGATGCCAGAGAGCTGCCAGATTCATCGATTCGTGGAACTCACCTTCAGCGACAGCCCCGTCACCGAAGAAGCAGCAGGTAACACGCTTCCTTCCCTGCATCTTGTCGGCCAGGGCCAGTCCTACCGCCAGAGGCAGGCCGCATCCGACGATGGCGTTGCCACCGTAGAATCGCGTCTTGTCGTCGAATATGTGCATCGACCCGCCGCGGCCGCGGCTGCAGCCCTCCTGTTTGCCGTACATTTCAGCCATGATGGCGCCGGCGGATATGCCGCGCGCCAAGGCGTTGCCATGTTCGCGGTAGGTGGCTACCACGCCATCCTCCGGCTCAAGCGCCTCACATACGCCAACTGCGACCGCCTCTTCGCCGATACAAAGGTGCAGAAAACCGCGGATCTTCATGAGGGTGTAGAGTTCGGCCGACTTCTCTTCAAAACGCCGGATGCGTAGCATCTGGTGGAGCAGGTGATGCGCATGCTCGCGATCAACCTGTGCCCCAGAAAGGCTGCTTGGCGATTTCGCATTCATTCGTCCGCCTCCAGTGTCGATATGTCGCCCTCGGTCAATCCCAGTTCACGCGTCTTAAGCAGCCGCCGCATAATCTTGCCGCTGCGGGTCTTGGGAAGATTGTCCTGGAATTCGATCTCTTTGGGCGCTACCGCCGAGCCGAGCTTCTTGCGGGCAAAACCGATGAGCTCCAGGCGCAGCTGCTCGCTGGGTTCTGTGCCGGGCTTGAGGCTAACAAAGGCCTTGACGAGTTCACCGATCACCGGATTGGGCTTGCCAATAACTCCCACCTCGGCCACCGCCGGATGCTCAAGCAGCGCGCTCTCCACCTCGAACGGCCCCACCATATGCCCTGATGTTTTGATGATGTCATCAGCGCGGCCGACAAACCAGAAGTAGCCGTCCGCATCGCGTTTCGCCAGATCACCGGTAATGTACCAGGCGCCGACAAAGCATTTGCGGTAGCGTTCTTCATCATGCAGATAGCCCCGGAACATGGAGGGCCAACCGGGCTTTAGCGCCAGCTCACCCTGGATGCCTGGTTCGGTAATCACCTCGACCGCTTCCCCAGCCGCGCGCCGCACGATCGCTGCCTCAATCCCTGGCAGCGGCAGGCCCATCGATCCTGGGCGGATCTCGACGGCAGGAAAGTTGGCAATCATGATACCGCCGGTTTCGGTTTGCCACCAGTTGTCATGGATCGGCAGCCCCAGGTTTTCCTGCCCCCATGAAACAGCTTCGGGATTGAGTGGCTCACCGACACTATGGATGCTGCGCAGGTGACTCAGGTCATACTGCTTGCGGGGGGAGACAGCCAATCGCATCAGCCGCCGAATGGCCGTGGGTGCTGTATACCAGATGTTCACCTTCTGCTCTTCCAGCAGATGGTACCAGCGCTTAGCATCGAACTCGGCTTCGTCAATGATGTTGGTTATTCCGTGTACGAGAGGGGCGATGATGCCATACGAGGTGCCGGTGACCCAGCCGGGGTCAGCGGTGCACCAGAAAACGTCCCCGGGGTGAAAATCGAGCACGTATTTTCCGGTCAGATAGTGGGTAAGCACGGCATTGTGCACATGAATGGCACCCTTCGGCATCCCCGTTGTTCCGCTGGTGAAATGGATAATCGCCATATCCTCTGGGTCGGTCGGCGGAATGGTAAAGTCGTCTGCTGCCCCCTCCATCTGTTTTGT
>JAUWTJ010000037.1 GCA_030614785.1 Alphaproteobacteria bacterium | reverse complement strand
TGCTTTATGGAAAGATACAAGTGATGACGGACAAGACCACAAAGGCGGACACGGACAATCCGCTCACGCGCGGATTTGATTTCTCCACGAAAGTTCCCGACGGGGACGATAAGGAGCGACAGGTTTGTGATACATGCGGATGGGTTCACTACGTCAACCCAAAAATTGTCGTCGGTTCGGTGATACAATGGGAGGACCGGATTGTCCTGGCGCGGCGCGCCATCGAGCCGCGCAAGGGCTTCTGGACCTTGCCCGCAGGCTTCCTGGAGGAGCGCGAGACCGCAGAAAACGGGGCAAAACGCGAAGCCATGGAAGAGGCAAATGCCAACATTGAGATCCGCGACTTGCTGGCGCTTTATAATGTGCCGCACATCAGCCAGGTTCAACTGATGTACCGGGCCCGGTTGCTTGATCCGGATCTTTCACCCGGTTTCGAGAGCCTCGAGGTCGATCTTGTCAAATATCAGGATATTCCGTGGCAGGAGCTGGCCTTCCCGTCGGTCGTCTGGGCGCTGGTGCATGACCGGGAGGTGGCGGGCAGGGATATTATCGCCCCGTTTGGCAATCCGGATCTCACTGACCCGAAGTTTCAGTTCCATTTTCAGCGCTAGCCAAAGCTGTGTCAGGATCCGGACTGTCGTCTTCATCAAGGATCAGATGTTTTGACAATAGAGGGGCCTGAGACATTGAGAACAGGAAGAACAGGGCGGTAAACCCGAACAGCTTGAAATTCAGCCAGACCTCGAAGCTGACCGAGCGGCGCAGCACTTCATTGATACCGGCGGCAAGAAAGCAGAACAGCCCGAAGCGCGTCAGGAAGATCTTCCAGCCCTCTGGCGACATTTTCATATAGGGCCCCATGGCGCTGCCCATCACATTCTTGCCGGTCAGGGCGCTCGCGATGAGCCCTGCACCCATAAAGATATAGACGATCGTCGGCTTCATCATAATGAAACCGTCGTCATGGAAGTAAATCGTCAAACTGCCGAAGACCAGTATGATGGCGCAGGTGAAAGCCGGGATGGGAGCAATCTTGCGGGTCTTGATGTAGTAGATGCTCAGCGAGATCAGCGAGGCGATCATGACAACGCCGGTGCTGACATAGGGATCCTTGCCGGTCAAATAGAAGGCCGCGAGGTAAGCCAGCAAGGGCCCGAAATCAAGAGCGGTGCGCATGCGTTGTGTCATGGAGGTTTATTGACCATCTCTCGTTGTGAAAGTGTGACGCCGAATTTGGCCTGATTATACTGAAACTTCAATTGCGTCCAGGTTAATACCCCCGTCCAGTCCATCCAGCCCGACCAGAGCAGCAGAAAAAGCCGCCGCCTCGAAAGGCTGGAAGTCATCAATATCCTCACCAACGCCAATGGCGTGCAGCGGCAGGCCATATTTGGCGGCAACTGCCACCAGAATGCCGCCGCGTGCCGTCCCGTCGAGCTTTGTCATGACAAGGCCACTTACATCGGTGACCGCCTTGAAGACCTCAACCTGGCTGAGCGCATTCTGGCCGGTCGTGGCATCAAGCACCAGAAGCACCGAGTGAGGCGCTGTTTCATCCTGCTTCTTGATCACGCGGATAATCTTCTCAAGTTCCGCCATGAGCTCTGTCTTGTTCTGGAGGCGGCCCGCCGTATCGATAAACAAAACATCGACACTCTCGTCCCTGGCTTGTTTGAGAGCGTCAAAGGCAAGACCGGCGGCATCGGCGCCGGGGGCGGCTGAAATCACCGGCGCGCCGGCGCGCTCCCCCCAGACCTTGAGCTGTTCGGTGGCGGCGGCCCGGAACGTATCGCAGGCCGCGATCATCACTTTATGACCTGAAGCGATTTCGCGCGCCGCCATCTTGCCGAGCGTCGTCGTCTTGCCGGTGCCGTTGACCCCGACCATCAGGACCACGTGAGGCTTGTAAGAGGGATTGACCTCAAACGGCTTTGCCAGCGGATCAAGCACCCTGGTAATTTCATCAGCGACAAATTGTTTAATCTCCTGGCTGGAGATTTCCTTGTCGAACCGGTCCTTTGCCAGTTTCGCAGTGATCCCGGTCACCGTCTCGACGCCGAGGTCGGTCATGATCAGCAGATCTTCAAGCTCCTCCAGGGTCCTGGCGTCGAGCTTTGCCTTGGTGAAAATCCCGGTGATGCCTTCAGACAGCGAACTGGATGATCGGGCGAGGCCGGATTTCAGGCGCTGAAAGAAAGATCTCTTTTTCGGCGCGACCGGCTCTGGCGCGTCAGAGGTCTCAAGGGGAGCAACAATCTCCGCAACCGGCTGTTCAACCGGCTCGGCTGCCGCAGCGGTTTCGACCTCTGCGGCCTTGTCCTTGCTGCGCAGCCAGCCAAACCGTTTCTTTTCTGTCGGATCGTTACTCATAAGGGGCGTCTTGCTTCTGTAAGGGGCTGGGCCTCGCCGATGAGCGCACGTCCGTCATGCCCGGTAATCAGAACCTCTGAAACCGCGCCGGACAGCGCCCCGCCCTCAAGGCGAATGCGGGTGTATTGATCCGTATGCCCGAAGTCAGGGCGTTCCACCAGTACCCTTTGGCGGGTTCCGACCTGTGATCCCAGATGGCGCGCCAGAGCCGCTTCGCCCTTTGCCCGCAGCCGGGCCGCGCGCGCCCGAATGGCATTCCCGGAAACCTGAGGCATTTTCGCCGCCGGCGTTCCCTCGCGCACAGAATAGGGGAAGACATGCAGGAAGGTCAGATCCGCTTCATCGACCAGCTGAAGCGTTTCTTCGAACATCTCTTCGGTTTCGGTCGGGAACCCGGCAATGAAATCAGCCCCGAACATCATTTCGGGCCGCGCCTTTTTCAGCGCCTTGCACAGATCAATCGCTTGCCCGCGCAAATGGCGCCGTTTCATGCGCTTGAGGATCATGTCGTGCCCCGCCTGCATGGAAAAATGCGCGTTCGGCATGACCCGGGGGTGTGAGGCCAGAAGATCAAACAACTTGTCATCAATAGCCGCCGGATCGAGCGTCCCGAAGCGCAGCCGCTCCAGCTCCGGTACATGGGTCAGGATCTGTTCGACCAGACGGCCAAGCCGCGGGCTGCCCGGAAGGTCCGGCCCGTAGGAGTTGATATCAATCCCGGTAAGGACGACCTCTTTGAAACCGTTCTGAACAAGGCGGCGCACCTGAGTAACAACCGAGCCTTGCGGCACGCTGGCGCTCGGCCCCCGGCCATAGGGGATGATGCAAACGGTGCAGCGATGGTCGCAGCCGTTCTGGACCTGAACAAAAGCCCGGGTGCGCCCTTCAAGCCCTTCAACCATCGAGGCATCAACGCTGGCGCGCGTCATGATATCGTCGACCTCGACCAGCGCCCCTTGGGCATTACGACCTTCAGGGATCGCGCGGGCCCAGGTCTCAGCTTTGAGTTTCTCCTGATTGCCCACGACCCGGGCGACCTCGGGCATCTCAGCAAACGTCTCCGGCGCGATTTGCGCGGCGCAGCCGGTCACAATGATTTGAGTGCCCGGGTTTTCCCGCGCCATGCGGCGAATGGCCTGGCGCGCCTGACGGGTGGCTTCAGCGGTGACCGCGCAGGTATTGAAGATCACGACGCCTTCAAGTCCGGCTTCTTTGGCCGCGCCGCGCATTACCTCGCCCTCAAACACATTGAGGCGGCAGCCAAAGGTGACGATCTCCGGCGCTTTTGATTTTACCAGCTCTTCTGATTCTTCAAGCGTGCCTGATTTAACAAGGGTATCTGTCATGCTGTCGTTGTCTTCACGAGCACGCCAAGAAGTTCAGGCGCAAGTTCGCCGCGATAGGCAAGCGTCGCGGGGCCGGTCATGAAGATATGGTCTGTGGCTGCGTCCCATTCAATGGTCAGCGTCCCGCCGTCCAGTTCGACATCGACCGTGCGGTCCGTCAGGCTCTGGCGCATGGCGCACACGGCAGCGGCGCAGGCTCCGGTGCCGCAGGCTTGCGTCTCTCCCGTGCCGCGCTCCCAGACGCGCAGACGAATTTTGCCGGAGCCTCGAACCTCGGCGAAGCCGACATTGGTGCGCTCGGGAAAGAGCATGTGATTTTCAATGCCGGGCCCAAGCGCCTGAAGGTCGTGTGCGTGCACATCCTCGACAAAGAAGACGCAGTGCGGATTGCCAATATTGACAGCGCTCGGACCGGTCAGCCCGAAGGCCGTCCCCGGCACCGCCATATAGTCGATCAGCCGCGTGTCCATGCTCTCGCGCAGGGGAATATCCTGCCAGTCGAACCTGGGCCTGCCCATATCAACGGTGACCATATCGACGGTGACAATGCCGGGTCCGCCGGAAGATTTGGCAGATCTGGCCTTCAGATCTCCGGCGACGGTCTCGATGACAGCTTCGGCCTTGCCACTTTCCTCCATCAGTATCCGGCCAAGACAGCGCGTGGCGTTGCCGCAGGCCTCGACCTCGCCGCCATCGGGGTTCCAGATCCGCATATAGGTGTCGCCCTGGCCGCGCGGCGGCTCCATGACAATCAGCTGATCGCAGCCGACCCCGAGCTTGCGGTCGGCCAGCAGGCGGACAGACGCTTCGCTGAGCTCAAACGGCTCCGTGCGGGCATCGATAATCAGGAAATCATTGCCGAGCCCGTGCATTTTCACGAACGGCCGCGATCTGTTTGAAGAGGATTTGGACATGGCCCCAGCTTATAGGGCGAGGCGCCCCTCCGCACCATACCATGATTTCCCATATGGTGCCTGACCCCAAATCATGGTATCAGGGGGAAAACCCGAAGGAGGACCCCTCATGCCCCGTCCCTTGCGCGCAGACTTCGCCGGTGCGACCCACCACATCATCGCCCGCGGCAATCGCAAACAGGAGATCTTCCTCGATCCCTCCGACTACCGGAAATTCCTGACCCTGCTCGGCGAGATCGCCTCCGAGCTGTCATGGTCGGTCCTGTCATATTGCCTGATGCCGAACCACTACCATCTGCTGCTGCGCACCAAAGACGCCAATCTGGCCAGCGGCATGCGCCGTCTCAATTCGCGCTTCTCGCAATCGGCCAACTGGCGGCACGAGAATGTCGGGCATCTCTTCCAGGGGCGCTACAAATCCTTCCTTGTGGAGGAGGAGCGCTACCTCATGGCGCTGCTGCGCTATATCGCGCTCAATCCTGTGAAGGCCGGCCTCGCCGAAAAGCCCGAAGACTGGCAATGGTCCAGCCACAGCGCTTTCCTGCCTTCTGCAGGCGCGCCGCCTTCGTGGCTTGATCGCGAGACAATCCTCTCCGACTTCAAAACTCAGGATACGGACGGCCGCGCAGCGTTTTGCAAATACGTGCAAGATGGCATCGACAATATCTCCGGCCTTGAACAGGAACTGGCAAAAACACCGCCCGGTCTCATGCTGCTGCGCCAGGAGCCGGATATGGATGCCAGGGTCCTTGAGGCCCTGGCATCAGGCCGCCGCGCGCCGCGTGAACCCAAACACTCGCTTGACCACTACCAGCAGACCTGGACCGGACGCGGCGAAGCCATGGCCGCCGCTCATCTTGACGGCGGTCACCGCCAGGTTGATATCGCAGCGTATTTTGAAGTTCATCCCTCGACCGTTGCCCATGCCGTGCGCAATTACCGTGCCCGCGTAACAGGAAAATAATCAACATGTCGACAGAAGACCCCTTCCTTTGGCTTGAAGACGTCGAGGGCGCCGACGCCCGGAAATGGGCCGCCGCCGAGAGTGAAGCGACGCTTGAAGAGCTCTCCGCCGACCCGCGCTACGAGGTCATCGAGGCGGCCTCTCTTGAGGTCCTCAACGATGAAGCGCGCATTCCCTACGGCCAGCCTCGGGCCGGGCGCGACGGCGCCTTTGTCTATAATTTCTGGCAGGATGCTGCCCATGTGCGCGGGATCTGGCGCCGCGCGCCGCTCAAAACCTACGCCGCAGGTGAGCCCGTCTGGGAGACCCTGCTTGATGTCGATGCGCTGGCCGCAGCCGAGGATGAAAACTGGGTCTGGCAAGGCGCAACATCGCGCGCGCCCGACCACACCCGCGCTCTCATTCAGCTCTCGCGCGGCGGCAAGGACGCATCAGTCGCACGCGAGTTCGATGTCAGCCAGAGGCAATTTGTCGACGGTGGTTTCTACCTGCCCGAGGCAAAATCTGTTGTTGCCTGGATGGGGCCGGACACACTGCTGATGCGTACCGATTTCGGTGAAGGCAGCTTGACAACGTCCGGCTACGGACGGATTGCCAAAACCTGGCAGCGCGGTACGCCGTTCGAGGAGGCCGGGATTGTGGCAGAAGGTACTCGCGACGATATGGGCATGTTCGTTCAAAGTCATCATGTGGGTGGCAGGCACGTCGGCGTTCTCAATCGTATGGTGACCTTCTTTGACTCTGAAATGAGTTTCCTGGTGGACGGCAAGGTCCATCCGGTGCCGCTGCCGCCCAAGTTTGATTTCTATGGCTTCCACGGCGATGAGGCACTGGCGCTTCTGCGCGCTGACTGGAATGTCGCCGGGCAAACCTTCCCCTCCGGCACGCTTGTCTCGTTTTCCCTCGCGGGCCTTCTGCAGGAAGGCGACATCACGCGCGTGACGAAAGTTTTTGAGCCGGGCTCGCGCTCGGCCATCGAGTTCGGCGGTATCGCAAAATCCGGCGTCTATCTCGTGACCCTCGACAATGTCATCGGCAAGGTCAGCCATTTTAGCTATGAAAACAGTGTATGGACAGAGGCCCCGATAGATCTGCCCGGCAATGGCGCGATTTCATCGCTGGCCACCAGCCCGGGTGTCGATGAGGCCTTCGTCTCCTACGCGAATTTCCTCACGCCCCCGACGCTGTATCACCTCGCGCAGGGCGGGGCGACCTGTAAGGCCGTCATGTCTTTGCCGCAGCGCTTTGATACCGACGGCCTCGAGGTCTGGCAGTTCGAGGTCGCCAGCACCGACGGCGAACTCATTCCCTATTTCGTTGTCGCCCGCGAGGACATGACCCTGAACGGCCTTAACCCGACAGTTCTTGATGCCTATGGCGGCTTTCAGATCTCCAGACCGCCCGCCTATATGCCGATAACGGGCAAGGGCTGGCTGGAATCCGGCGGGGTCTATGTGCAGGCCAATATCAGGGGCGGCGGCGAGTTCGGCCCGAAATGGCATGAGGCGGCCCTGAAAGAAAATCGCCAAAAGGCCTTTGATGATTTTGCCTGCGTGGCCCGCGACCTCATCGCCCGCAAGATCACATCACCGCGCCACCTCGGAATTTCCGGCGGCTCAAACGGCTGGCTTTTAGTGGGCGTTGCCTTTACTCAGAACCCGGAGCTTTTTAATGCGGTGCTGTGCGATGTGCCGCTGCTCGACATGCTGCGTTATAACAAGTTGCTCGCCGGAGCCAGCTGGATGGGTGAATACGGCGATCCCGACATCCCTGAAGAGCGCGCCTGGATCGAAAAATACTCGCCCTATCAAAACGTCGACCCGGAGGCGACTTACCCCCGCGTCTTCTTTTATACGTCCACGAAGGACGACCGCGTCCATCCCGGCCACGCCCGCAAGATGATGGCCCGCATGAAAGAGCAGGGCCACGCCCCCCTCTACTATGAGAACACCGAAGGCGGTCACGGCCGCGGCGCCAACATGGCCCAGCACGCCCGCCATTATGCCTTGCAATACACTTATCTATGGCGTCAACTTGGCCGCAATTAAACAGATACGGGCCTGGGAGGGCACATATGTCATCGGAAGTACACGGGATCTGCGACGAGAAATTCGCAAGCGTAAGAGAGGCCTTCGCCAATAATCTTGAATCCGGTGCAGATGTCGGCGCGAGCTTCTGCGCGACCGTTGAAGGTGAAACGGTCATCGACCTCTGGGGCGGCTACAAGGACAAGGACAGAACCGTGGCCTGGGAAGAAGATACCATCGTCAACGTCTATTCCTCGACCAAGACCATGGCCGCCCTTGTCATGCTGATGCTGGCCGACCGCGGCGAGATTGACTTCTATGAAAAGGTTTCAAAGTATTGGCCGGAGTTTGCCCAAAATGGAAAAGAGGCCGTCGAGGTCCGCCATATCATGTCGCACTCGGCCGGCTTGTCAGGCCTCGACCAACCGGTCACCGAAGAACAGGTTTACGACCACGACTATATTGCCTCGTTGTTGGCCGCACAGGCCCCGTGGTGGACGCCGGGCAGTCGCTCCGGCTACCACGCGCTGACCCAGGGTCAGTTGCAGGGCGAAATCGTTCGCCGGGTTACCGGCAAGACGCTGGGCACCTTTTTCGCCGACGAAGTGGCGGGCCCCATGGGCGCCGACTTTTTCATCGGCGTGCCCCCTGAAAAAGACGCGCAGGTCATCACCATTATTCCTGCTGCCGGAGCAGGCACAGCCCTGGCAAGTGGCGAGAAGGGGAGCATTGCTCACAGAACCTTCGCCAGCCCGGCGGTGGACGCCAACTGGGCGGGCCACGAGGCCTGGCGCCGCGCCGAAATTCCGGCTGCCAATGGTCATGGCAATGCACGGTCTATCGCCGAGGTTCACACCATTCTGGCCAATGGCGGCGTTGCAGGCGGCAAACGCTATCTGTCCGAAGCCGGGGTCAAAAGGATTTTTGATGTCCAGACCGAGGGCGAGGACCTGGTGCTGGCGATGCCGGTTCGCTTCGGCATGGGCTTTGGATTGAACTCCGAAGCCACGCCCCTGTCGCCAAACCCCAATACCTGTTTTTGGGGTGGCTGGGGCGGCTCTCTTGTCGTCATCGACACCGACGCCCATTTGAGCGGTGCCTACGTCATGAACCAGATGGCCGGCGGCCTCGTCGGCGACCTGCGCGGCGGCATGTTGTGGGCCGGCTTTATTGAGCGGGCGTTGGGGTGAGAGGCTGAGTAAGGCCAGTCCCTCTCCCTTCCGGGAGAGGGTGCCCCCGAAGCTCTTCGGGGGCGGGTGAGGGACCGGGCCCTCAACGAACTCAAAGTGCCGAAACATCGCCCCTCATCCGTCATGTCTACGACATGCCACCTTCTCCCGGGAGGAGAAGGACTATATAGTGATCCCATGACCAACCACTGCCAGAAAGACAGCTCAGCCGAAGTCACCCCGCGCCAAATGCCTGCGCCAGCAGAGCCGGAGGCAAGGGAAGCCGCTGATGTGGTCGAGCTGATCGCAAAGCCGCCTGCCAGGGTCGCCCCGCCAGAGCCTGCCTTCGAAGAGGTCACCCGCGCGCAGTCTGCCCCCGATCCCGCAACCCGTGGCCGCTGGCTCGGCCCGGTCGCCGACACAGTGCTGGCCGACTTCGCCTTCTACGGCCTCCTCGCCGGTGTCCCGATCCTGTTCATGTGGGTCTTCTTCGGCCGCTGGTGGATCTTCCGCAACGCCGACTGGATCACCATCGGTCTGTTCTTCTGGTTTCTGGCAGTGGTGGCATGGCGACGGTGGCGATGGTGAACGAGGCGGAGAGGTTTGATCAAGGTGTCCAATTCCCCGTGACCCTTGACTCTCCCCCTCTAACCCCCTAGAAAACCACCAATTCCGGTAGAACCACTTGTTCTTCCGCCGCCGATCGTTGGAGTTCGGGGGTCAACACCAGTCAGCGAAGTTTTCGCCCACTGGTGCGATACCTCTTTGTTTTCAATATGTTGGCACCTGTAGCAACCGAGGAAGACGCTCTTTGTTCGAGACCTTGTCAGATCGCCTGAACGGCGTCCTTAACGCACTGACCCGGCGCGGCTCGCTGTCGGAAGCCGATGTCGCTGCCGCCTTGCGCGAGGTTCGTGTGGCGTTGCTTGAGGCTGATGTGGCGCTGCCGGTTGTGAAGACCTTTGTCGATGCGGTGCGTGAGCGGGCCGTTGGTGCAGAGGTTCTGCGCTCGGTGCAGCCGGGCCAGATGGTCATCAAGATCGTCCATGACGAACTGGTCCAGATGCTCGGCGGCGAGATCGATCCGGCCCAGCCGCTGCTCAATCTCAACGTCGCCCCGCCAGCCGTTGTCCTGATGGCCGGCCTGCAGGGATCCGGTAAGACGACCTCGACCGCCAAGCTCGGTCTGCGTCTGACAAAGCGAGAAAACAAAAAAGTCCTGATGGCCTCCCTCGATGTGCGCCGCCCGGCGGCTCAGGAACAGCTCCGCATTCTGGGCGCGGACACCGGCGTTGCAACGCTTCCCGTCATCGAAGGCCAGATGCCGGTCACCATTGCCAGGCGCGCCGTGGAAGCGGCCAAACTTGGCGGCTATGACATTGTCATCCTCGATACCGCAGGGCGCGTCACTGTCGACGAAGCCCTGATGCAGGAGGTCGCTGACGTTGCGGCCGAAACAAATCCGGTTGAAACCTTGCTGGTGGCTGACAGTCTCACCGGCCAGGACGCGGTCAAGACCGCCGAAGCCTTTAACGCCCGGCTCAATCTGACCGGCATTGTGCTGACCCGCGCCGACGGCGATGGCCGCGGCGGCGCCGCGCTGTCCATGCGCCAGGTCACCGGCGCACCGATCAAGTTCCTCGGTGTTGGCGAAAAGATGGATGCCATCGAGGCGTTTGATGCCTCGCGCATTGCCAACCGTATCCTCGACATGGGCGATGTGGTCTCCCTGGTTGAAAAGGCCGCCGAAAGCATCGACGTCGAAAAGGCCGAGAAGATCGCGGCCAAGATGAAAAAAGGTACCTTCGATCTCGAAGACCTGGCCGAACAACTCAGGCAGATGCGCCGTTTGGGCGGTATGAAGAGTATCATGGGAATGCTGCCCGGCATGGGCAAGATGAAGAAGCAGGCCGGCGGCCTCGACATGGATGACAAGGTGCTGATCCATCAGGAAGCCATCATTTCTTCCATGACGCCGGATGAGCGCGCCCGGCCCAAACTCCTCAACGCCTCACGCAAGAAACGCATCGCCAAAGGCGCCGGCGTTCAGGTGCAGGACGTCAACAAGCTGATCAAGATGCATCGCCAGATGGCGGACATGATGAAGAAGATGGGCAAGTCAGGCATGAAGGGCCTTTTTGGCGGCGCTGGTGGCGCTATGCCGGACATGGGCGCCCTTCAGGGCATGGACCCCCAAAACGCACTTGGGCAGATGCCCGATCTCTCGAAATTAACCGGCCCCGCTGGGGGCTTGCCTAAAGGCATGGGCGGATTGCCGGGGCTTGGTGGTCCCGGATTACCCGGACTGCCTGGAACGAAGAAGAAGTAGCGAATTTTAAGAACACATTTGTTGAACAAGGAAAGACAAACTCATGTCACTAAAAATCAGACTTGCACGCGGCGGCACAAAGAAGCGTCCTTACTACCGGATCGTCGTTGCAGACACTCGCAGCCCTCGCGATGGCAAGTTCATCGAAAAGGTCGGCACCCACAATCCAATGCTGGCAAAGGACGACGAAAACCGTCTGACCTTCGTCAAGGACCGGATCGAGTACTGGCTCTCGGTTGGTGCCAAACCGACGGACCGTGTTGCCCGTTTCCTCAAGACCATCGACATTGGTGACTGGAAGCACGGCAATAACCCGAACAGGGCCAAGCCTGGTCAAAAAGCTCAGGAGCGCATCGCTGAAAAGGCGCAGGCCGTCGAAGATGCAAAAGCTGCTGCCGAAGCTGCCACTGCTGCACCTGCTGAAGAGGCACCCGCCGAAGCGCCTGCTGAAGAAGCAGAAGCAAGCTAGGGCGATTGCCGCATGGGCTCGGATCTCGACAAAAGAGCACCCGACGAAACTGCCGGTGACAAAAGAGCCAGTGACAAAAGAATGTGTCTTGGCCTCATCATCGGCGCATCGGGTGTCCAGGGTGAGGTGAAGATAAAACCTTACACCGGCGCCCCCGAAGATGTCGGGGCCTACGGGCCGGTAGATCTGGTTGCCGAAGCCCAAGCCGAAGACGAAGCCCGGGAGGCCGGGGCAACGGGCGTCGAGATCAGGATTGTGCGCGCCGCAAAGGACGCAGTGATCGCAAGACTGGAGGGCGTAGAGGACCGCGATGCGGCTGAAGCGCTTAAGGGTCAGGAACTATATGTAGATCGGGCGCAGTTGCCCGGTGAAGAGGAGGATGAGTTTTACCATGCGGATCTGATCGGGCTCACCGCCCTGGATCTCGGCGGAGCGACATTGGGAACGGTTTTGGCCGTTCATGATTTTGGCGCTGGCGAGATACTGGAACTGGATTTGGCTGCAGGTGGTGTCGCCATGGTGCCGTTCACGCTGGAGGCGGTGCCGCAGGTTCTGATCAGCGAAGGCCACATTGTTGTCGACCCGCCTGAGGGTGTGTTACCGGAGCCAAAAGCGCCCAAAGACAGATCAGGCGGTGCCAAGAGCGGCAAAAGGAAGATCCGCCAAAATGGCGCCCCAAATGTCAAGGTGGAAGACGCAAAAAGTGGTGGCGAGGATGTTTGATGTTTCAGTGTTAACTCTTTTTCCGGAGATGTTCCCCGGGCCGCTGGGCGGCTCTTTACCGGGAACCGGCCTTGAAAAAGGCATCTGGAGCCTTGAAACGGTGGACATTCGGGACTTTGCGAGCGATAAACACCGCTCCGTGGATGACACTCCTTCCGGCGGCGGCCCGGGCATGGTAATGCGAGCCGATATTGTTGCAGGGGCTATCGACAGCGTCCGCGACAAGGAGAAAGAAGAGCGGCCGGTTATCTACCTGTCACCCCGGGGTAAACCTCTGGCGCAGGAGCGGGTAAAAGAGCTGGCACAAGGCCCTGGACTGTCGCTGCTATGCGGACGATTTGAAGGGGTGGATGATCGAGTGATAAAGGCGCGGCAGATCATAGAGGTCAGCCTTGGCGATTTTATCCTCTGCGGCGGCGAGGTCGCGGCCATGGCGCTGATTGAGGCGACGGTCAGACTTCTGCCGGGGATCCTCGGCAAGGAGGCGAGCGCCGAGGATGAGAGTTTTGAGAGCCATCTGCTGGAATATCCGCACTTCACGCGGCCCGCAGTTTGGGAAGGACATGAAATACCTCAGGTGCTCACATCAGGGCATCACGGCAACGTTGAAGCCTGGCGAAAAGCCGAGGCGGTGAGGATAACGAAAGAGCGGCGACCCGATCTTTGGGCCAGATACGAAGAGAGATATTTGGACCAAAAACCGAATAAGAACGGTGAGACCGAAGAGAAGTAGAAATTGAAGTCTTCGCGCAAGAGGCGTGACAGGCGATGCAGAGCAAAGGGTAGACCGATGAATATTATTGAAGAGCTTGAAGCCGAACAAATGGCGGCCTTGCCGGGCAAGCAGAACATTCCTGAATTTGGCCCGGGCGATACGCTGCGGGTCAACGTCAAGGTGACAGAAGGCACACGCGAGCGCCTTCAGGCCTTTGAAGGCGTGTGCATCGGCCGGTCCGGTGGCGGTATCAACGAAAACTTCACAGTCCGGAAGATTTCCTACGGCCAGGGCGTGGAACGTGTGTTCCAGTTGTTCTCTCCGCTTGTTGACTCGATCGATGTTGTGCGCCGCGGCAAGGTTCGCCGTGCAAAGCTGTACTACCTTCGCGGTCTGCGCGGCAAAGCGGCTCGAATTACCGAGAAGGTGGACCACACGCGGACACCTAAATCGAAGAAAAAAAGCTAGTCCCTGTTTTCAGGGGCACCAGATAAAACAGCCCCGGACCAACACAACAAGAATAACTCCGGGGCTGCAAGGACAGTACCGGAGGATTTTTGCCTGTGTCAGAACCAAACAGATCTGCAGCCAAAACGCTTTATGACAAAATTTTTGAAGCCCATATCGTCGAAAAGGGCGAAGACGGCGTCAATATTCTTTATATCGACCGGCACCTTGTCCATGAGGTAACCAGCCCGCAGGCCTTTGAGGGACTGCGCGAGGCTGGCCGCAAGGTCCGCGCGCCGCAGCGCACTCTGGTATTGGCGGACCACAATATTCCGACCAAAGATCGCCACCTCGGCATCCAGGAAGACGAAAGCCGTATTCAGGTTGAAACCCTCGAGGCCAATGTCAAAGAGTTCGGTCTTGAATATTTCCCCATGAGCGACATTCGCCAGGGCATTGTCCATGTGACAGGCCCCGAGCAAGGCTTCACACTGCCTGGCCAAACCCTGGTCTGCGGTGATAGCCACACGTCCACCCATGGCGCCTTCGGGGCGCTGGCCTTTGGCATCGGCACGTCCGAAGTCGAACACGTGCTGGCAACCCAGACCCTGCTCGCGCCGGCATCAAAAAACATGCGGGTCAACATTGATGGCAAACTGCCGCTCGGCGTCACCGCCAAGGACGTGGCGCTGGCGGTCATTGGCAAGTTGGGGACAGCAGGCGGAACCGGTTTTGTCATTGAGTATGCCGGCCAGACAGTGCGTGACTTCACCATGGAAGAGCGCATGACGCTGTGTAACCTGACCATTGAGGCGGGCGCCCGCGCCGGTCTTATTGCGCCGGATGACACGACTTTCAATTACGTCAAGGGTCGCCCCCGGGCGCCGAAAGGCACCAACTGGGAACTCGCCGAAGCGCACTGGCGTACGCTCTTCTCGGACGAGGGTGCCGTTTTCGACGCAGAGATTGAGATCAATGCAGCAGACATTGTCCCGCTGGTGACCTGGGGGACAAGTCCGGAAAATGTTGCACGGATCACCGATGTGGTGCCCGATCCGGCCGCTGTATCAGACGAGCACCACCGCGCCGCCATGGAGCGCTCCCACGCCTATATGGGCCTCGAAGCGGGCATGCGGCTGGATCAGGTCAAAATCGACCGCGCGTTCATTGGCTCATGTACCAACGGGCGGATCGAGGATTTGCGCGCCGCAGCGGCGATTGCAAAGGGCCGCAAGGTGGCCTCCCACGTCTCCGCGATGATTGTGCCAGGCTCCGGTCTCGTTAAATATCAGGCCGAGGAAGAAGGTCTCGACAAAATCTTTCTCGATGCCGGTTTTGAGTGGCGCGATCCGGGCTGCTCCATGTGTCTGGCCATGAACGCCGACCGCCTCGAGCCGGGCGAGCGCTGCGCCTCCACATCAAACCGCAATTTTGAAGGCCGACAGGGCCGCGGTGGACGCACCCATCTTGTCAGCCCCGCCATGGCGGTCGCTGCTGCCATCAACGGGCACTTGAGTGATGTGCGCGACTTTATTGCCGAGAACGAAGAAGTGGAGGATTAGGCTCATGGAAAAATTTGATAAACTCTCGGGCAGTGCCGCGCCGTTGCCACTCATCAATGTCGATACCGACATGATTATTCCAAAGCAGTTCCTCAAGACCATCAAGCGCTCCGGTCTCGGCGTTCATCTGTTCGATGAAATGCGCTACAAGGACGATGGTTCCGAGGTTGAAGACTTCGTGCTCAACAAGGACCAGTACAGAGGCGCGAAAATTCTCATCGCCGGTGAAAACTTTGGTTGCGGGTCAAGCCGTGAACATGCGCCCTGGGCGATCATGGATTTTGGTTTCCGCTGCATCATCGCGCCGAGCTTTGCCGATATCTTCTATAACAATTGTTTCAAGAACGGCATCTTGCCCATTGCACTTCCGCAGGAGCAGATTGACCTGCTGATGGATGACGCGCAGCGCGGCGCCAATGCCATTGTTGATATCGATCTTGAAAACCAGACCATCAAGGGGCCGGACGGCGGCACGATCAATTTTGAAATTGACCCGTTCCGCAAGGATTGCCTTCTTAAAGGCCTCGACGATGTCGGCCTGACGCTGGAAAAAGAAGACAGGATTACAAGTTTTGAAGCGGCACGGTCCGAAAGCCAACCCTGGGCCTAGCGCCCCTCCTTGTCATCCCGGGCCTGACCCGGGATCTCAGGGCTGGATCTACGGACGAGTAGTAAATGGAATGGGGCGCACTATCGTGCCCCGAGATCCCGGCTCAAGGCCGGGACGACAAAATGAAAAACAGAGCAAGACGCTTCCACGAGGATAAAAACAATGACAGAGAATAAAAAACTCCTCCTTTTGCCCGGCGACGGTATTGGCCCCGAGGTCATGGCCGAAGTGCGCCGCGTGATCACGTGGCTGGAACAAAACCGCGAGCTCGCCTTTGATGTTGAAGAAGATCTGGTCGGCGGCTGCTGCTACGACGCTCACGGCGTCGCGGTCACCGATGCGACCATCGAAAAAGCCAAAGCCGCCGATGCGGTTATACTTGGCGCCGTTGGCGGCCCGAAGTGGGACGGCGTCGCCTATGCAGCGCGTCCCGAAGCCGGGCTCTTGCGTCTCAGGAAGGACCTTGAGCTTTTTGCCAACCTGCGTCCGGCGATTTGTTTCGACGCCCTGGTCGATGCCTCCTCGCTCAAGTCTGAACTGGTTTCCGGTCTCGACATCATGATTGTCCGTGAACTGACCGGCGGGATCTACTTCGGCGAGCCGCGCGGCATTACCGATTTGCCAAACGGCGAGCGGCGCGGCGTCAACACCAATGTCTATGACACCCATGAGATCGTCCGTCTCGTTCGGGTTGGTTTTGAGCTGGCGAAAAAACGCCGTGGCAAAGTCACCTCATCGGAAAAATCCAATGTCATGGAGTCAGGGTTGCTGTGGCGCGAGGAAACCATGAAGGTCCATGCCGAGGAATATCCCGAGATCGAGTTTGAAAACATGCTGGCCGATGCCTGCGCCATGCAGCTGGTACGCCGCCCCAAACAGTTCGACGTCATCGTCACCGACAATCTGTTCGGCGATATGCTGTCCGATGAAGCGGCCATGTTGACCGGCTCTCTGGGCATGCTGCCGTCCGCTTCGCTGGGTGCAAAGGGCGCCGATGGCAGACAGGCGGGCCTCTACGAGCCGGTGCATGGCTCCGCGCCGGATATTGCCGGCCAGGAACTCGCCAATCCCATCGCCACGATCCTCTCATTCGCCATGGCCCTGCGCTATTCCTTCGACAGGGGCGGCGAGGCTGATCTCATTGAGAAGGCTGTGGAGGCGGTTCTGGATGGTGGCCTGCGCACCGCAGACATCATGCAAGACGGCATGACAAAGGTCTCGACCAGCGTTATGGGCGACGCAATCGTAAAACAGATGGACAAGCTGGCGAACTAGAGTGCCGGAACAGGGAATAAAGACATGAGTTACAAAGTTGCCGTCGTCGGCGCCACAGGTAACGTGGGCCGCGAGATATTGAACATCCTGGCCGAGCGGAATTTTCCTGCGTCCGAAGTTGTGCCGTTGGCATCGCGCCGGTCGCTCGGGACCGAGGTCTCCTATGGGGATCGCACGCTCAAGTGCAAATGTCTCGACCAATATGACTTTGCGGGAACCGACATCGTGCTGTCTTCAGCCGGAGGCGACGTTTCAAAAGAGTTTGCTCCGCGCGCCACGGCTGCGGGTGCTATCATCATCGATAACACCAGTGCTTTCCGCATGGACCCGGATATCCCCTTGATTGTGCCTGAGGTGAACGCCGATGCCCTCGGCGGTTACACAAAAAAGAACATCATCGCCAACCCAAATTGCTCAACCATCCAGCTCATGGTGGCCCTGAAGCCTCTGCACGATTTTGCCACCATCAAGCGCGTCGTCGTCTCGACCTACCAGTCTGTGTCAGGGACCGGCAAGGCCGCGATCGATGAGCTCTATCACCAGACTCGCGGCTTCATCGTCGGCGACCCCATCGAGCCCAATGTCTATCCCAAGCAAATCGCCTTTAACGTCATCCCCCATGGCGGTGATTTCATGGATTCAGGTGATACCACAGAAGAGTGGAAGATGGTCGTCGAAACCAAAAAGATCCTTGATCCGAAGATCAAGCTGACGGCTACAGTTGTCCGCGTCCCGGTCTTTGTTTGTCACTCCGAAGCGGTCAACATTGAGTTTGAAAATCCGATTGATGACGACCAGGCCCGCGACCTCCTGCGCGAGGCTCCCGGCGTGCTGGTCATCGACAAGCGCGAAGACGGTGGCTACATCACGCCCATCGACGCGGTCGGAGACTTTGCCACCTACGTCAGCCGCATCCGCAGTGATCCGACCATCGACAATGGTCTGAACATGTGGGTGGTCTCGGACAACCTGCGCAAGGGCGCCGCCCTCAATGCCGTGCAAATCGCCGAGCTGCTGGTTGAGCACCACTTGAGCAAGTAGCGCTCCCAGCCTCCGCCTGAAGCCCTTTACGCAGACTGTTTTACGGGTCTGAGCCGCCGCTGCGGCATTAAAGGCCTTTTCACCGGCGCCAATATGGGTAATCGTTTCAGCCGTAGTGCAGATCCGATCTGGCATAGGGAGAAACAGGATGGGTAGACTCAAGGGAAAAGTGGCGCTGATCACCGGCGGCACCAGCGGTATCGGCGAGGCAACAGTCAGGCTGTTTGTCGATGAAGGCGCCAAAGTCGTCTTTACTGGCCGCGCCGAGGAAAAGGGCATGAGCCTCGACGCCGAGCTTGGCTCCAATGCTGCCTTCGTGCGCGCCGACGTGATGCATGAGGCCGAGATCAAGGCCTCCGTTGATTACACCATGGCGACCTATGGCCGGCTCGATTGTCTCTTCAACAATGCCGGAGCAACGACCCCCGGCGAGATCGAAACTCTCACGCAGGATGAGTTTGATACCGCGATGCGGCTCCTTGTTGGCTCAGTCCTCTTTGGTATGAAATACGCCGTCCCCGTTATGAAGAAACAGGGCGGCGGTTCGATCATTTCCAATTCCTCCGTTGCGGCGCTGCACGGCGGCATGGGCCCGCTGCTCTACTCCGCAGCCAAGGCGGCAGTGACGCAAGCCTCAAAGGTCGCGGGCATGGAGCTTGGCAAATACAAGATTCGCGTTAACACCATCTCGCCCGGCGGTATTGCAACACCGATCTTTTACGGCGGCTCGACGGCCTCCGCCGCCATGTCCGATGTGGATGACGCCTCCATGATGGGCAAGCTTCAGGGCGGTCTTGCTGCCAAACTTCCCATTGGTCGGTCGGGCGTACCGGACGATATTGCCTATTGCGCGCTCTATCTTGCGTCGGACGATTCCAGCTTTGTCACCACTCAGGACCTCGTGATCGACGGCGGGCTCATATCCGGTGACCCGCAGGTCATCCCCGAACTCATCGGTGAAATGTTCGGCTGAAATCAAGAACTCTCAAGGAAAGATATATGCCAAGGGTCAAATTTGACACCTATTACAAATACGACGAACTCACAGCCATCCTGCATCGGCTGGCGGAGGATTATCCGGACCTTGTCAACGTCTCCTCCTACGGCAAGAGCCATGAGGGGCGCGATCTTTGGGTTGCGACGGTGACCAATTTCAAGACCGGTCCGGCGGAAGAAAAACCGGCCATGCTGGTTGATGGCAATATCCATGCGCCGGAGGTTATCGCCTCCATGGTCGCGCTGCGTCATTTGTGCGATCTCGTCGAGGGCTATGGCACCGACGATGACATCACCCGCTGTCTCGACACCCGCGCCTTCTACATTATCCCGCGCGTCAATGTCGACGGCGCCGAGCTGGCGCTCTCCGATGAGCCGCGCTTTGTGCGTTCCTCGACACGGCCTTACCCCTTTGATGAAGAGCCCCTCGACGGGCTGCTGGCCGAGGACATCAACGGCGACGGACATATTTTCACCATGCGCGTGCCCGATACCAATGGCCGCTGGAAAAAGGATCCCGACGACCCGCGCCTGATGATCGAACGCGGGCCGACCGAAGAGGGCGGCGACTACTTCATGCTGCTGCCCGAGGGCCGCATCCGCAATTATGACGGCGTCACCGTCACCCCCCGTCATGCCAAGGAGGGCCTCGACCTTAATCGCAACTGGCCGTCCTACTGGAAGCGCGAGCACGAGCAACAGGGCGCCGGGCCGTTTCCCTTGTCCGAGCCTGAAACCCACGCCCAGGCGAGCTTCATCTCGTCTCATCCCAATATCATCACCTGGATCGCGGGCCACTCGTTCACCGGGGTACTTTTGCGCGCCGGATATAACGAGCCCGACGACAAGATGCCGATGACTGACGAAGCCCATTACAAGATGGTCGGCGAAAAGGGCACCGAATTGTCAGGTTATCCGGCGATCAGCGTCTATCACGATTTCCGCTATGGCCGCGAGACCATCGCCGGAACCGTTGGCTGGGGCTGGGATCATCTGGGGATCTTTCTGTGGTCACCGGAATACTGGGCGCCTTACCGCAATGCCGGTGTCGAGCCGGAGCACTATGGCCGCTGGCTGGCTCGTCATGATGCGGACGATCAAAGGAAGATGCTGGCCTATTCAGACAAGGAGCTGGATGGCATTGGCTTTGCGCCGTGGAAGGAATTTGATCACCCTGAATTGGGGCCGGTTGAAATCGGTGGCTGGAACCTTTTTCGGTTTCTTTATAATCCGCCGGAAAGTCAGATCGAAAAAGAAACCGCACCCTTTTCCAAATGGTTTACCTGGCAGCTCTTGATGTCACCGCGCCTCGCGCTGCGCAGTTCAAAGGTGGAAGCGCTCGCGCATGACACCCATCTCATTCAGGTCGTCGTGGAAAACACCGGCTATCTGCCGAGCTACGGCAGCGGCAAGGCCTTGGAGCTCAAAGCGGTGCGTGATCTCGTGGCCGAAATCACCCTGCCCGAGGGCGCAAGCCTCATTCAGGGTGAGCTCAGGAGCGAGCATGGTCAGCTTGAGGGTCGCGCCGGAAAACCGTCGATCACGCTCGGCGCGTTCCTGTCGGATAAGACAGACAACCGGGTCAAACTCGAGTGGATTGTCAAGGGTGCCAGCGGCCATCAGGTCGAAATCACGGCGCGCCACGACAAGGCCGGCCATGTCAGGACGTCGCTCCGGTGCGATTGATCAACCGCTAGAGCGCTTCCGGAAAAGTGGGAACCGGTTTTCCGAACAAGAAGCGCGGAAAGCAAAGAACCTGGAGCTATTCCGCAACTCAGAAAAACTCGGAATAGCTCTAGGGTGCGCTTTGGCTTTGCTGGATCACACGGTCTGAAGGAATGTAGAGTGTAAAGGTTGAACCCTTGCCGACTTCACTTGCCACGCCAATTTCGCAGCCGTTGGTCGAGATCATTTCGCTGACAAGGGCAAGGCCAAGCCCCGCCCCTTCGACACCTTGACTGCGCACCCAGTCAGCCCGCGAAAAGGCAGTGAAGATGCTTTCGAGCTGCGACTCCTCGATGCCGCGGCCCTTGTCCGAAATGGAAATTTCAATACTCTGGTCGTCATTTGTCGCGACATGGAGTGTAATCGTGCTGTGTTCGGCAGAGAACTTGATCTCATTGTCCACGAGATTGGTAATGATCTGTTTGAAATGGCGTTCGTCGAAAATGATATGCGGCGTGTGATCATGGGCCTGAAAGTCAATCTCGATATGCTTTTTGCGGGCCTTGTGGTTGGTCAGGGTCCAGCAAGTTTCCAGCACAGTGTTGAGATCAATGTCGTCCCGATGGGCATCGCTTTCATTGGCGGCCAGGCTTGAAATATCAAGGATATCGTTCACAAGGCTGGTCAAATGTTGCCCTGCAGAGTGGATGTACTGATTGTACTCAATGGCCTTTTGGGGATCGCGTTCCAACAAATCTGTCGTCCGCATTATATCCGAGAAGCCGACAATGGCGTTGAGCGGGGTGCGCAGTTCGTGTGACACATTGGCAAGGAAGGCTGACTGCGTGCGCTGGGCAATTCTGGATTGCTCCAGTGCATCCCTGAGCTCAAAGCCCATGTCCTGCAAAACCTGATTGCGCTCCTTGAGGGTTTCCTCCGCATGCATTTGTTTTGTGACGTCCCGGCCAACCGAGACAAACATATCATCACTTCCGTCAGCCGACGGCACCGGCGTTATTGAAACATCAAAGTACTTCTTTACGTCATCCGTATCGATGATCGGCACGCGCCCTGACCAGATTTTGCCGTCGCCAATTTGGCGTATGATCTCGGAACGAAGCGTATTCGTCTCGGATCCGCGTGAGGTTAGATCAAAGATATTCAGACCGATGATGTGCCGGGCTGCGAGCTTGGTTGCTTCTTCGGTTGCCGGATTACAGTCGATAATCTTTCCGTCGCCATCTGAAATGATGACGACCTCCGAGACCTGGCGGATGATCTCCGCCTGGCGGACGTAGCTCTCCATTATGGCGCATTGAGCAATTTTCGAGCTCGTCAGCGAGGCGACCGTCGTCAGAATTTCCAGATGCGTGCTGTCAAAGCGCTCCGGAAGCTGGTCCTCGCAATCGATTACTCCGTAGACCTCGCCATCGATCAGGATCGGGACACAAATTTCGGAACGCGCATCCATGACGTCGCGTATATAGCGATCATCCTCTGATACGTCATTGATAACGACGGATCGTTTCGTTTTGGCGACCGTCCCGGTGATGCCCTTGCCGACCGGTATGGTGAGCGGGTTCTCAATGATTGTATCGGTGGGATTCTTGTCACCGCTCGCAGCAACCTGAACGAGGTGGTCCGCCTCGCTGTCATGCCGGTAAATAACGCAGTCGGTAAAGTCGAGCCGCGCTGCAACCTCGCGCGCCACGTGCCAGAAAAGATCCTCGACGTTGAGGATCGTCATCAACGAAATCGCGAAATCTTTAAGCACCGAGAGTTCGCGCTGCCTGGCTTCCAGTTCGTCAATATGTAGCTTGAGACGAACCTCGTCTCTGATCCTGTTCACGGCAACCCCTTGAAACGTATTTCACGCGGCCATTCTGGCTGTTTATCCTTAACAAATCCTCCGGTCCAGAGATTAAATCTGTTCCAGATGGCATAGACCTCAGGTTGCCGTCGTCAGAAGATTGCGATTCTCGATCAGCATCAGCTCGTCCGCCCCCGCCGCCGCGCTTTGCCGGCAAATCTCGAACGTTATTTCGACCGCCCGTTCGAGGCACTTTGCGTCATTGTGGCCGCTCAGCCGGTGCCCGAGGAAAAGGGCAACCAGCAGGTCTCCTGTTCCCTTGGGGACGGGATCGAGGAAGGGCGAAGACCTTGAGAAAACTTCGGATTCAGTACAGCAAAGGGTCGTCAGTTCATCACCTGAAGGGACCGAAGTTGCAAGAACAGTATCAACCTGAAGAAGTTTTGCCAGTTCTGCCGCACTATCAGGTGTGGTGCACGGGTGGCCGCCAAGATATTCAAGTTCAAACCGGTTGGGGCTGGCAATGTCGGCCAGCGGCAGGAGCCGATCCCGGATCGCCAGCGCGATCTCCTCGGCCACATAGAGCCCCGCGGGGTCATCACCGATCACCGGATCGCAGCAGTAAATGAGGTCCGGCCGCCTTGCCTTGAGGCGGGAAATCCAGGCCTCGGCTATGGTGATCTGTCCGACGCTGGAGAAATGCCCGGTGAAAACCGCATCGCACGCCGCGAGCCAGCCGTTGGCCTCAAGGTTGCCAATCAGTCCCTCGACCGTCGCCTCGTCGACCGGTTGCCGCAGGGCATCGGGATGGCCGCCGTGGTTGGAGTTCAGTGACGTCGGGAGGGACCAGACCCGGTGCCCCAGACATTGTAAAACGAAGCTGGTGACACTGTTTCCCACAGTCCCGGCCACGGTTTGGGAAGAAATTGAGAGAATTGTCTTCTGCATCGGCATATCTGAATCCATGATTGTTGCCACAGGTTCCACAGGGCGCTAAAACCATCTCGCAAACGCGAAGTAAACTCGTCCCTGTCGCCTGCCAGTTTGGCGGGTCGGCAGGTGAAATCAAGAAAAACAAAAAACCATCGATAGATGAGCGGAGACGACCATGGCTGGAACTGCCCTTAACCGCGCAAAGCCCCTGCGCAGCGCACTTTATATGCCCGGCTCAAATGCCAGAGCCATGGAGAAGGCCAAATCGATCCCGGCTGACGCCATTATCCTGGATCTGGAGGACGCCGTTGCCCCGGATGCCAAGGAAGAAGCGCGCGCCCAGGTGTGCGCTGCGGTGAAGGCTGGCGGCTTTGGCAAGCGGGAGGTTATCATCCGGGTGAACTCCCTGCGCTCCCCGTGGGGCGAGGATGATATCAAGGCCGCGGTCGACGCTCTGCCAGACGCCATTCTGGTTCCCAAAATCAACACTGCCGCAGAGGTCGGCGAGGCCAGTGATCTGATGGACCGGGCCGGCGCTCCTGCCGGGGTCGCCATGTGGGCCATGATGGAAACGCCGCTCGCAATGTTGAATGCCCGGGACATTGCTGCGGCCTCGATTGAGGACGACTGCCGTCTCACGTGCTTCGTCATGGGAACCAACGACATCATCAAGGAAATCTTCTGCGAGCCGCTGGAAAATCGCACCCCTCTCATGGCCAGCCTCCAGCTCACCTTGTTGGCGGCGCGCGCCTACGGCCTCAATATCCTCGACGGTGTCTACAACGACATTGCCAATGCCGAGGGCTTCAAAGCTGTGAGCCAGCAGGGCGCGGATCTCGGATTTGATGGCAAGACACTTATTCATCCAAGCCAGGTCGCCCCCTGCAACGAGATCTTTGCCCCCACCGCCGAGGAAGTCACCTGGTCACGCCAGGTCATTGCCGCGTTTGAAGCGCCGGAAAACCACGGCAAGGGCGTCCTCAAGGTCGAGGGCAAAATGGCCGAGCTGCTGCACGCCGATATCGCGCGCCGGGTGGTTGCCATTGCCGATGCCATCGCTGAACTTGAGGCCGCCGCCCAATGACGGTCCAGAAAACAAATCCAAAAACCAATCCAAAAACCAATAGTGGCAACTTTTTTGAAGATTTCAGGATCGGCCAGAAACTGGTGCACGCAACGCCGCGCACCGTGACGGCCGGGGACGCCGCGCTTTATACCAGCCTCTTCGGTCCGCGGTTCCCGGTCCAGTCCTCCGCCGAATTTGCCCGCAGTCTCGGACTACCTGAGGCGCCGATGGATGACTTGCTGACCTTCCACATCATTTTCGGCAAAACCGTCGCGGACATCTCGCTTAACGCCGTGGCCAATCTGGGTTATGCCGAGTGCCGTTTCCTGCGGCCGGTCTATGCCGGTGATACCCTCGCCGCGACGTCTGACGTTATTGGACTGAAAGAAAACTCCAACGGCAAGACCGGTATCGTCTATGTCCGCTCCACGGGCACCAATCAGCGCGGTGAAACCGTTGCCTCCTGGGTCCGCTGGGTCATGGTCAGAAAGGGTGACGAAGCGGCCCCTGTGCCCGAGGCCGTGGTGCCTCAGCTCGCAGACGTGGTCTCGGTTTCGGATCTGGCCCTGCCTGAGGCGAATTTCAGCGATTACGATTTCGCCCTCGCGGGCAGCCCCCATCGCTGGGGTGACTATGAGCCGGGTGAACAGATCGATCACATCGACGGCATGACCATTGAAGAAGCCGAGCATATGATGGCCACGCGGGCCTTCCAGAACACTGCGAAGGTTCACTTCAACCAGTTCACCGAGGGCAAGGGCCGGTTCGGGCGCCGTCTGATCTATGGCGGCCACGTTATCTCGCTGGCCCGGGCCCTCTCGTTCAATGGTCTGGGCAATGCCGCCTTTGTCGCCGCGATCAATGCCGGCGCCCATGTCGCTCCGTGTTTTGCCGGTGACACGGTCTACGCTTGGTCGAGGATTGTTGAAAAGGCCGAACTTCCCGGTCGTGATGACTGCGGCGCGCTCCGGGTTAATATGATCGCCACAAAGGACTACCCCTGCGCGGATTTCCCGCTCAAGGATGAAGCGGGCAAGAACCACGCAGCCGTCATTCTCAATCTCGACTACTGGGTAATCATGCCAAAATGACGCAATTTTCAGACAAAATTGGAGTCAAACCCGGGCACGGAACCATGGTAGTGTTGACACTGCGCGAGTCACTCATAAACTCGTCCTGACCAAAACACCCCCGGGGCTCCTCCTCCGGGTGACAAGGGCCACCCACTCGTCACATCCGGCCCGGAGACATAAAAAATGGCAGAACCAAAGCTTCGACCCCGTCCAAGGTCGCCCTTCTTCGATATCTATCGCTGGCCGCTGACCATGTTGACCTCGATCCTTCACCGGGTCACTGGGATCGGCATCGCCCTCGGCGGTCTCTTGCTGGCCTGCTGGCTGGTTGCCCTCGCGCTCGGCCCGGACTCTTACGCCAGGGTCCAGGCCTTCCATGGTCATTTCATCGGGCGCTTCCTGCTCTTTGGTTTTACCTGGGCTCTGGTTTATCACTGGCTCAACGGCATCCGTCATCTCGCCTGGGATGCCGGGATTGGTTTTGACAAGCAGACCGGGTTCCGGTCCGGGTTGTTTGTCTTGCTTGGCTCTGTCGGTTTCACACTGGTTATCTGGGCGCTCGCCTATATGATGAGAGGGTAAGGAAAATGAGTATCAGAACACCTCTTGCACGGGCCCGCGGCCTTGGCGCTGCTTCTGAAGGCGCCGATCACTTCTGGAAGAAAACCGTTACATCCGTGGCGCTTGTACCGCTCGCCGTCTGGTTCATCTGGTCGCTCATCGGTCTGGCCTGGAAGCCTTACGAGGCGGCCATCGATTTTGTGGCAGAGCCGCAGAATACGATTTTCCTGCTCTTGTTCATCGCAGTTGGCTTTGCCCATTTCCGCATGGGGCTCCACTCGGTCATTGACGACTATATCCATGACAGACCCTACAAAATCGCCGCGCTCATCCTCAACGATTTCTTCTGCGTTGTTATGGGGATGATCTGTGCTCTTTCCGTTCTAAAAGTATTTATTCTGGCGATCCCCGCCTGAGGTTGGCGATCAAGCCATCACAAATTCGCATTCAGGATTATAAAAAGTGTCATACGAAATTATTGATCATACCCATGATGTCATCGTTGTGGGCGCAGGCGGCGCGGGGCTCCGGGCAACGCTGGGATGTTCCGAGGCCGGACTAAAAACCGCGTGCATCACAAAAGTATTCCCGACGCGCTCCCATACTGTGGCGGCCCAGGGCGGCATATCTGCATCGCTCGGTAATATGGGTGAGGACGACTGGCGCTGGCATATGTATGACACTGTCAAGGGCTCCGACTGGCTCGGCGACCAGGACGCCATCGAGTATCTGGTTCGCAATGCGCCCAAAGCCATTTATGAACTCGAACACTTCGGCGTGCCTTTTTCGCGCACCGAGGAGGGCAAGATTTACCAGCGCGCCTTTGGCGGCATGACCCGTAATTTCGGCGAAGCCCCGATCCAGCGCACCTGCGCTGCGGCTGACCGCACCGGTCACGCCATGCTGCACACGCTTTATGGCCAAAGCCTGCGCCATAAGACGGATTTTTTCATTGAGTATTTCGCCCTCGATCTTCTGATGGAAGACGGCGAATGTCGCGGTGTTCTGGCGCTCTGTCTGGAAGATGGCAAGATCCACAGGTTCCGCGCCCAGCGCACAATCCTGGCGACCGGTGGCTATGGCCGCTCCTATTTCTCCTGCACCTCCGCGCACACCTGCACCGGCGATGGTAACGGCATGGTTCTCAGAGCCGGACTTCCCTTGCAGGATATGGAATTCGTCCAGTTCCACCCGACCGGCATTTATGGCGCCGGCTGTCTCATCACCGAAGGCGCGCGCGGCGAGGGCGGCTATCTTGTGAATTCAGAAGGCGAGCGCTTCATGGAGCGCTATGCGCCGTCGGCCAAGGATCTGGCCTCCCGCGATGTGGTATCGCGCGCCATGACCATCGAGATCCGGGAAGGCCGCGGCGTCGGACCAAACAAGGATCATATCTTCCTGCATCTTGATCATCTGGATCCGGCCGTGCTGGCCCAGAGACTGCCGGGGATTTCAGAATCCGCACATATCTTTGCCGGGGTTGATGTCACCAAAGCCCCGATCCCGGTCCTGCCAACGGTCCACTATAATATGGGCGGTATTCCGACCAATTATCACGGCGAGGTGGTCACCAAAAAGGGTGATGAAGCTGACACTGTGGTGCCAGGCCTGATGGCGATCGGCGAAGCAGCCTGTGTTTCGGTACACGGCGCCAATCGTCTCGGTTCCAACTCACTGGTTGATCTTGTGGTCTTTGGCCGCGCCGCCGCTCTGCGCGCCGCTGACACCATTGAAGCCGGTGCGACGCTGCCGGAAGTCGCGAAAGCCTCAACCGACAAGGCGCTCGATCGGTTCGACAGGTTCCGTCATTCCTCCGGTTCGACATCAACCGCTGAAATTCGTTTGCGTATGCAAAAGGTCATGCAGGAAAACTGCGCCGTGTTCCGAACCGGCGATGTGCTGGAAGAAGGCCGTGCCCGAATTACAGACGTCTATGAAGGGGCTAAAGACCTCGGCATTACCGACCGCTCTATGGTCTGGAATACCGACCTTATCGAAGCCCTTGAGTTCGACAACCTCATTGGCCAGGCCATGGTGACCATGGAATCAGCGGCCAATCGCAAGGAAAGCCGCGGCGCCCATGCCCGCGAGGATTTTTCCGAGCGTGACGATGCGGGGTGGATGAAGCATACCCTGGCCTGGTTTGATGACGGCAAGGTCAATCTCGACTATCGCCCGGTTCACGCCTGGACAATGACCGACGACATTGAATACATCGAACCCAAAGCCCGGGTTTACTAGACATGCAGTCCCAAAGCCGGGCGCCGGTTTTGGGGGCAAGATGCCCGACATAAGAAGCTGCCGAGATTAAAGGAACGACGACATGGTCGAATTTGCGCTGCCCAAAAATTCCAAAGTGAAAAAGGGCAAGCTCCACAAGGCTCCCGAAGGCGCAACCAATGTGCGCAATTTCCAGGTCTATCGCTGGAGCCCGGAGGACGATGAAAATCCGCGGGTCGATACCTATGAAGTCGACATGGACACCTGCGGACCCATGGTTCTTGACGCGCTGATCAAGATCAAGGATGAAATCGACCCCACACTGACGTTCCGGCGGTCCTGCCGCGAAGGGATTTGCGGCTCCTGCGCCATGAATATTGATGGCATAAATACTCTGGCCTGCACCAAGGGCATGGATGAGGTTAAGGGTGACGTCAAGGTTTACCCCTTGCCTCACGCCGACGTTGTCAAGGATCTGGTGCCCGACCTCACGCATTTCTTTGCCCAGCACGCCATGATGGAGCCGTGGCTCAAGACCGATACGCCCGCCCCGGAAGGTGAATGGCTGCAGTCAGAGGAAGACCGCGAGAAAATCGACGGGCTCTATGAGTGTATTCTGTGCGCGTCCTGTTCCACAGCCTGTCCATCCTATTGGTGGAACTCGGATCGCTTTATGGGTCCGGCTGCGCTTTTGCAGGCCTATCGCTGGCTGATCGACAGCCGCGATGAGGCAACAGAAGAGCGTCTGGACGCCCTGGAAGATCCTTTCCGGCTCTATCGCTGTCACACCATCTTCAACTGCACCAACACTTGCCCCAAGGGCCTCAATCCGGCCAAGGCGATTGCTGAAATCAAGAAGATGATGCTTGAGCGCGCAGTATAGCTGGAAGGGTGGTGTCCCTTGACCATTGAAACACAACGCCTCATTCTTCGCCCGCCTCGGCCAGGCGATCAGGAAGCGGTCCGCACCCAGCTGTCCAATTTCGAGATCGCCAAATGGCTCGCCAAAGTTCCCCACCCCGATCCGCCCGGCCATGAACAGCTCTGGTGGGCCCGGGTCGAGGAGCGCGAGGCGCTCGGCTATCCGGCTTATTTCATGATGGTTCTGAAACAAGACCGGACCGACACATCAATTGGCTCGATTGCCATCGGCCCAACGGCTGAAGGCCCCTGGCGTCTGGGCTATTGGCTGGATCAGCCACACTGGGGCAAGGGCCTGATGAGCGAGGCCGTCAGCGGTGTCGTTGCCCACGCGCTCAAAACCCGGGCCCCGGATGTCATCCTCTCCGGCGTCTACGAGGACAACAAGGCCTCTGGCGCGATCCTTGAAAAACTCGGCTTCATCTATAAAGACACAAGCGAGGAATGGTGCGAGGCCAGGCAGGAAACCCTGCCGCATCTCAACCTCATCCTCAAACCATAGCTACCATGTTTTAGCAAAATGGGGTCAGACACCATTTTGCTAAAACATGGTAGTGCCCAAAGCTTCCGGGCAATATCTTGCATTTTCTCGAGAAATCTCCCATTAGTCCCCGATGAAGTTTCTTGACCAGGCCAGAGTGTTTGTAAAAAGCGGTAACGGCGGCGCAGGCAGCGTCTCGTTTCGCCGTGAAAAATACATTGAATTCGGCGGTCCCGACGGCGGCAACGGCGGGCGCGGTGGCGACGTTATTGTCGAATGCGTCGATGGCCTCAACACCCTGATCGACTACCGCTACCAGCAGCATTTCAAGGCCCAGGTCGGCACCCACGGCATGGGCCGCGACATGGCCGGCGCCGATGGTGGTGACGTGATCCTCAAAGTTCCGGTCGGCACCCAGATCCTGGAAGAGGACAATGAGACCCTCATCGTCGATCTGACGGAGGTCGGCCAGCATGTTGTTCTCCTCAAGGGCGGCAATGGCGGCTTCGGCAACGCCTACTTCAAGAGCTCGGTCAACCAGGCGCCGCGCCGCGCCAACCCGGGCCTCGACGGCGTTGAAAAGTGGGTCTGGCTGCGCATGAAGCTTATTGCCGACGCCGGGCTCATCGGGCTGCCCAATGCGGGCAAGTCGACCTTCCTGTCATCGGTTTCGGCCGCACGGCCCAAGATCGCCGATTATCCGTTCACGACGCTTCATCCGGGCCTTGGCGTTGTTGATGTGGACGGTGACGGCCTCGTGCTGGCCGATATTCCAGGCCTCATCGAAGGTGCGTCCGAAGGCGCTGGCCTCGGCCACAGGTTCCTTGGCCATGTCGAGCGCTGCGAAGCGCTTATCCACCTTGTTGATGGCACAGCCGAAACAGATGAAGTTGTCGCGGCTTACAAGACCATTCGCACCGAGCTGGAAGCCTATGGCGCCGGCCTCGAGACGAAAAAGGAAATCCTTTGCCTCAACAAGGTTGATGCGCTCACCGAAGACCTGATTGAAGAACGCTGCGCCGCGCTGTCAAAGGCCGCTGGCGTCCCGGTCGAAGCGATCTCGGCGGTAGCCGGCAAGGGCGTTAAGACTGTGCTGCGGCGCATCAAGACGCGTGTCAACGAAGTCCGCTTCCCCGAGGCCGTGCCTGATGCCGACAGCGAAAAGGAAACTGCCGGAGGCTGGAAGCCATGATCTGGTGTGTATCATGACGGGGCGTCTCGATCAGGCGCAGCGCATTGTCATCAAGGTTGGCTCCGCCCTTCTCATCGAACCTGACACCTCGCGCGTTAATGCTAAGTGGCTTGGCACGCTTGCCCGGGACATTGCCGCTCTGCGCGCGCGCGGCGCGCACGTCCTTGTGGTGTCTTCCGGCGCAATTGCCCTGGGCCGTGAGAAATTAAAGTTCCATGCCGGGCTGCTTAATCTGGAAGAGGCGCAAGCCGCCGCAGCGGCAGGGCAGGTTGATCTGGCGCAGGCCTGGGCGGGCGCATTCGCATCGCACGGTGCCCCGGTCGCGCAAATTCTTCTGACGCTTTTCGACACCGAGGAGCGCCGTCGTTATCTCAACGCACGAGACACGATCGAGACCTTGCTGGAGCGCGGCGCCATTCCCGTGGTCAATGAAAATGATACGGTTGCCACATCGGAGATCCGCTTTGGTGACAATGATCGTCTGGCGGCCCGCGTTGCCTCAATGATTTCGGCAGACTGTCTTGTGCTCCTGTCCGATGTCGATGGTCTGTATCGTCAGGATCCGAAGATCAATCCCGATGCCGGGTTCATCTCCGAGGTGACCGAAATCACCCATGAGATCGAAGTCATGGCCGGAGTGCCAACACAGCGCACCGCCACAGCGATTGGTTCGGGTGGCATGGCAACCAAACTGATGGCCGCGAAGATTGCCACAGGGGCCGGCTGCCATATGGTGGTGACCTCCGGGGCCCGCGAACACCCGATTGCCGGGCTCCTTGCCGGCGACCTGGCGACCTGGTTTCCCGCGTCTGAAACCCCGCGCGCAGCGCGCAAGCACTGGATTGCCGGCGGCCTCAATCCGGAGGGCAGCGTCAGCGTCGATCAAGGCGCCGAGCGCGCTCTGCGCAAGGGTGGCAGCCTGCTGCCCGCCGGTGTGAAGACCATCGACGGAAGCTTTGAGCGCGGCGCGGTTGTCGATGTGCGCACTGAAAAAGGCCGTCTCGTCGCCCGCGGCCTGTCGGCCTATTCAAGCGAGGATGCGCGGCGTATCATCGGTCATAACAGCTCGGCGATCGAAAGCCTGCTCGGCTACCGTGGCCGTGCGGAACTCGTCCATCGGGACGATATGGTGTTAATGTGAGTAAGGAACTGTCGAGGACGCTATGAGTAACCAGGATATCGTCGCGCTGATGGATGACATGGGCAAGCGAGCCCGTGCCGCTGCCATGCAACTGGCCAGAGCCTCCAGTGCTGAAAAGCAAGCCGCTCTCATGGCCATGGCGGCCACTATCCGCGCGCGCGAAAGTGAAATTCTTGTAGAAAACCAAAAGGATCTCGCCGCTGCCGACGAACACGGGCTGTCCGGTGCCATGCGTGACCGCCTGGCGCTTGATCATGATCGGGTCGAGGCTATCGCTGCGGGCCTTGAAACGGTTGCGGCCTTCAAGGACCCCGTCGGCGATCTCATGGAAGAATGGGATCGTCCCAACGGTTTGAAAATTTCAAGAGTGCGCGTGCCGCTGGGTGTGATCGGTGTGATCTACGAAAGCCGCCCCAACGTCACCGCTGACGCCGGCGCTCTGTGTCTCAAGGCAGGCAATGCAGCAATCCTGCGCGGCGGATCCGAAAGCGTCTTTTCAGCCCGGGCGATCCATGCCTGTCTGGTCGAAGGTCTCACAGCAGCAGGTTTGCCCGGCGACGCGATCCAGCTTGTTCCGACCCGGGATCGTGCGGCGGTTGGCGCCATGTTGCAGGACATGGCCGAATACATTGATATTCTGATCCCCAGAGGCGGCAAGGGCCTCAACGCCCGGGTGATGGCGGAGGCCAGAGTGCCGGTTATTGGCCATCTTGAAGGCATCTGCCATGTCTATGTCGACAAATCTGCTGACCTTGAAAAGGCTGTGGCCATCGCCGTCAATGCCAAGATGCGCCGCACCGGCATTTGCGGCACGGCAGAAACCTTGCTGGTTGACCGCGCCGCGGCGGCAACACATCTGAGGCCAATACTTGATGCGCTCGCCGGTGCAGGCTGCGCTCTTCGCGGTGACGCCGATGTCTGCGCCGCTGATGACCGGGTAACCCTGGCCGTGGAAGAGGATTGGTCTACGGAGTATCTTGACGCCATCCTGTCCGTGGCACTGGTGGACGGCGTCGACGGCGCGGTGGAACACATCGGCAAATACTCCTCGGGCCATACCGAGGCAATTATCGCAGAAGATGTAGCAGTCGTGGAGCGATTCACAAGGCTTGTCGACAGTGCAATCCTTATGGTCAATGCCTCGACACAATATGCCGATGGCGGCGAGTTTGGCATGGGGGCTGAGATCGGCATTGCCACCGGCAAGTTGCATGCGCGTGGCCCTGTCGGCGCCGAACAGCTCACCAGTTACAAGTATATCGTACACGGATCAGGTCAAACGAGACCATAGGATGGCCAGGCCACAGGATAGCGCAGCAAAAGGGAGGCGTATGACACCGGTTCGTAACAAGGCGCGCAAGATAGGTCTTCTGGGCGGCTCGTTCAATCCGGCGCACGAGGGCCATCGTCACATATCGCTCATCGCCTTGAGGCGTCTTGGTCTCGACGAAATATGGTGGCTGGTCTCGCCGCAAAACCCGTTGAAGTCTGCGGCCGATATGGCGCCCTTTGAGCAGCGCTATCACTCCGCACAGGCGGTGGCGCGTCATCCCCGGATCAAGGTCATGGACCTGGAGACCCGCCTTGGAACAACCTTTACAGCAGATCTTCTGGCAAAGCTTAAGGGCCGGGACCACAGCAATTTCGTCTGGCTCATGGGCGGCGACAATCTCATGCAAGTGGATCAGTGGAAGAACTGGCGGAAGATCTTTGAAACCGTACCGGTTGCCGTGATCGCCCGTCCCGGCTTCGAAAAGGCTGCCCTTGGCTCCAGGGCCGCCCACGTCTACCGCGCCGTCCGCCTTGATGCGTCTGACAGCCTCAAACTTGCGCTCATGCAGCCGCCCTGCTGGACTGTCCTTCAGGAGCAGCTCACCGGATTGTCCTCGACCGAAATACGCAAATCCGGCGGCCCCCGGAGTGACGTCAGCTGAGTCGTTTCTGTTGCTTCTGTGCCGCAGTGCAGCGCGGAGAGGGTGGCTAAAGAGCAAAAAAGTGTAATAACTTCAAGGTATTAACCTAAGTAAGCGGGATTGGTAGGCGTAGAAAATCTTTTGTGGTACGGTCCCGCCGTTTCTCGCCTGAAGAATTGGTCCTTACGGGAGAAACTGCTCCTCATGCGAGGAGCAAACCAGATGGAGACAGATCCTGACTGACATGAGTTCCGCCGCGACGACAGATCCTGATGCAACAGGCTCTGAACTGGCCGGCCCTGAAGCAGCCGACAAAGCCGCAACAGATCTATTTTCCCTCATTCTCCACTCACTTGATGAAGACAAGGCGCAAGAGGTCGTTTCAATCGATCTTGCCGGCAAAACCTCGATTGCCGATTATATGGTCGTTGCCTCGGGTCGTTCCCAGCGCCATGTGGGTGCTCTTGCTGATCATTTGCAACGTCGGTTCAGAGAGGCCGGTTATGGCCGATGCCGGATCGAGGGCATGCCATCATGCGACTGGGTATTGATCGATGCGGGCGATGTTATCGTTCATATCTTTCGTCCCGAAGTGCGTGACTTCTACAAGCTGGAAAAGATCTGGGGTGTTGATTCGTCAACTTTTCATGCCGATGCTGATATCGATCCGGCTGAAGCGACAACTACGGACTAACGCCCGCGCCTGAAACCCTTTGGCGCTCACGCCAAAACTCGCTAGGGTTCCCTCTCAAAACAATAAGGAATTGTGAGGGAACACAGCCATGGGCACTCCGGGACGTCTTGAAGGAAAAATCGCGATCATCACAGGTGGCGCCAGCGGGATTGGTCGCGGCGCCGTCGATCTCTTTATTGCCGAGGGCGCAAAGGTCATTGTCGGCGATGTCCAGGATGACAAGGGCGCGAGGATTGAAGAGGATCACGCCGGCAAGGCCTTTTATATTCACACCGATGTTTCCAACGAGGCGCAGGTCAAGGCGATGATCGACCTTGCCGCCCAAAAGTTTGGCCGTCTCGATTGCCTGTTTAACAATGCTGGTTATGTCGGTCATTCCGGCGGCGTTGTTGATGTGACGCCCGAAGGCTTCCGCACAACAATGGATGTCCTGGTTCTTGGTGTCATGTTGGGCATGAAACACGCCGCGCCCGTGATGATTAAGCAGGGCAGCGGCAGCATCATCAATACCGCCTCGATTGCCGGCATCGGCACGAGCTGGGGCCCGATCATTTATTCAACCGCCAAGGCTGCTGTCATGCATGCCACAAAATGGGCCGCGATTGATTTGGCCGAACACAAGATCCGCGCCAACGCCATCTGCCCCGGCGGCATCGTCACACCGATCTTCGCCAAAGCCATGGGCGCCCCGAGCCAGTTGGCTGACCAGACGCTGGATCTGGTCCAGACGGCTTTCGATGATTTGCAACCCATTCCGCGCGCCGGCTTGCCTGCCGATATCGCAGAAGCGGCGCTTTTTCTGGCGTCCGACGGCTCGAGTTTTGTCACCGGTCAATCACTGGCGGTGGACGGCGGGATCACCAGCGGCAGGATACGCGTGGCCGAAGAAGAGGGCGGCGCCTTTGCTCCGCTCGTCGAGATGCTCTCGGAACACATCGAACCAAACGCAATCTGAAAAAGGAGGGTCTCATGGACCGATTGAAGAACAAGGTAGCGGTTATCACAGGCGGGGCCAGCGGCATTGGCCTTGGAACGGTCAAGCTCTTCATTGAGGAGGGCGCGCAGGTTGTCGTCGGGGACCTGCAGGACGACAGGGGCCGCGAACTCGAAGAGACGTATAAGGACAGCCTGTCCTATATTCATACCGACGTGTCTGATGATGCGCAGGTCAAGGCTATGGTGGACCTGGCCGTCCAGCGGTTTGGCCGACTTGACTGCATCTTCAACAACGCCGGTTTCGGCGGCGAAATGGCGGATATTTCCGATATAACCGTCGAGGGGTTTAGGCAAACCTTTGATGTCCTTGTCCTGGGGGTCATGCTCGGCATGAAGCATGCCGCGCCTGTTATGAAGGCACAGGGATCTGGTTCGATCATCAATACCGCATCGGTTGCCGGGATCAGAACAGGATACGGGCCGCACCACTATTCCGCATCGAAAGCCGCCGTGGCGCATGTTACACGAACCGCCGCGATGGAGCTCGCGCCTTTTAATATCCGGGTAAATTCGATTTGCCCCGGGGGCATTGCCACTGCGATATTTGCATCAGGCATTGGTCTGCCAACCCAGGCCGCCGAAGCGACACTGGATGCGGTTGCAAAAGGACTTGAGGGCGTTCAGCCACTGCCAAGAACAGGCGTGCCGCGCGATATTGCCGAGGCGGCGCTCTTTCTTGCATCCGACGGGTCAAGTTTCATAACCGGTCATCCGTTGGTTGTTGATGGCGGCGCGACATTGGGTGGTCCGCATCCCTCGCTGGAAAACACGGAGGGTTTCATCGGCTCTGTGTTCAAAAGTTTGATTGAGGCGGTTGGTCCCGAAGCGCTTGAGGCTCTCGCAGCGGATGAAAACCTGAATCCCGGTGGTGGCAAGAGTTGAAAATCAAGCTCATTGCCCTCGGCCGCCTGAAGCCGGGCGCCGAAGCGGATCTCATCAAGGATTATAGTCGCCGCCTCAAGGGTCTGGCACCGGCGCTTGGCTTTGGCAGGTTCGAGATCAGGGAGCTTGAGCTGAAGAAACGTCTTGAGGGCCCTGAGCGAAAACGCCTCGAGGGCGAGCTCATCCTCGCAGATATCCCCGGAGGAGCCTTTGTTATAGCCCTTGATGAACGCGGCAAGCAGGAGACCAGCAAGAGTTTTGCGGATCGACTGGCGGCAAAACGCGACGAGGGGGTGCGCGAGTGTGTGCTGGTTATCGGCGGCGCCGACGGCCTGTCGGACGAGGTGCGCGCCCGCGCCGACCGGCTTTTGAGTTTCTCTCCGATGACCTGGCCGCATATGTTGGTGCGCGTGATGGCGACCGAGCAGCTTTACCGGGCGCTTTCGATCCTTGCCAATCATCCCTATCACAGGGAATAAATCTGCACCCGGGACGTGATCACGGGCCCAAAATGGTGTATTGACCGGAACTGTTGTAAGGTGGCGGCATGAGACGCGAGAACAAGACCCCTATGAAAATTGAAAAGCCTGAAGGCCCTGTGGTCCTTTGTATCCTTGACGGGTTCGGCGATGCCCCGGGCGGGGAAGCCAACGCGATCACATTGGCTCAGACGCCCAACTACGACCGGCTGCTGCGCGAGAATGCATCCCGGGGCGCGCTGGCTTTTCTGGAAACCTCGGGTCTCAGCGTTGGTCTGCCCGATGGTCAGATGGGCAATTCCGAAGTCGGCCATATGAATATTGGCGCTGGCCGGGTCGTGATGCAGGATTTGCCACGGATCGATGCTGCGATTGCCTCAGGTGAAATTGCCGACGAAAAAGCGCTCCGTAATCTGATTTCTGCGCTGAAGGTATCTGGCGGAGCATGCCATTTGATGGGGCTGGTCTCGCCGGGCGGCGTTCACTCACATCAGGATCACATGGTGGCACTGGCAAAAATAATTGCTGCTGAAGGGATCAGGGTTTACATCCACGCCTTTATGGATGGCCGCGACACGCCGCCGACCAGCGGACGCGGATTTGTGGAAGCTATGCTCGCGGAACTCGGCGGCGCTGCGCAAATCGCCACCATGACCGGGCGGTACTATGCCATGGACCGGGACAAAAACTGGGACCGGGTTGAAAAAGCATATCGAGCGATATGCTGTGCCGAGGGTGCCAAAACCGGCGATTTTCCTGCAGCGCTTGATGTCTGCTATGCGGCGGATACCGGCGATGAGTTCGTCCTGCCCCATGTCGCGGAAGGTTATGGCGGGATCAGGGACGGCGACGGTCTGCTGATGGCGAACTTTCGCGCTGATCGTGCCCGTGAAATTCTGACAGCGCTTGTCGATCCAACCTTTGACGGATTTGAGCGCAGCAAGATCCCGGAATTTGCCGCGCGGGTTGGGCTCACCGAATATTCAGAGGCGCTCAACCTTTTCATGGCGGCAATGTTTCCCGCGCCTGACATTTCAGACACGTTGGGCGAATGCGTTGCCAAGGCC
>JAUWTJ010000066.1 GCA_030614785.1 Alphaproteobacteria bacterium | reverse complement strand
GTCATGGCAAGAACAACTTTACTCTTACTTTGGAGGCGTTTTCCGAATTTGTTGGGGGGCGGTTTCGCGAGCTCTATGAAGACTCAGAAGATAATTATTCTTGGACCGTGAGTGAAGACAACGGAGCTCTTCCTGAAGACAGACTTTCGGAATGTCTCTGTTTGTCCGATCTCAAGGTTCTCGACTGGATAATCGACAAGCTTTCAACTGTTTCATCACGAGATGAGTCACAGGGGGGAGAACCTACTTTTCATGCGGATCGATTGTACAGTCCGATTCGCTACTTCAGCACTGTTGACCAACAACTCCAATGGATAATTTTTGAAGATGAAATCAAGCATAGAAGACGATTCTTTGACTCATCAGGTCTCAAGGTGCTGGATGATCTCTTCCAAGACCCCGAAAAACTAATTTGGTCAGGAGTTGAAAACCATGTCAAACCAATTAGTGTCGGGGGAAAGTTTTGGAGAGGGCGTCATGCTGTAAATGAAGAGAATGCCAAACTGATCGTCGATGACCTTGAACATCAACTCGGGGCGCCACCCAAAAATTTGGCGACGGCTGGTCGCATGAACCCATCGGGAATTCCCTACTTCTACGGTTCTTTGGAAATGGATACTTGCATTAGTGAGTTGAGGCCTCCTGTTGGAAGTCTTGTCGTTTTAGCAGAATTCGTGACTACTGAGCCCTTGCGGCTATTTGATTTTACTGTCGTCGATTTTGAGTTTAGAACTCCAGGATTTTTTGAGACTGAAGTCACTCCTGAAGTGATCTCTAAGAGGCAATTCCTAGCGGATGTTCATGAAAGATTGAAATTACCGGTTTTACCAGAGAATCATTCAATCGATTTTGTGCCTACGCAGGCCATATCAGAATACATTCATCATGAGCTGAAACTGGATGGATTGATGTTTGCCTCAAGTCAGGTTGACGTCGATGGGACGAACATTGTCTTGTTCGGAGATAAATTTACCCACGATGATGCGGGATATCGAGAGTTCCCTTTAGCCGTCAATTCAAGCACGGTTCAATATTACGAAGTAGAGTCAGTTACCTTCACTACTTCGTATAATCGCATTCAGGACCTTGATATCTAGATTTGAGTCGGCTCTGCACTCAGATATTGGCGAACTCCTGAGGGCAAGTGGTAACGAATATTGAGATTGAGAGCTTAGTCCCTACCCAATCATATTAATCATCATCTGCAGCGCCTCTTCTGTCGTCTTGATCCGGATCTCTGACCTGCCAATGTCGCCGAACTGGAAGAAGTCGTGGATGATGTTGTGTCCCTTTCGGGCGCAGGCGATGTGGACGAGGCCGACGGGCTTCATCGGGGTTCCGCCGCCGGGACCGGCAACGCCTGTGACGGCAACGGCGACATCGACTTCACCCCTCACCACGGCGCCTTCGGCCATGGCGCGGGCGACGGGTTCACTGACGGCGCCGAGGTCCGCTATGAGGTCGCCAGGCACACCGAGAAGATCGCGCTTGGCATTGTTGGAATAGGTCACGAACCCGCGGTCGAAGACATCGGATGAGCCGGGGATTTCGGTGAGCGCTGCGGCGATCAGTCCGCCGGTGCAGCTTTCTGCGGTGGCGATGGTCAGGTTCTTTTCCTTGGCAGCAGCGAGGGTCATGCGCGCCAGGTTTTCTATTTTCGAAGGAAACATTTGACCTCCTAGATATAATTCATCAGTATCAGGCAGATTACCCCGGCAAAGATACCTGCCAGCACATCGTCGACCATGATGCCGGCTCCGCCCTTGACGTTCCTGTCGAGCCAGCTGATCGGCCAGATCTTCAAAACATCAAAGAAGCGAAAGGCGGCGAAGGCGATAATGTACCACAGGAGTTCCTGCGGTACGAAAAGCAGCGTGATCCACATGCCGACGACTTCATCGACGACGACGGAGCTCGGGTCCTTGTCCGGGCTGGCGGCTTCATAGGCCCCTGCGGCCCATATTCCCACTGCGAAGAACAGCGCCGCCGCGACAAGCAACAGATCATGACCGCCGAAGCTGGTGAGCGCCCAGGCGAAGGGCAGGGCGGCAAGCGAACCCCAGGTCCCCGCAGCGGGGCGCAGCAAACCTGCGCCAAACCATGTCGAGATGATCGTGGCGGGAGCGAAGTATCCCAGAGTTTCAGGCGGCTTTACCCAGGGGGCCATAAGACGAATCCTTTCGTGATGTCGCCAGTTTACTGTGCCTCGAAGGGCAGCGCGACCGAAACAACGGCCTGCGCCGCGACGCCTTCCTCGCGCCCGGTGAAGCCAAGACCTTCTGTGGTGGTGGCCTTGATATTGACGGCATCCTCGCGGCAGCCCAGCAGTTCGGCGACGCGGGTGCGCATCGCGCCCCGGATGGGATCGATCTTGGGAACCTCGCAAATAATGGTGATATCGGCGTTGATGAAAGTGCCGCCCCGTTTGGCAATCTCTTCCATGGCGCCAGCAATGAAAATATGAGACGGCGCACCTTTCCATTTGTCGTCGGACGGCGGGAAATGCTCGCCGATATCGCCGGCACCAACAGCGCCGAGCAGGGCATCGGTCAGGGCATGGAGGGCAACATCGGCATCAGAGTGTCCCTTAAGGCCGAGCTGGCTGTCGGCAAGGTGGACACCGCACAGGATCATCGGGCGGCCGCGCTCAAAGCGATGGACGTCATAGCCAAGGCCGGTTCGGGTTATCATGGCAGGGGCTTGTCTTGCCAGCTTCGCTTCGGCCATTTGCAGATCCTCGCGTGTTGTGATCTTGAAATTATCGGCACTGTCCTCGATTGGCGCAACGCTCAGGCCCGCCGCCTCGGCGACGGCGATATCATCGGTCGCCGCATCGCCGGTGGCGCTGCGATGGGCCTTCAGGATGGCCTCGAAGTGGAAGCCCTGCGGCGTGCTGGCGCGCCAGAGATTTTCGCGATCAATGGTCTGTGTCGCGCCATCTGATATGCGGCGCAGCGTATCGGCCACCGGGATCGCCGCAAAGACACCCTGTGATGACTGCAGGCCGTTGATGCAGTCTGTGATCAGCTTTTCGGAGGCAAAGGGCCTGGCGCCGTCGTGGATCAGGACGAGGTCCGGTTTCAACGCGGCCAGAGCCTCAAGCCCGTTTCTGACAGATGTCTGGCGTGTCTTGCCACCGACCACCGGCGTCAGAAGACGGTCCTGTGGCAGGTCCTGCATGGCGGCGCGATAGTCCTCTTCAAAGCCCTCGGCGTAGACAACACAGATGCTCTCAATGCCCGGGTGGCTCGTAAAGGCCTGTACAGTATGGGTCAGCACAGGCTGGCCGGCCAGATTGGCGTATTGCTTGGGCAGCGGTGCTCCAAACCGCTTTCCGCTGCCTGCGGCGACAATGAGGGCAACGGTTCGGGGCATGAAAAGTGTCCTTTGGTGCGGTCTTCAGGAGCGGTTTGAACCTGCGCAGGACGATATCTAGAGAGCATTCGTGCCATTGCCAAGGGCAGCGGTGATAAAATCTCTTTCAAGTCAGGGCTACTTCCGGCATAAGTGACTTAAATTTGTGCAGTTTGACTATGTTATCCATCCTCCATCGAGGTCGGCTTCAGTTTGCACAATAATTAAGCGGAAATTGCGATGAGTATTCGGATAGGACCCATAGAACTGCGAAACCGGGTGATCATGGCTCCCCTGGCCGGGATCACAGATCTGCCATTCCGCAAGCTCGCCCATGAATTCGGCGCTGCGATGGTGGTCTCCGAAATGGTCCCGAGCCGCGAAATTGTCGGTTTTCATCGCGATTCCAGATCAAAGGCAGCGACCAGTGACGCGCTGTTTCCCGCATCGGTTCAAATCGCCGGCAATGAGACAGGGTCGATGGGCGAGGCGGCGCGGGTGGCTGAGGGCGAAGGCGCCCATATCATTGATATCAATATGGGATGTCCGTCGAAGAGGGTCACCAATGGTCTGGCGGGATCAGCCTTGATGCAGGATCTGGATCACGCCTTAAAGCTCATCGACGCTGTCGTCGCTGCCGTGTCCGTGCCGGTGACGCTGAAAATGCGCAAGGGCTGGACTGATCAATGCCTCAATGCCCCCGAGCTTGCCAGGCGAGCCGAGGATGCCGGGGTTCAACTGGTCACCGTTCACGGGCGGACCCGCTCACAATTTTACAAGGGCCGGGCTGACTGGAAATTTATAGCAAAGGTCAAGGCGGCCGTTTCAATTCCTGTTTTGGCCAACGGTGATATTCAAACCTTCGAGGATGCCGCAGAAGCTCTTGAGCAATCCGGTGCAGACGGCGTCATGATCGGACGCGGTGCGCTTGGACGCCCGTGGTTTCCGGGACAAGTCGCCCAATATATCGAAGGACACGCGGTTACCCCCGCCCCGAAGGGCGCGGCGCTGGGCGCCATCGTCAAGCGCCATTATCTTGAGATGCTTGATCTTTATGGTGAGGAACTGGGCGTGCGGATCGCCCGTAAACATATTCTTTGGTACACGGAGCGATACCGGCAAGGCCGCGAATTTAGAAAGCGGGTTTGCCGTGAGAATGATCCCGATATGGTTTTGCGTGAGATCGACCTGTTTTTCGAAACGGCTGAAGACGAGATCCGTCAGGAGGCCGCTGAGTGAATGAACTAACAACATTCCCAACATCTGCGGAGGTCGAGGGCGCCGGAGCCCACATTCTGCAGGCGTTGCCGCATCCGGTTTTGCGCATTGATGCTTCCGGGCGACTATCCTACGTCAATTCGGCAGCGGAAAATTTTCTTGCGCTCAGCGCGACGGTACTGCGCCGCATGACCATCAATGATCTGCTGCCTGAGGGCAATCCCTTGCGCACGGTGATCGCTCATGTCCTGACGGGAGGTGTCTCGGTCAGCGAATACGAGATTGAATTGTCAACGCCTCGGACGTCTGCTCAGCTTGTCGATGTTCAGGTCATCCCGGCAAGTGACGACAGCGGCACCATCATCGTTATGATCCAGAAGCGGGCAATTGCACAGCAAATAGACAGGCAACTGACCCACCGCAGCGCCGCCCGCTCGGTGATGGGCATGTCGGCAATGCTCGCCCACGAAATCAAGAACCCGCTGGCCGGAATCAAGGGCGCGGCGCAATTGCTCGAGACCAATGTTTCGCCCCTCGATGCGGAACTCACAAAGCTCATTTGTGAGGAAACTGACCGCATAGCCAGCCTGGTCGACCGAATGGAAATTTTCACAGATCACCGCCCGATGCCGCGCGATCTTGTCAATATCCACGATGTGCTGGATCACGTGCGCCGCCTTGTCGAGAGCGGTTGGGGGGAGAAGGTTACACTTGTCGAAGATTATGACCCGTCATTGCCGCCCCTTTCGGCCAATCGGGATCAGTTGATACAGGTCTTCCTCAACCTTGCGAAAAATGCCGTGGAGGCACTGGACGGCCACCCTGATGGAACGATCACACTGTCGACGGCCTATCGTCCAGGTGTACGGATGCGCATTCCTGGTACCCCGGATCGCGTGGATTTACCGCTCGAAGTGTCGGTAACTGATAATGGCCCTGGAATTCCGACAGATATTGAAGCCCATATTTTTGATCCCTTCGTTTCAAGCAAAATGAACGGCACCGGTCTGGGCCTGGCGCTGGTCGCCAAGATCATTGGCGATCATGGCGGGGTTATCGAATACAGCACAAACAAGGGCCTGACTGCCTTTCGCACTCGACTACCGATCATGAGGGACGGTCTTGATGATGGAGATCTCAATGAATGAAAAGACAGTCCTGATCGCAGATGATGATGCTGCCATTCGCACGGTTCTGGTTCAGGCCATCAGTCGTCTCGGATTGAAAGTGCGCAGCACAGGGAGTGTTTCCACTCTGTGGGGCTGGGTGGTAGCGGGTGAGGGGGACCTCATCATTACCGACGTTGTGATGCCGGACGACAATATCTTCGATGTTCTGCCTCGGATCAAGGAGGCGCGGCCCGACCTGCCTGTGATCGTCATAAGCGCCCAGAATACTTTAATGACTGCTGTTACAGCAGCGGAACGCGGGGCGTATGAGTATTTGCCAAAACCGTTTGATCTCAATGAACTGACGTCCATTGTCAAACGGGTCCTGAGCGCGCCATCCAGATCCGTTTCTGGCGAGCCGGTGTCCGGAGCTGCGTCCGGCCTCGGAGCCGACATTCCCATCATCGGCAGGTCCGCCGCGATGCAGGAAATTTACCGGGTCCTTGCCCGCCTCATGCACACAGATCTGACGGTGATGGTGGCCGGGGAATCGGGGACCGGCAAGGAACTGATCGCAAAAGCGCTGCATGACCTGGGCAAGCGCAGCGAAGGACCTTTCGTTGCCATCAATATGGCCGCAATTCCGCGTGAACTTATAGAGAGCGAGCTCTTCGGCCACGAGAAGGGTGCCTTCACCGGTGCAAGCGCGCGCATGGCAGGGCGCTTTGAACTTGCCGAAGGGGGTACGCTTTTTCTCGATGAAATTGGCGACATGCCCTTTGAGGCTCAAACGCGGCTCCTGCGTGTTCTTCAGGAGGGCGAGTTCACCACGGTGGGCGGGCGAACGCCGAAGAAGTCAAATGTTCGAATCGTTGCTGCAACAAACAAGGACCTGCGCCAATTGATCGAGGACGGGCTCTTTCGTGAGGACCTGTTCTATCGGCTGAATGTGGTTCCGGTGCGGCTTCCTCCGTTGCGGGAGCGACTGGAGGATATTCCGGATCTGGTGCGCCATCTTTTCCAGGGTGCCGTGAAGGAGGGGCTGCCGAAGAAGTCGATTGATGTTGAGGCCCTTGAAGCCTTGATGGCGCATGACTGGCCGGGCAATGTCCGGGAGCTGGAAAATCTGACTCGGCGCCTTGCGGCGCTTTATTCCGACGAAACAATCACAGCAGATATTGTCAGATCCGAGCTCGCAATCCAACAGCCGCCTGGATCAAGAGACAAGGAGGAGACGCGCGAAAACCTGTCCCTGGCCGTGCAACGCCACCTCGAGCGGTATTTTGACGGGCATTCCGGCAGCTTGCCGCCGCAAGGGCTCTATGACCGGGTTTTGAAGGAAGTGGAACGCCCGCTCATTGAACTTTGCCTCAAGGCAACACGGGGCAATCAGATTAAAGCGTCGGAGTTGCTTGGCGTTAACCGTAATACTTTGCGCAAGAAAATAAGAGAGCTTGACATTGATGTGGTCCGTGGGGTGAACTGATGCAATTATGACACATTGGGGTGTGACTAAAGGTGAAATTTGGGGATTTCAGGTCACGCATGAGGTGGTGGTGTTGCAGAGTTCTCACAGGTGCCCGCGTTGAAACAACGTAAGTCAGGCGCAAATCCAATCGTTCCGATGATCGCATTGCTACGGCGTGTTTTCACGCGCGGGGTTTTGAGTGTTCTTATTTTTGTCAGCGTTGCGGGTATTGCCATAGCCGACTACATCGTCCTGACCAGCCCGCTGGAAAACAACGGGCGGGACGAGGCTGTCATTGCGCTCTATCTGGTCAATGGCTCTGCCATTTTAATATTCATTCTCGGGCTCGGCTGGCGGATTGTGAAACTTGTCACTGCGCGTCGGCAGGGTCTTGCCGGGTCTCAAATGCATATGCGGTTTGTAACGCTCTTCGGAGTGTTCGCTGTCGTTCCGGCTGTATTGATGGGTATTTTTTCTGTGGTCACTCTCAATCTGGGTGTCGATCGCTACTTCGACAGTCGGATTGAGCTTGCGCTGGACAATGCCCAGGCGGTCGCTGAGGCCTATACAGACTCCCATAAAGTCAATGTGATCATCGAAACCAAATCTGTCTTGCGGGAACTTGAAGTGATTTCGAAGTTGGCCGCAGACGATCCCTCGCTGGTCGAGGCTCCCGATTTTCTGTTCAATCGCCTGCGTGAGCTTGCAACGGAAGCAAATTTCACGGCTGCCTATCTTTTGGATCAAGATGGTCAGGTGCAAATTTATGCAGAGAAAATTGAACGTCCAGCCTTGCCGACGTCAGAAGATCTGGCCCGGTTACCGGAAAATCAGATTGTCGTTCGGATCGTCGAAGATGCGAGCCAGATTCAGGCGATTGCGAAAGTGCCGGGTTTTCTCGGCGTCTATTTTCTTGGCATACGCTCCGTTAATCCGGAGGTCATTGGCAGCGCTCGATACACCCGCGGGATCGTCGAAGAGTACAAGCGTATGGGCGAGACGGTTTTCAGTACGAAACAGGGCTTTCTGATCAGCTATCTCATTGTAACGGCGCTTGTTATGACCATTGCAATGTGGATCGGCTTCTGGCTCGCCCAACGTCTGATTGACCCTGTTGGTCAACTGGTCGGCGTGGCAGAACGAATTACCAACGGCGATTTGACGGCGCGTGTCGATGTCTCCGAAAATGATGATGAACTGGCAACCCTGGGCCGATCGTTCAACAGAATGACCGGACAGCTACAGAGCCAGCGCAACGACCTCGTCGAAGCCAACAGACAATTTGATGAGCGCCGCAGATTTACAGAGGCTGTTCTTTCGGGGGTGACAGCCGGAGTTGTTGGTCTGGATACGATGGGCCGGGTAACAATCGCCAATAGATCCGCCTATGTACTGCTGGAGACCCGCGCTGACGCGATGGTCGGACAGCTCTTTACGGATGTCGTGCCTGAAATGGCTGAGCTGGTTCAGCAGGCTCTGGAGTCGAGAGGGCCTCGGAAATCTGTCGTACAAGGACAGATTGACCTGGTTCGTGCGGCTCACCAGCACAACTTCAATGTGCAGGTATCCAATGAAGGTGTGGCCGGAGGGGCCCAGGGACTTGTTGTCACCTTTGATGACATTACTGATCTCGTTACTGCCCAAAGGACTTCTGCATGGGGTGATGTGGCGCGGCGTATCGCTCACGAAATCAAGAACCCTCTGACGCCAATCCAGCTCTCAGCAGAGCGACTAAAGCGCAAATACAGCAAGGAGATTGTGTCAGATCCTGCGATATTTGAGCAGTGTACGGATACGATTATTCGTCAGGTCGGTGATATCGGCCGTATGGTCGATGAGTTTTCGTCTTTCGCTCGCATGCCTTCGGCCATTCTGAAGTTAAATGATATTGGCGAGATTGCCCATCAGTCCGTATTCATGCAGGAAGTGGCCAATCCACAGATCGAATATGTATCGTCCTTGCCTGAAGGCTCGCTCATGTTGAGTTGCGACGGCAGGCTCCTGTCGCAAGCGATCACCAATATATTGAAGAACGCCGGAGAGGCAATTTCTGCACGGGCTGATAAAGATGAAAATTCCTATAAGGGACGGATCAAGATCGACTTGAACGCTTACCAGGATCGATATGAGCTTGTCTTCGAGGACAATGGTTGCGGGCTGCCCACGGAACATCGGCACAGGTTGACTGAGCCCTATATGACAACCCGGGACAAGGGGACGGGTCTGGGTCTCGCGATCGTGAAAAAAATCATGGAAGAACACCAGGGTGAGCTGCTGATTGAGGATGTCGCTGCACAGGACGGCTCTCTGGAGAAAAGGCTTGAGGACACCGGAGCAATAATCCGGATGGTCTTTCCACTGCAGGACGGCAAAATTGAAAATTCAGGTAATGCGTTTGAGGGCACGGCTCGAGAAGCTGTGATTACGGGAGTTTAAGGGCTATGGCACGGGATATTCTTGTCGTTGACGATGAGGCGGACATCAGGAACCTTATTGCGGGGATCTTGAACGATGAAGGTTACGAGACGCGAACAGCCGCGGAAAGTGACGGCGCTCTTGAGGAGATCAAACAGCGTAGACCCTCTTTGGTCGTTCTTGACATCTGGTTGCAGGGCAGTCGTCTGGATGGGCTGGAGCTGCTGAATGAGTTGAAGCAAGATAATCCGGAGTTACCAGTCGTGATCATTTCCGGTCATGGTAATATCGAGACGGCAGTTTCTGCGATCAAGCGCGGAGCCTATGATTTTGTTGAAAAACCCTTCAAAGCCGATCGGCTCATCCTCGCGGTTGATCGCGCTCTCGAAGCAAACAGACTTCGTGAAGAAAACCGGGAATTAAAAATCCGGGCGGGTGAGGAAATTGAACTTACTGGAACCAGTCAGATTATTTCTCAGGTTCGACAGATCGTCGACAAGGTAGCGGGAACCGGAAGCCGCGTTCTCATTCAGGGCGGTGCTGGAACCGGCAAAGAGGTGGCTGCGCGCCTCATTCATTCCCGCTCCGCGCGGTCCAAAGGCCCGTTTGTGGCGATCAACGCGGCGACAATGTCCCCGGACCGTGTCGAGGAGGAACTCTTCGGGGTTGAAGGGCGAAGTGATCAACCCGGACGAATCGGGGTTTTTGAAAGAGCCCACGGAGGCACATTGTTTTTGGATGAAGTCAGCGAAATGCCGCTGGAGTCCCAAAGCAAGATTCTACGTGTTCTGGTGGATCAAACGTTTCAGCGTGTTGGTGGCGGGACGACCGTCAGTGTTGATGTGCGGGTCATTTCGGCGACGAGCCGTAACCTTCGTGTGGAAATTGAAAAAGGACTTTTTCGGGAAGATCTGTTTCACCGACTAAATGTCGTACCAATCATTGTTCCAGGTCTTTCGGAGCGACGCGAGGATATTCCTGATCTTGTGCATCATTTTATGGATCGATTTTCAAAATCTGCGGGACGACCGACCATGACTGTCGGTGATGATACGATGGCGACTCTTCAAACTCATGATTGGCCTGGCAACGTGCGCCAGCTTCGCAACATCGTTGAACGGATGCTGATTCTGGCCACCGATTGCCCCGGCGATGTGCTAACTGTAGACATGCTTCCTGCGGAAGTAGGGTCATCTTCACCCTCCTTGCCGTCACAAAATTCGGAGCAGGTCATTTCCCTGCCACTGCGTGAAGCACGCGAACATTTTGAGCGAGAATATCTGATTGCGCAAATCAGCCGATTCAGTGGTAATATCTCTCGAACCGCCGGATTTATCGGCATGGAACGGTCTGCTCTGCACCGTAAGCTCAAGTCTCTTGGGGTTTCATCTGGTCAGCGACAGGAAGAACCTACAAATCCGTAAATTCGGGAGAAATCTGCGAAAATGAAGGTCATTGTTTGTGGCGCAGGGCAAGTCGGATTCGGGATTGCCAGGCAATTAGCGGCGGAAAACAACGATGTCACCGTCGTTGATCAATCCCCTGCGTTGATCACAGAAATATCCGAACAGCTGGATGTACAGGGGGTCGTCGGGCACGGCGCGCACCCGGATGTTCTGGAAAGAGCCGGCGCGCGGGATACGGACATGCTGATTGCCGTTACCTTTTTTGACGAGGTCAATATGGTCGCCTGCCAGGTCGCCCATTCAATTTTCAAGGTGCCACTCAAAATTGCCCGAGTTCGGGCGGGTTCGTATCTTGAAGGAAGCTGGGCGGATCTTTTTAGCCGCGATCACATGCCGATTGATGAGATTATTTCTCCGGAGCTGGAGGTTGCCAAGTCGATCATGCGGCGCCTTGCCGTGCCCGGTGCTTTTGTGACCTACGATTTCGAAGATCGAAGAGTTCAACTTGTCGGCACGCATTTGCAGGATGATTGCCCTGTCCTCAATACGCCGCTTCGTCAACTGACCGAGTTGTTCCCCGACCTGGCCGCCATCGTGACCGGAATATCGCGTGATGGTAAGATGATTGTTCCTGCACCAACGGATCAACTGGTCTCGGGTGACAATATCTATTTCATTGCTGATCGTGATCACGTCAGCCGCACGTTGGATATTTTTGGCCACGAGGAGATTGAGGCGCGGCGGATCATAATTTTGGGCGGTGGCAATATCGGACTTTACCTGGCGCGACAACTCGAAAACAGCCCGTCGCGTGTCAATGTGAAAATTATCGAGCAGGACAAAACTCGAGCGGAATTTGTTGCTGATCAACTCTCCAGAACTGTCGTCCTGCACGGTGATGGCCTCAACCGGGAAATCCTCATTGAGGCTGGCGTCCATGAGGCAGAAACCATAGTCGCCCTGACCAATCGGGATCAGGTCAATATTCTGGCTTCTGTTCTGGCCAAGAAAGAAGGATGTCAGCGAGCCCTCTGTCTCATCAATGACCACGCCTATTCGACCCTGTCGGAGGGCCTCGGGATTGATGCCTTTATTGATCCCCGGGCAACGACGGTCTCGTCGATCCTGCGTCATGTACGGCGCGGACGCATTCGCGATCTTCAGTCGATTGAAAACGGTGCGGCAGAGGTGATTGAAGCTGAAGCTCTGGAAACATCTCCTCTCGTTGGAACACCCTTGCGCAATGCGGAACTGCCAGCTGGTATTATCATTGGGTCCATTGTCCGCGGCGACACTATCGTCCTTCCGCGCGGCGATACCATTGTTCAAACCGGTGATCGTGTCATTCTCTTTGCCGAGCGTGAGAAGGTCAAGGAAGTTGAACGCATGTTCCGTGTGAGCCTCGAATACTTCTAGGATTTTCTTTCCGATCACCAGTAAAGATAGCCAATGCGTCTTGGGAATATTTTTCAGTTTATCGGATGGTTGCTTGCAATCCTCGCGTTTGCGATGTTCATACCGGCATTGGGAGCGCTGGCGAATGCGAACCATGATCTGGCCGTGGCCTTTGCCGTTTGTGCGCTCCTGACGTCCTTTATTGGCTTTGGATTAATAGCGACATTTCGCGGCAGCGCGCCGGTAGAGACGTTGAATGAAGGTCTTGTTCTTGTTGTCTTGGCATGGATTATCGTTCCAGTCTTTGCTGGCTTGCCTTTGGCAATGGCCGACGGAATTCCGACCTTGCTTGATGGTTGGTTCGAAGCTGTTTCCGGTTTGACGACCACTGGTGCGACTCTGATTACCGATTATGATTCAACGCCGCATGCGATCTTTCTGTGGCGAGCCATCTTGCAGTGGCTTGGTGGTCTATTTATTATCTTGATGGCCATGCATATACTGGTCGTGATTGGTGCGACGTTGCTGCCCATTAAGAGAGTCAGATTGCCATCCCCGGATTTTTTCGAAAAATCTGAAAACCTGACCAACCGAATATTAAATTCTGTTGTGGCGCTTGGGATCATATATACCCTTTTAACCTTTGCAGCATTTGTCCTGATCTGGGCAAATGGAGTGCCTGGATGGGAAGCCGCTTGTCTTGCCTTATCTGCTGTTAGCACCGGCGGATTTGTTACGCGTGCCGGATCTTTCGACGTCTATAGTGCGCCCTTTGCAGAAGTCGTGCTGGTTGTTGTTATGATCCTGGCATCAATGAATTTCCTTATTCACTGGCACGGGGCTCGATTGCGATTTCGAGAGTATTTGAACGTCGCGGAATTACATTTTCTCGGGATTATTTTTTGCCTCATAATCCTTGCCGTTTTGGGTGCGTTGGCAATTACGCAAGGCGATATAAGTCTTTGGAATGCCATATTCAACGGCATATCTCTGATCTCGACTTCGGGATTTTATGTCGAGGAGGGCGGCGGTATTTCGGATCTACCGCTCGTCCTTGTGCTTATTCCGCTGATGATTGGCGGGGCTGCGCTTTCCACCACGGGTGGCTTTAAAGTCGTGCGATTTGTACTGTTGATCAAACATGCGAGTCGCGAGATGAAACGGATCGGACACCCTCACGGTCTTTTCCCGATAAGATTTGGTGACTATCGCATCTCCGAATCGACTATGGACGCAGTCTGGGCTCTGTTTCTGGGTTTCATGATCCTGATTGCGGTGCTTGCCTTCAGCGTGGGATGGGCAGGTTTTGACTTTGACGTGGCTCTTGTTGCGGCCACAGCCACGGTTATGAATGCCGGACCGTTTCTTCTTGCGGCAACCGGGGGTGAAACAGCCTATGGCGATTTTCCGATCGGGGTGAGGACTTTGCTGGCTATCGGGATGATTATAGGCCGCGTGGAAGTGCTGGCTTTTGTGGTGATTTTTAACATTAATTTTTGGCGGAGATGAGCTGAATGTCCAGGATCGCCTACATCAACGGTCAATATGTTCCGACGTCCTCTGCCTCTGTGCACATTGAGGATCGCGGCTTTCAGTTCGGTGACGCCATATATGACGTCTGGTCATATTTCGATGGTGTGCTGGCGGATTATTCGGGTCATCTGAACCGCCTGAAGCGATCCCTTGGTGAAATCGAAATGGAATTGCCGATCAGTGAGGCAGTACTGCACCAAATATTGTTGCGGGTCGCCCGGCTTAATCGATTGAAAGACGGAATTGTCTATATTCAAATTTCTCGCGGAACGGCGCCGCGCGATCATGCTTTCCCGGCGACCTTTGTGAAACCCACGCTGGTTATTACTGCAAAACCTGTTTCCTTTGCACGTATAGAGGAGCGCGCTCGAAATGGCGTTGCGGTTGTCACGTGTCCGGATGAGCGCTGGGCCCGCTGTGACATAAAGTCAGTCAATCTTTTGCCCAATGTATTGGCTAAACAGGCGGCAAGGAGAGGGGGTGCTTTTGAGGCCTGGCTGGTGGATGCGGATGGACAGGTGACAGAGGGCACGTCAACGACTGCGTGGATTATCGACGATGAAAAGCGAGTACGCACGCGAACCCTTGACCGTAGCGTTTTACCCGGAGTTACCCGCGAAAGTCTCTTGCGGATTATCAGCGGCGTCGGTTACACGCTGGTCGAGGATGCATTCTCGCCGGCAGATGTACATGCCGCCAAAGAAGCCTTTTTGACCTCGGCGACCACCTTTGTCATGCCGGTGGTATCACTGGATGGTAAACCGGTGGGAGACGGCCTTCCCGGGTCCGGGACTATGGCGCTACGGACCGCTTACCTGGGCAGTATTACCTGAAAATGCATTCTGGTCAGACAGTCGCGATTCCTGTATACCTTGCGGCCAAGAGACACGTTGTGTGTGCATCTGAAAACCTTTGAACAACAAGTGGGATGAACCCATGGCGAATGATAGAGCGGGTAATCTTCAGGATACATTCCTGAACCATGTCCGAAAGGACAAAACGCCCCTGACAGTCTTCCTTATTAACGGTGTCAAATTGCAGGGTGTAATCACCTGGTTTGATAATTTTTGCGTGTTGCTACGCCGCGATGGCCATTCACAGCTGGTCTACAAGCATGCCATTTCAACGGTTATGCCCGGAGGGCCGGTTCAGTTGTTCGACGGGGAGCAATCGCCTGAAGGCGAATAGATTTGGTCGAATTTGAACATAAGAATCTGATTGAAATTACGGATGACGGAGAAACCGTTGTCCGCGCCGCCGTCTTTCACCCTGTGATCAGGCAGCGCTCGGGAGAGTTACCACTGCGCTCGCCCGAACGACGACTGGAGGAAGCCCGCGGTCTGGCTGGTGCCATTCATCTCGACATTGTTCATGCCGACATCGTCACCCTTCGCGCGGTCAATTCGGGAACCTTTTTTGGTAAGGGCAAGGTCGATGAACTCAAGGGTCTGATCGCTGAGCTGGAATGCGACCTGGTGATCATTGACGGTACTTTAACGCCTGTCCAACAGCGCAATCTGGAGAAGGTCTGGGAAACCAAAATCCTTGACCGGACCGGACTTATCCTCGAAATTTTTTCCGCCCGGGCACAAACTCGCGAAGGACGTATGCAGGTCGAGCTGGCGCATCTGAGTTATCAGAAAAGCCGTCTGGTGCGTTCGTGGACCCATCTTGAACGACAACGCGGCGGGCTCGGGTTTATTGGTGGCCCGGGGGAGACCCAGATCGAATCTGACCGCCGGATGATTGATGATCGAATTACCAAACTGCGCCGCCAGCTCGATAAAGTGACCGCCACGCGAAGCCTGCATCGCAAGAGCCGAACCAAAGCGCCGTGGCCGGTTGTTGCTCTTGTTGGCTATACCAACGCAGGCAAATCGACGCTGTTCAATCGTTTGACCGACGCGGATGTCTTTGCCGAAGACCTTTTGTTTGCGACGCTCGACCCGACCATGCGAATGATTGATCTGCCCGGCGGCAAAAAGGTGGTTCTGTCCGATACGGTTGGATTTATTTCAGAGTTACCAACCGACCTCATCGCCGCGTTTCGCGCCACCCTTGAAGAGGTGCTGGAAGCCACACTCATCCTGCATGTGCGCGATATTGCGACCGAGGACACAGAAGCCGAGCGCAGAGATGTGATGGCGGTTCTGGAACAGCTTGGCGTCTCTCTGGATGATGCGCATATTATTGAGGTCCTGAACAAGGCTGATTTGCTGCCCGAAGAGAGCCGCGACGTTCTGAGCAATCAGGCGGAGCGCCAGGAAAGAACGGTGCTGATTTCGGCTGCCACGGGGCAGGGATGTGAAGATCTGTTGCAGGTTATTTGCGACAGTCTGACCGGCGAGGACCTTGATGTCGTCTATGAGATTTCTCATTCCGAAGGTGAAGCGATGGCCTGGCTCTATCGCAATGGCAAGATCACCGACCGGGATGATGGTGAAACATCAGCAATGCTGAGTGTCACTTTATCGCCGGCCAATATTGGCAAGCTCAGAAAGTCCTTTGGTCTGGGCCCGGTTTCGGGATTTGTCCCCGAACCAGAAACCGACGAATGAAGCTTGTATTCGACAATGTCAGCGCTCTGATCCGCGAGGTCGCGGACGCGCAGATCATGCCGCGTTTTCGAAACTTGCGCGCAGACGAAATTCTGGAGAAGAACAAGGGCGATATCGTTACAGCGGCAGATCTTGCGACTGAGAAAGCTCTGACCTGCGGGCTCGAACAACTTTTGCCCGGATCCCTCGTTGTCGGCGAAGAAGGCGTTCACGCCGACCCGGCACTGATCGAGCATCTGGCATCAGATGAGTACGTCTGGATCATTGATCCGGTTGACGGCACTCGAAACTATGCCAAAGGCGATGACGGGTTCTGTGTCATCGTAGCCCTGTCGCGGTTTGGAGAAACGGTGGCCGGATGGATCTATCGCCCGACCAGTGGATCGCTCGTGCTGGCCGAAAAAGGAAGCGGAGCGACACGCGATGGTGTGCGTCTTCAAACCGTATCGGCGACGCCGCAGTCGACACGCGGGGCCCTGCATACCGGATATTTGCCAAAGCATCTTCGCACGCAGATGAAAGATGCGATCAAGGGCATGGTTTCAAATGATCCTGTTTCAAGCGCCGGACTTGAATATATCCGTATGGCGATGGGCGAGACCGACGTCACCATGTTCTGGAATACTTACCCCTGGGATCACGCGGCAGGGGCTCTCATCGTCGAGGAAGCCGGCGGCAAGGCGGGCTTTAAAAATGGCGTCCATTATAGCCCGGGCATCACGGATACCAAGGGCATTCTTGTGACAGGCGACCCGGATATCTGGCAACACTGGTGTGATGTTCTTTTCAATGAGGAAAAATGGGCGCAGAAGTAGACGGCTACTCCGCGTTCTTGGCCTCGATCCACAGTGCTTCCATGGCATCGAGGTCAACATCATCGGGGGACTTGCCGTCTTCTGCCAGCCGCTTCTCTATATGCTTAAAGCGCCGGATGAATTTACCGTTGGCACGGCGCAGCGCCTTTTCAGGATCCATCTTGAAGTGACGCCCCACATTGACGAGAGCGAAGAGAGTGTCGCCAAACTCGTCCTCCAGCCGATCTGCATCAACCGGCTCGGGCATTTCTGAATAGAATTCCTCAATCTCCTCATTAAATTTGTCGAGGACCCCGGCAAGATCGGGCCAGTCAAAGCCGACACGGGCGGCCCGTTTTTGCAGTTTCAGGGCGCGCAGCAAGGCGGGCAGGGCGAGGGGAAGGCCATCCAGAACGCCTTTGGAGCTCTCGCCCTTTTCGGCGCGTTCGGCGGCCTTGATTTCTTCCCAGGCAACCGTCTGCCCTTCAGAGGTTCGCTCGTCGCTGTCACCAAAGACGTGCGGGTGGCGGCGGATCATCTTTTTACAGATATTTTCCACGACATCGCCAAAATCGAAATGACCATCTTCGGAGGCCATCTGCGCGTGATAGACCGCCTGAAACAAAAGATCACCGAGCTCGTCTTTGAGATCAGGGAAGTCTTTGCGCTCTATGGCATCGAAGACCTCATAGGCCTCCTCGATGGTATAGGGCGCGATCGTGTCGTAGTTCTGCTCCAGATCCCACGGACACCCGCCCTCGGGATTTCGGAGTGCGGCCATAATGTCGACCAGAGAACGGATTGAGCGCAGATCCTTTGGCGGGTCGATGGCCATTTATTCCCCCGGTTGAGGCTTTATCGCGGCGGCGGCAAGTGTGTCTTCAATCTCGTTTCGCAAGGCTTGCTGGCGCGACTGATCGAGAGGGAAGTTCCACATCACAAGCGCTGCAAGCAACATGGAGATAGACGGAAAGGCGATGAACATCCACTCGAGACCCTGAATGGCCTCGGGCGTATTGACCGCGCCGCGCGTCTTGTCGAAGCCAATAAAGTCGAGCAGCACGTAGGTAATCCCGACAGACAGCGCCCCAGCCATTTTTGACGAAATCATCAACAATGAGAAATAAAGCCCGGTGCGCTTTTGTCCTGTCTCGATCCTGTCGTGGTCGGTGATATCGGACATGATGGCGCGCAGCAGGAACGGCCCGGCGGCATAGGCAAGCCCGTAGACCGCAAGGCCAATGGCCATCAGGCCGGCCGAGCCGGTTGGAATGAGGAACAGGAAGGGCAGGCTCAACCCGCCCCAGAGCATGCCATAGGCCATGGCCCGGTGCTTGCCGATAGAATAGCTGAGCTTCATCCACAGCCCGATGCCGCCAAAGCCGGTCAGGAAATAAAGGATCAGCAGCGGCTGGGAGTAATGTCCAAGATCGGCAACATAGACAATGAAGAAGAAATAGAGCGCACCGGTGACACTTGGTGCAAATCCGGCAAGGATATCGCCAAGCAATATTCTCAGCAGGGTTTTGTTGCCGACAATTGTCCGAAAGGAATGCCCCCAGTCGACCTTCTCAGGTACGTGATCCGGATCGTCGGGCACATATTTGGCGGCAAAGAAAACCGTGATTGGCAGGGCGATAACAATGAACAGGCCCATGGCGTGAACGCTTTTCTCAAGGCCGCCATAACCCAAAACCTGTATGGCAGCGGGCAGGGCGAGCACGAACAACATGCCGCCGACTTGCGCAGATTCGCGCCAGCCATGGATCCGCGAGCGCTGATGGTATTCGTCGGCCAGCTCGGTGCCCCAGGACATATGGCTGATCGAAAGCATGGTGTAGCCCAGATACATAACGAAGAGCCAGACGCCGAGATAAAGCCCGCCTGCGCCTTCCGGCGGGAAGAAGAGTTGATAGACCGCAATCATCATGATCGGGACCGAGGCGACGATCCACGGCTTGCGCCGTCCCCAGGGGGTGTTGAACTGATCGCCCATGATGCCAAGGACCGGATCGGTGAAAATGTCCCAGAACCGCAGGAACATAAAAACGAGCCCGACAACCGCAAGATCAAGGCCGACTGTCTGCGCGTAGAATGGCGGCAGGTAGACCGCGATTGGCAAGCCCAGAGCCGAAATCGGGATGGCCGGCATGGCAAATGCCAACAAGGTCGATTTCTTCAGTTTTCCGTGGCTCATACCGCTTTACACCCCGATGACAGACTTGATTGAACTTTGTCTTGTTCTTGTTTGAAGGGCATTCGAGCCGAAAACCCGGCATATGTCCAGCGTAACCGGTCTTGAAACGTCCGGTGAATCGGCGTAGAGGATACAAAATCCACGGTAAAGGAAATCCCCCATGCACTTCGGTGATCGGCTCATCACGTCTATCAGAAAGGCGGGCCATCCTTTGTGCGTCGGCCTCGACCCGCATCTTGGGCAAATCCCGGCGCTGTTTGCATCTGACGACATGAACCCGGGCGCGCCGCAGACCGCCGAAGCGGTACTGGCGTTCTTCAACGCGGTGCTCGACCGGATCGATGGGCGGGTGCCCGTGATCAAGCCGCAAATTGCTTTTTTCGAACAGATGGGCTCACGCGGCATTGCAGCCCTTGAAGAGATTATCGCCCGGGCGCGCGGCGAGGGCATCCAGGTCATCATGGATGCCAAGCGCGGCGATATCGGCTCGACCGCTGCGGCCTATGCGACCAGCTTTTTCGCTGAAGGTGCGCCGCTCAAATCAGACGCGCTGACGATCAATCCCTACCTCGGCATGGATACGCTCGAGCCGTTCGTCACCACGGCGACCGACAACGGCGGCGGGGTCTTCGTCCTCGTCAAAACCTCGAACCCCGGCTCGGCCGACTTCCAGAACCTCAAAGTTGATAATCGCATGCTTTATCAGGCGGTTGCAGACAAGGTTTCAGATGTTGCAAGAACGCATAAGGGCCCCGAGACCGGCTGGTCGTCGATCGGTGTAGTCGCCGGCGCAACCTACCCGAAGGAAGCCATCGACATCCGCGAGCGCATGCCCGAAACGCTGATCCTCGTGCCTGGCTATGGCGCGCAGGGCGGCTCGGCGAAGGAAGCACTGCAAAGTTTCATACCGGGTCCTGAAGGGCTCGAAGGCGGTGTGGTCAACTCCTCACGCGGCATTCTGTTCCCGGCAGGGGCGCAAGAGGCCAGCGCGGCCGAGTGGGAGGCCCTGTTCGATGAAGCACTCAATAAGGCCATCGACGAGCTCGGCGACGCGATGCAGGGGTAGGGAGCAACAAGCTCTGCCTCATCCTGAGGAGGATGCGCAGCATCCGTCTCGACCCGTCGCCAGAAGGCTTTGGGCCGCAGGGCGAAGGAGGCGTAGCAAATACCCGGGCCTCTTATCCTTCGAGGCTCGCTAACACTCGCACCTCAGGATGAGGAACTGAATTTATGATCTATCACATTTGCCAAAAATCACGCTGGGAAGACGGCAAGGCGCGGGGCGCCTATGAGGCCGATAGTCTTGAGGCGGAAGGCTTCATGCACGCCTCGACGATTACCCAGGTCGTCGGCGTCGCCAATGCAGTCTTTACCGGTCAAACGGATCTGGTGTTTCTGGTTATCGACGAGGCAAAACTCGACAGCGAGCTCAAATACGAGACCGCCAGCAATGGCCAGGACTATCCGCATCTCTACGGCACCCTTAATCCGGATGCCGTGGTCAAGGAGATCGACTATGCGGCGGGGACAAAAGGAGTATTTGTGTTGCCGGAGCTTTAAGCCATCCTGGCTCAGGTCCCACCACATCATAAGAAAGAACAGACAATGAAGCGCGCACTTTTCCTGGTATTATTTCTGGCCTCGACGCCCGCATTGGCATCCGAGGCCACGGACCTGGCGGCTTTGACGATTGCGGCTTACGGCGGTCCCGAAGCCATCGAAGGCATTAAATCCTTCAAACAGTCGGGCGCGTTGACGTCAAACCGCTACGGTGAAACCGGCACGGTTGAGCGCACCTTCAGCCGTCCGGACAAACTGCGCATTGATATCCAGATCCCCGGTGCACCCCATGAAACGCGTGTTCTTAATGGCGCGCGAGGCTGGCGCAACGGCAAGGAAGACCAGCCGAT
>JAUWTJ010000125.1 GCA_030614785.1 Alphaproteobacteria bacterium | reverse complement strand
TGAAGTCGGCAATCTGGCCCACCGTCCGCGGTCCAAGGGCGGCTACTTCCCCGTTCCGCCAATCGATTCGGCACAGGACATCCGTTCTGAAATGACCACGTTGATGAAGGAACTGGGCATCGAGCCGGAAAAGCATCACCATGAAGTTGCGCCTTCCCAGCACGAGCTTGGCATGAAGTTCAATTCCATGACCAAGGTTGCCGATAACACCCAGATGTATAAATACATCGTGCACCAGGTCGCAGCAGCCTATGGCAAGACTGCAACCTTCATGCCCAAGCCAGTTATGGATGACAATGGCTCCGGCATGCACGTTCACCAGTCGATCTGGAAAGACGGCAAGCCGCTCTTTGCAGGCGACGGTTATGCCGGCCTGTCTGATAACTGCCTGTTCTACATTGGCGGCATCATCAAGCATGCCCGCGCTATCAACGCTTTCAGCAACCCGCTGACCAATTCCTACAAGCGTCTGGTGCCCGGCTTTGAAGCGCCTGTACTTCTGGCCTACTCGGCGCGCAACAGATCAGCCTCTTGCCGTATCCCGTTCTCCACGTCACCGAACGGCAAGCGCGTCGAGATCCGTTTCCCGGATCCGGGCGCAAACCCGTACCTTGCCTACACAGCCATGCTGATGGCTGGCCTTGACGGCATCGAAAACAAGATCCATCCCGGTGAGCCTATGGACAAGGACCTTTATGATCTTCCCCCTGAAGAACTTAAAGACATCCCGACCGTCTGTGGATCTCTGCGCCAGGCCGTCGAAAGCCTCGACGCCGACCGCGCCTTCCTCAAGAAGGGCGGGGTCATGAGCGACGATCAGATCAGCGCGTTCATCAACCTCAAGATGGACGAAGTCATCCGCTTCGAACAAACACCGCATCCGGTCGAGTACGACATGTACTACTCGATCTAGACAGATCTCATCTAAAATGAGAAAGGCCGGAGTGAAAGCTCCGGCCTTTTTTCATGCCGTTCCGCGCATCGGGTAGTCGTTACCGATGACATATTTGAGACCACCGAGCAGAAGTTTCAAATCCGTACGCACAAACGGTGCACTGCCAATGTCAGCAACGTGCAATCTGCCCTCTGGATTGATCACCAGCACGGCCGGCTCGGGGAAGCGGCGGTCATGCTCCTTCGGGCTGACAGGATCGGAAATATAAAGCCCTATCTGCCGCATGTCTGCCTCGGTCAGATCATATCCGACCGGAATGGACAGGCCCATCTCCTCGACATCCACATCAGCTTTTTCCCGGGGATCTGCTGATATTGCACATATCTCAATGCCCGCCTCTTCATAACCTGCTTTAAGCTCTTCAAAGCCCTTGAGGTAGGTCTTGCAGATCGGGCAGTGCTTCCCGCGATAGACGACAATGAGCTGCCACCGCCCGTCGCCGCCTAGCGTCAGGTCTCCACCGCCGACCTGCGGCAAGGCAATTGGCTCGAAGATCTCGCCGGGTATTGGTCTTGTTGTCATCATTCTCTCCCTGTGTTGTACCGCACCCTATTCCGCATTAGGCTCGGCTTTCAATGCAGCACCATACACTTTTGCGTGAAGGACCGGGCCCGTGGAGAAAAAGATTTCAAATGAGGCCGCTGTCATGGCCGGCACCAAAACACCCATCACCCGTGAACGATTGAGCCGCGACTTCGAAGCTCTTGGCGTCGAGCCCGGCATGTGCCTGTTGGTCCATTGTTCCATGAGCAACATTGGCTGGATCCCGGGCGGCGCCCAACTGCTTGTTGAAACCCTGCTGGACTACCTGGGCAAAGACGGGACGTTAATGGTGCCAACGCATACGACACATCTATCAGATCCGATTACCTGGGAGGCCCCGCCAGTTCCAGCGGACTGGATTGATCCGGTCCGCAACGGGTTCCCGGCTTTCGATCCTCACAAGACTCCGACGCGCGGCATGGGCATCCTTCCCGAGACCGTGAGACGATGGCCCGGCGCTGTTCGTTCAAACCATCCCCATACGTCCTTTTGTGCAATTGGGCTTCGCGCCGACGAGCTCATGGCGGACCACGCGCTGTCGTCTCCCATGGGAACCGGTTCGCCGTTGCAAAAGCTCTGCGATATTGATGGCAGCGTCCTTCTGCTCGGGGTTGGCTATGGCAACAACTCCTGTTTTCACCTCGCCGAGGATTTCCTTGATAACGCTCCGCGAATAATCGACGGCGCACCGCTGTTGCAAAACGGAAAATCCGTGTGGACGAAATTTGATTCGATTGCCTATGACGATGAAGGGTTTGAGCAATGCGGGGCTGATTTTGAAAAATCAAGTACAACGCGTAAAGGGAAAATCGGTAATGGGGATTGCCATTTATTCTCTGCACGGACTGCTGTTGATTTCGCGAAAACCTGGTTGCGGCAGAACCGTTGACCTATTAAGGTATTATGCTAAATTGTCGCATTTTTACCGGTTTTGTTTGACATCGTTTTTTGTCAGGCGTAATCTATCCGTACACAAAGGAGGCTACAAAAATGAGGCCACCTGCAAAGGGCAGATGAGCCAACACGGGATCCACAATCGCTTGAGCTGTGGTGATTGCTGGCAAAACCCCTGAAGGCGATTTGTTTAAATAGCTTTAGGCCCGATCTCTTGACCGGGCGGTGTCCGTTAAGGCACCCGCACAATAACCCCGACTGGGCCCACGTGCTACGTGGACAGACCCGATAGGCGGGGTTATTTGCTGTCTGAACTTCTCACGGCTTTTGAGTTGTTCACCCCGCGCTCTACTCCCTTCGATGAGTTCTTTGATCTCTTTCTTATTGAAGGATCTTCGATCTCCTGTTCACGTCCGGCTCTGTGAAGCTGTTTGGGCGGTTTGGAAATAGACGACCTTTGATCGGTCGATCATCTCAATCTTGACGACCGCTGGTTATAAATTGGCAGATCTGTTGATCCATTACTGAGACCTGACGAATGTAACTCCCTGATCGTTAACCATGCTTGTCGATCCACTCGACACAACACTCCATGCCCCTTAACATTCCCTTCTGGAGCCATTCCAGGCGGGTAATATGGGTAAAGCAGGGGTGATTGATTATGTTGAGCAAGAAAATTTGCGGGGAACGAGGTTCGCTGTGGCGCAGCCTGGTTGCTTTTCTCGCAGCAGCAACGATGAGCATTTTTTTGGGGACGTCGGTATTGGCCCAGGATACGGGCGCTGACGACGAAACGACCAGCGCTGATGACGAGGAAAACGGTGGAGACGATACTGGAGAAGTAGCCGAAGATCCCGAGCATCCGGAAAACACCGGAAAGCACGTCAGCGAGGCGGCACGCGAGATGCAGGAAACCGACCCCAAGGATCGGGCAGAGGTTGCGCGGGATCTCAGAAATGTGGCCGGAAATAATTTACCGGAAAGAGCCGAGCGCCCCGAGATGCCGGACAGGCCGGACACGCCGGACAAGCCGGACACACCAGATCGACCGGAAACTCCGGACAAGCCTGATACCCCCGACGTGCCTGAAACGCCAGACAGACCGGATGTTCCGGAAAGGCCAGAAACGCCGGAAGTTCCCGAACTGCCCGACAGGCCCGAGACTCCGGACATACCGACACCTCCTGGACGCGGATGATCTCCGCCTGACAGATGAACACATCTCAAACGAGGGCCTCGGCCCTCGTTTTTTGTTTTCAGGTCAATCCGGGCTTTAGGCCGGATTTGATTAAAATTCTCTCTTTTGCCTTTTTCAACCGTTAACGCGCGAACTCTATCTGTGGTTCGCTGACACGCCTGCCTCGTGCACGGCAGGAAATATTTGAATAAGGAATACAACTATTATGAAGATAGATTTTCTCATCCCCCGAAAGACAGCCCTCGCTCTCCTCACGGCAACCGCTCTTGGTGTCGCTGGTGGAATGCCTGCCATAGCGCAGGATACAACATCGACCGACGAGGAGACCACGGAAGAGACTACGGAAACCACAGAGACTGCGGAAACTGCGGTGCACCCGGAAAACGCCGGGAAATACGTGTCTGAAGCCGCAAAGGCTTTGCAAGGCCTTGATCCTTCAGAACGCGCTGCAGCGGCCCAGGCGCTGGGCGGAATAGCCGCTGCGAACCTTCCCGATGTTGCTGTTGAAAGAGTTGAGCGTCCGGAACGCCCGGAGCGACCTGAAAGGCCAGAGCGCCCGGAACGGCCTGAAAGGCCGGAAAAGCCGGACGTTCCTGAAAATCCCGGCCGCAGCTAAACCGACAGAAGTATTTGACGAGCAGCAGAGTTTACTCTGCTGCTCGTTCCTGTTTGAGGCTCCCGCTGCGTTATGCTGATGATAACCATTCCTGGTCAGTATAGGCCTCAATATATTAAGTTCAACTTTGGTTAGGGAACAAAAATGATTCACTCAAGACTTGCCGCTGCCCTTTCAGCCTTTGCCCTTTCGATGTGCCTCGCCCTTCTCGCCATGGCTGATGATGCCAAATATTCGCTGTCGGTTGGATTTGATCAATCGTCCGGTGACTATGGCTCGACCGAGACCACCGATATCAAGTTTATACCGATCACCGGCAAGATCGAACGGGACGCCTGGACCTACAAGGTGACAGTTCCGTGGATGGAAATTGATGGCCCGGGCTCGCTTATCGCAGACGGAGAACTTGTTGCAGGACCAGATGCCAACAGATCCGGCCTTGGCGATGTTACCGCAAGCGTAAGTTATCTCATC
>JAUWTJ010000081.1 GCA_030614785.1 Alphaproteobacteria bacterium | reverse complement strand
CAAACCTGTCGCTCCTTATCGTCCCCGTCGGGAACTTTCGTGGAGAAATCAAATCCGCGCGTGAGCGGATTGTCCGTGTCCGCCTTTGTGGTCTTGTCCGTCATCACTTGTATCTTTCCATAAAGCAAACTATATTGTCCGTGGGTTGACTGTCCGATCACCCCATTTATACTTCGAGTGAGGAAATTCGGCCGCGAACGGACAAAAAGCGCTTAAAATCCGGAAGTTTTCGCCCCCCGATTCATTGCATACGGACAAATTCACGTTATCTTTACCTCGTTCGAATCAATGTACATCACATGATTACAAACTCTGATAACAACTCTCTCTAACAAACCGAGGAAATTAAAATGGCTGGTCCCAAATTTGATCTGTCTAATTCGCCTGGCCACCTTCTGCGCCGGGCTCAACAATATTCATTTGATCTGTTTTCAAAAGAGATCGGCAACAGCAGACTGACACCACGTCAGTTCGCCGTTCTGCTCACGGTACAACAAAACGAAGGCCTCAGCCAAACGGATCTTGTCAAGCGCACCGGTATTGACCGCTCGACGCTGGCCGACATGATCTCGCGCCTGATCAACCGCAAGCTTCTGAGCCGCGCCCGGACCAAGGCCGATGCCCGTGCCAATTCGGTCAAGATCACCGCGGCTGGCGCGAAAGAGCTCTCCTCGCATGCTGCCAAGGTCAGAACGGCTGAAGCCAAGATTATGGGCCCGCTCGCGGCTTCCAAGCGGAAAGACTTCATGGCCGCGCTGAAGGCTATTGCTGCCGCCGCTGACGCTCTTGAAGCTGCTGCTGCCAAGCCTGCCAAGACGGCGACCAAGAAGAAGGCTGCACCAAAGAAAAAGGCTGCAAAGAAGAAGGTTGCCACGAAGAAAACAGCCAAAAAAGCCGCCAAGAAGAAGGCCGCTCCCAAAAAGGCTGCCAAGAAGAAGGCTGCACCAAAGAAAAAAGCTGCGAAGAAGAAAGCTGCCAAGAAGAAGAAATAGCTTTTTTCGGATACGAAATTACAGGTCGGAGCTGTCATGCTCCGGCCCTTTTTTGTTTCCTGCTCTTTTCAACTTCAATGAGGAAAAGGTGCTATTGGGCGCGCGCGGCCTTGATGACGGGCTCAATCTTGTTGACCCAGTCGCTCGGCCGCATGGGCCCGACATGTTTCAGGATAATCTCACCCTTGCCATTGATGACGAAGGTCTCGGGCACGCCATAGACGCCAAAGTCAATGCCCACGCGGCCTGTCACATCGGCCCCGGTTTTTGTGTAAGGATTACCCAGCTCGGTGAGGAACCCCAGAGCATCCTCGGACTTGTCCTTGTAATTGAGCCCATAGACCGGCACGGACCCTGCCCTTGCCAGTTTCATCAGCACGGGATGCTCAACCCGGCACGGACCGCACCAGGACGCCCAGACATTGAGCACAATGACCTCGCCGGTCATCAAATCGGGATTGGACAACCCACCGTCTTCTCCGGCCCGAAGACCGGGAACAGCCGACAGGGCAAAATCCGGGGCCGGTTTTCCGATCAGAGCAGAGGGAATTTCCTGCGGGTTACCCTGAAGTCCGACGTAAAGAAGAAGGGCGAGGCCGCCGAACAGCGCGAGCGGGATCATGGACAGGCGCCGCATCAGGGCGCCGCATTCGCCTCGGCCGGGTCGGCCGGATCGGCTTTTTTGGAATAGACCGGCACGCCCGCCTCCAGGCTGGCGACATCGCGCGAGGCCCGCCGATAAGCGGCAATACTCTCCAGGGTGAGGCCGATGAGGACCAGAGCGGAAATGCCGTAGGCAGGCCAGATGTATCCTGCATAGCCGCCCATTGCGAAGAATTCACTCATGCTGCACCTGCCTGAACGGCCGCGCGGGCCCGTGAAAGCTGCAACGAGCGGACCCGTCGCTTCAAAATTTCCGTGCGCATACGAAGCAGCAACAGGGCGACGAAGAGAGCGCCGTAGGCCAGCGCCATGATCGCCAGCGGCCAAAGCATGGACGAATGGATCGCAGGGCCATCCATTTTGGCCAGGCTGGTCGGCTGATGCAGCGTGTTCCACCATTCGACCGAAAATTTGATGACCGGAATATTGACGACACCGACGAGGCACAGAACCGCGGCGGCCTTGGCGGCCTTGACCGGCTCTTCCATGGCCTCCCACAGGGCCATGTAGCCGATATAAAGGAAGAACAGCACAAGCACAGATGTGAGCCGCGCGTCCCAGACCCACCAGGTACCCCACATGGGCTTGCCCCAGAGCGAGCCTGTGATCAATGCCAGCAGCGTATAGCCGGCACCGATCGGGGCGGCAGCCTTGGCGGCCATATCGGCCAGCGGATGTTTCATGATCAGCGCCACGGCGGAGGATGCGGCCATGAACATATAGACCATTGTCGCCATGGAGGCGGCTGGCACATGGATGAACATCATGCGGACGGTCTCGCCCTGCTGATAATCAGGTGGGGCGACGAAAAGTGCCATGTAAAGTCCCGTGCCGAGGAGACCGACCGCGATCACCCAAATCCACGGCAGGAGTTTGGCGGACAGATCCATGAAGCGCTTGGGATTGGCTAATTCAAAATTGAGCTTAAACATGACACCGGTGTAGCTGTTTTAAAAAGGGTTCGCAACAAGGCATAAGCGCTTCCGCCTGAGACCAATCAACGCAGTTCAGGTCATGTTGAGTTTCAAGGCTGCGCCTGAGGCCAGCGGGGAGACGACGAGGGTCATCAGCGTCACGGCGGCAAGCAGCATGTGGCTCGGGCTCCACAGTGCCTCGGATTTGGCGGCGGCGACGCCGAAAATCAACACCGGAACCTGAAGCGGCAGCACCAGCAGGGAAAGCAGAAGGCCGCCGCGCCGCAGACCCACGGTGAGCGACGCGCCGATCGCTCCGATCAGCGACATGGCGGGAGTTCCAACGAGCAGCCCGACCAGCAAAGGACCAAGCAGGCCGTCGGGCAATTGTAACAGGATGGCCAGGATCGGGCTGGCGACGATCAGCGGCAAGCCTGTTGTGAGCCAGTGGGCGGTGCATTTGACCAGAACCAGCGCGCCCTTGGGCAGGGAAGACAGCATCAGAAGGTCGAGCGTGCCATCTTCAAAATCTGCCTGAAACAACCGGTCGAGCGAGAGCAGCATCGACAGGACAACGCCGACCCAGATCATGCCGGCCGCGATCTTCGACAGGAGTGCGCCTTCCGGTCCGACGCCAAAGGGAACCATCGAGACGACAATGATGAAAAAGATTACCGCCAGCAGACCGCCGCCGCCGAGCCGTGCGGACAGGGTCAGGTCGCGTCTGAGGAGCGCCGTCATGGTGCTGAAGAGTTCAAACATTGTTACTCTCCTTTTGGGCGTTCTCTTTTTGGGCGTTCTCAGGCGCTTCCACCTTCAGCGTTCCCTGCACCGAGAGCCGCAGGGATTGAAGCGCCTCGGCCTTCAAACCGATATCCACATGGGTGGTGACAAGGAGGGAGCCGCCCGTCTCACAATGGGCTTTCATCAGGCCTGCAATGAGCGCGACGCCTTCCACATCAAGCGAAACGCTGGGCTCATCAAGGATCCAGAGCGGGCGCGTGCCAAGGCAAAGCTTTGCCAGACCAAGGCGTTTTTTCTGGCCCGCCGACAGGAACGCGCCGGGGACCTGCGCCAGCGCGCCAAGACCGAGGGTCTGCAACGCGGTCTCGACATCACCGGGGACGCCGTAGAGCCCGGCCCAGAAGTCGAGGTTCTCGCGAACCGTCAGGCTCGGCTTGACCGCATCAAGATGGCCGACATAATGAAACAGCGAGGTATGCAGCGCGTCGTCCTCGCCGATTTCGCGGCCCTCATCATCGAGCCAGCTGAGCTTGCCTTCCTGATGATCCACGAGCCCGGCGACAACCCGCAGCAGGGTTGATTTGCCCGAGCCGTTGGGTCCACGCAAGATTGAGGCGACGCCTGATGCCAGCTCGAGAGATACACTCTCCAGAACATGGCGGCCGCCACGAAAACAGGTGATGTCCGACGCAATAAGTTTCATGAAATTCCGATATCTCTACTCAAATTTACCGCCCCGGCCCTTGCCCTTGACGAAACCGCCGACGCCTTCGCGCAGTTGCGGCGAGGCAAGGCTGGCGCGGCCATGTTCAAATTCACGGGCCATGGCTTCCGGGTAGGCCAGATCCCATTGCTCAATGGCCGAAAGACGGTCGTTGCGCATGCAGTCCTGGGGGAACTTAGCAATGTCGGCGGCCAGCGCAAGGGCCATCTCCAGAACGCCGCCCTTTGGCGCGACGCGGTTGGCAAGACCGATGGCGAGGGCCTCTTCGGCAGCGACAGGCCTGCCGGTCAAAATGAGATCCAGCGCGCGCGAGTGACCGATCAGCCGAGGCAGACGCACGGTGCCGCCATCAACCAGCGGGACGCCCCAGCGCCGGCAAAAGATCCCCATGACGGCATCTTCCTCGACGACCCGCATATCGCACCACAGCGCCAGCTCCATGCCGCCCGCCACTGCATAGCCCGAGATCGCGGCGATCACCGGCTTGGACAGGATCATGCGGCTCGGGCCCATGGGGCCTTCGTTCAACCGATCAAAGTCCGCTCCTGTTTTGGGGTCTTCAATCGGATTTGAATCGCGGCGTTCACCACTCAGCATGGCCTTGAGATCAGCCCCGGCGCAAAAGGTCTGGTTGGCGCCGTGAAAAACAGCAACCTTCTGGCTGTCATCGGCATCAAAGGCGGCGAAGGCTTCGGCAAGGGCGCGAGCCGTCGTGCCGTTCACCGCGTTTTTGACTTCGGGACGGTCAAGGGTGACGATAGTTATGGGTCCGCGTTTTTCGCTGCGTACTGGAGGCTGGCTCATTCGAATTCCTCTTCGTGGTCCAATCCAAATCTTCGTGGTCCAATCCAAATCCCTCACCCTGAGGAGGTCGTGGCACGACCGTCTCGAAGGGCGCAGGCCCCGGTGTTCGTCACGCCTCCTTCGCCCTGCGGCCCAAAGCCTTCGGGCGACGGGTCGAGGCTCGCTGACGCTCGCACCTCAGGATGAGGACACGGTAAAGTCAATTATTCTGCGCATCGTGTTGAGTCGCAACACACCAAGAGTTAACGGCTCATTAACACCGATGGAAGCGCTTTCAGGTCATCGGACTTCCGTGCGACGTTCGGTCCGCAACAAATCGCAATAAATCTCAAAAAATTGAGCGAAAACGCAAGAAAACTGAACCGCCGCGATTGTCTATTAAGGCTCACGGGTCTACAAAGGCCCCATCTTCCCCCGTTGGTGCGCACGCCTCGTGGGAGCGAATTCACCCCGGATAAACACCTAAATCCAAAGCATTCCGGAAGACGCCCTCCTCTAAAGGAGAGCCGCTCCCGCATATTGAAAGGAACGCCACCATGATCACACTTGGTCAGGACAGCCTGAAGACGAGCCGCAAACTGAAGGTCGGTGCAAAGACCTACACCTATTTCAGCCTCAAGGCGCTGGAGAAACAGGGCTACGATGTCGATCGCCTGCCTTTCTCGCTCAAGGTTTTGCTGGAAAATCTGCTGCGGTTTGAAGACGGGCGCTCTGTCACAACAGATGACATCGAGGCGCTGGCAAAATGGGGCGACAAGCGCAAATCAAAGAAAGAGATCGCCTATCGACCCGCACGGGTATTGATGCAGGACTTTACCGGCGTTCCGGCTGTGGTCGATCTGGCGGCCATGCGCTCGGCGGTCGAAAAGGAGGGCGGCGACCCGAAGAAGATCAATCCGCAGATCCCCGTTGATCTTGTCATCGACCACTCGGTGATGGTCGACAACTTCGGCAAGGCAAACTCGTTCAAGCGCCATGTGAAGATCGAATACGAGCGCACCAAGGAGCGCTCTGAGTTCCTGCGCTGGGGCTCCAAGGCATTTGACAATTTCCGCGTCGTGCCGCCCGGGACAGGCATTTGCCATCAGGTGAACCTGGAATATCTCGCCAAATGCGTCTGGACGGATAAAGCGCGAGTTGGCAAAGGCAAAAACACCAAAGGCACGGTCACTGTTGCCTATCCGGACACGCTGGTCGGCACCGACAGCCACACCACCATGGTCAACGGGCTTGCTGTGCTCGGCTGGGGCGTTGGCGGCATCGAGGCAGAGGCGGCCATGCTCGGCCAGCCTATCACCATGCTGATCCCCGAAGTCGTCGGCTTTAAACTGACCGGCAAACTGAAGAGCGGCCTGACGGCGACGGACATGGTGCTGACCATTGTGGAGATGCTGCGCAAGAAGGGCGTTGTCGGCAAGTTCGTTGAGTTCTACGGGCCAGGCCTCAACCACCTCAGCCTCGAAGACCAGGCGACCATCGCCAACATGGCGCCGGAATATGGCGCGACCTGCGGCTTCTTTCCCGTGGACAAGGAGACGCTGGAATACCTGAAGGCCACCGGTCGGCCGAAGGCGCAAATTGATCTGGTTGAAAAATATGCCAAAGCGCAAGGCATGTTCCGCACGAGCCGCACGCCTGATCCGGTCTTCACCTCGATGCTGGAGTTGGCCCTTGGCGATGTGGTGCCTTCGATCTCCGGACCGAAGCGCCCGCAGGACAGGATCGATCTCGACAAGGGGGCGGAGCAGTTTGCCAAAGACCTCACCGAGACCTTCGGCATCAAGAAAAAGGATACGGGCAAACGCGTCCCGGTCGCAAACAAGAAATTCGACATTGGCCACGGCGATGTGATGATCGCGGCGATCACCTCATGCACCAATACGTCCAACCCCAATGTGCTGATTGCTGCGGGCCTCGTCGCAAAGGCTGCCAATGAGCGCGGTCTCAAGGTCAAGCCATGGGTCAAGACGTCCCTCGCGCCAGGCTCTCAGGTCGTGACCGACTATCTGGAAAAAGCCGGGCTGCAGGATGATCTCGACAAGCTCGGGTTCAATCTTGTCGGCTATGGCTGCACCACCTGCATCGGCAACTCCGGGCCGCTTGATGAGGATATTTCCGAGGCGATTAACAAGAAGGGCGTCGTGGCGACCTCGGTGCTGTCAGGCAACCGGAACTTTGAAGGGCGCATCGGGCCCGACATTCAGGCCAATTACCTCGCCTCCCCGCCCCTTGTCGTGGCCTATGCCATTGCCGGGAGCCTCAACGTCAATGTGGCAAAAGACGCGCTGGGCACAGACCGCGACGGCAATCCGGTTTACCTGAAAGACCTCTGGCCCTCGTCAAAAGAGATCGCCGATATTGTCCGCAAGGTCGTCACGCCGAAAATGTTCCGGACACGTTACGGCGACGTCTTCAAGGGCGATGCGGCCTGGCAAAAGGTCAAGGTCAAGGAAAGCCTGACTTACGCGTGGGACATGACCTCGACCTACGTTCAGCATCCGCCCTATTTTGAAGGCGAAGCCGGCAAGGTCAAGGACGTTGAAGGCGCGCACATCCTCGGTGTCTTTGGCGATAGTGTGACTACGGACCACATCTCACCGGCGGGCGCGATCAAGGCAGACGGCCCGGCGGGCAAGTATCTGATGGAGCATCAGGTGCGCAGCCAGGATTTCAATTCCTACGGCTCGCGGCGGGGCAACCACGAAGTGATGATGCGCGGCACCTTCGCCAATATCCGTATCAAGAATGAAATGGTGCCGGGCACCGAGGGCGGCGTCACGGTGCATCACCCTTCTGTCAAGACCATGTCGATCTTCGATGCGGCGATGAAATATCAGAAGAAAGACAAGCAGCTCGTGGTCTTCGGCGGCAAGGAATATGGCACCGGCTCAAGCCGCGACTGGGCCGCCAAGGGCACTACGTTGCTTGGTGTCTCGGCTGTCATCGTCGAAAGCTTTGAGCGCATCCACCGCTCCAACCTCATCGGCATGGGCGTGCTGCCACTGCAGTTCAAGAAGGGCACGGACAGAAAGACGCTGAAGCTCGACGGGTCGGAGACAGTGACGATCAAGGGCCTCGGCAAACTGAAGCCGCGCCAGACCGTGACCGCGGAGATTACCTACAAATCAGGTAAAAAGGCGGAAGCCAAACTCCTCTGCCGGATCGATACCGAGGACGAGCTCGACTACTACAAGTCCGGCGGGATCCTGCAATATGTGCTGGGGAACCTGGCGGCGTAGGCAGCTGGTTCACAGTTTCTGAAATGACGAAAGGCCTCGGGGAAATCCGGGGCCTTTTTTGTTTGCTGCTACGTTCATTCCACGTGAGTGTCAACTCACATCGACAAACTCACACACATAATGCAGGCACACAGTAAGCCGACGAAAAACCAGACCCTTTCTGACCGACGCAACACAACTTCGCTGTGACTCATTGGCACGGTTTGTTCTTGCACTTTCAAAGGCGCAACCACAAAGTCTAGCAACGACACCTCCACCTTTTTCACTTTCCGTCCTGTCAAGAACAAGCCCAAAAGAAGAGCTATGATTCCCAATTCAATCGAAGCTTGGGATATCCCAAAAAGAAACTGTCGTCTCAAATAAACCTCGATCGCCCAGTCAAATAACCCTTGAAAGGGTACGGTGTCGTAGTTACCGGCGTGAAACGCGAGCAAGACGAACCCGAACATGATAATGCTCATCACAGCAATAATGAGATACGCCAACAGAAGCAGAAAAAAGCTAAACCCGGTTAGCGCGATAAATTGCCGAAACAGCACGAGAAGTAATCTCAATGACATTTAGTTCGCCTTTTCCTTGTGCGCCTCGACGAATGATCTGAGTACAGCATTCATGCGTGTCTGATAGCGCGGACCTTGCGCCTTGAAAAAGGTGAGGACCTCGACATCGACGTTAAGGGAGATTTTCTTTTTCTCCGACGGCATGACGACTTTTGCGCGTTTCCAGAATTCATCATCCAGTTCCGGGATATCGCTGAAGTCGATGTCCTTGTCTTTCACTTCTGCGAGCTCAGAAAGTGTTTTCTCTTTCGGCATCTTCAAATCTCTTTCTTTCGCGTATTCGAACCTACCGCACTTCGCGTGTATCACCAACTTTACCCTCACCCTGAGGGATCGCGAAGCGATCGTCTCGAAGGGTCGAGGCCCGGAGTTTTTCTCGTCTCCTTCGAGACGGCGCGAGGGCGCCTCCTCAGGATGAGGACTGAGTGATGCCAAAAGAACATTTGACGAACATCTGGTCCTCGCCTACCCTTTCACCCATGGATACCTTTGATTTCAAAACCCTTCAGGCCCGCTGTGAGGCGATCTCGGAGCGCTATGCTGAAGCGAACGATTTCGCGCGCGATGCGGACTGGTTTTTGTTGAAACTGCAGGAAGAGATGGGCGAGGTGACGCAAGCTTACATGAAAGTCTCGGGGCGCGGGCGGGCGCATGGCAAATCGCGCGGCGCGCTCAAACAGGATCTCGCAGATGAGGTTGCCGATCTGTTCGGGCACCTGCTGCTGTTTTGTGAGCACAATGACATCGACCTTGCGAAAGCCTTTGAGGACAAGTGGCTGGTGCATGAAAAAAATCTCTGACGAACCTTCCCTCTCCCTCCGGGAGAGGGTGGCACAACGTAGTTGTGACGGGTGAGGGCCGATGCCCGATCATCCTCGGAGTGGCTGATACATCGCCCCTCATCCGCCCTGCCGGGCACCTTCTCCCGGAGGGAGAAGGACAAATTTCCCCTGCTTGACACCATCTGTCTCGCCAACCAAACTCCCCTCAAACAAAAGAAGACGAAGGGAGAACGTTCATGGCTGACACACGTGCCGAGATGAAAGCCTGGCTGGACCAGGTTATCGAGCCGATCATCGATCCGGACCGCGCCATCATTGATCCACATCATCACCTTTGGGAGCGGCCTGGCATGTCGCCCTATATGCTGGAGGATCTGTGGGGCGACACGTCGAGCGGGCACAATGTTGTCAAGACGATCTTCATGGAATGCGGCTCGGCCTACCGCGAGGGCGGGGCGGATCATCTCAAATGTGTCGGCGAGACCGAGTTTGTCATGAAGGTTGCCGAGGAAAGCACGCGGCGCGCGGCGCACGGCCATCCGGAGATCGCCGCCATTGTCGGTGCGGCGGATCTTCGACTTGGTGATCTTCTGGACGAGGTTCTTGATGCTCAGGTCGAGGCGGGCAAGGGGCGGTTTCGCGGCATCCGCCATGCGCTGGCCTGCGCTCCCGAAGGCGAGCCGATGATGATTGCCGGACGAGCGCCGAAGGGCCTTAGCGAAGACGAAGCGTTTCGGGCCGGCGTCAAACGCCTTGGCGCGCGCGGCATGACCTATGACTCATGGCATTATCATTTTCAGAACCGCGAGTTTGCGGCGCTGGCCCGCGCCTGCCCGGACACTTCCATGGTCATTGACCATTTCGGCACGCCCATCGGGGTCGGATCTTTTGCCGAAAAGAGAGACGAGATTTTTGCGATCTGGCAGGATGATATTGCCGATGTTGCCGCCTGCGAGAACGTCACGGCCAAGGTTGGCGGTCTGGCGATGCCGGACAACGGCTTTGGCTGGATGGGCCGCGCGGTTCCTCCGACATCGGATGAACTGGTTGAAGCGCAGGGCCGTTATTACACACACATCATCGAATGCTTCGGACCGGAGCGCTGCATGTTTGAATCCAACTTCCCGGTCGACAAGTTTTCGCTCAGCTATCAGGTCTATTGGAACGGTATGAAGAAGATCGCGGCGGATTTTTCAGAAGACGAAAAGACCGCTATGTTCAGCGGGACGGCAGCGCGGATCTACAAGCTTTAGTCCGCCTGCATATCAGTCTTCGTCGCGCCGGGGCTTGAGGTCGAGGGCGGCGAAGGGCGTCGGGTTGTCTTCATTGGCATCGACAACAGCGCGGCCGATTGGCCAGATGGCGAAACCTGAAAACTTCATGTGCTGCCAGGCGAAGGGGATGCCGATAATGGTGACGGCCAGTCCGAAGGCCATGACCAGGTGAGCGATGGCCAGCCAGAACCCGGCAAACAGCAACCAGACGATGTTGCCGACAACGCCGAAGCGTCCGGTCCCGATATCGACCTCACCGGTCAGCTCGGACCGGTCGATGACCTTGCGGCCAAACGGCCAGAGCGCGAAGAGGCCCATGTTGATGGCGGCGCGCGCAAACGGGATGCCGACGATTGAGATGATCATGATGAGCGCCGAGACAAACCACCAGGCCGCGAAGGCCAGGCCGCCGAAGATCAACCAGAGAATATTCAAAATGATATTGATCATATGCCTTTCCCCAAGCCGACTTGCTGTGGAACTCTGGTAGCTCCGGCTCAAAGGAGCCGAACACATAATCTAGTTATGTGACAGGCAAAACTCTGCAAAGAGGTTTACATATAATCTGTTTCTAGACGGAAATATCAGCGAAGCTACCGGGGCGAATGTCGCGCGGAGGATTTGCCTGTGAGGGGGCCTGTGCGGTGCCCGGTGCTGCAAATTGGGGCGCTTCCGGTGTTGAGCCGATGCTTGCGGGTTTCTTATCCGGCCGTATTTGCGGCGCTAATTCAGATCTGGCTTCAGATTTGTCTTCGGGTTTGCCATCTGGCGGTGCCGGGGCCTGTGCGCCTGTCGGGGCCGCTGGAGCTGATGTCGTCTCCGGCTTTTCCCCGCCCTCAATGGGTTTTATCTCTTCTGTCGCGCCGGATTTGTCAGCAGTCTTGTTAGTAGTCTGGTCAGTAGCCTTTTCGGTGCTTTGGGCAAGCAGTTCGGCCTGGGCTTGCTGGCTGATGGCATCGGCTGTAGCGGCTACAGCGCGGTCCTGGCCGGAGGGCTGGGCCGGGGCGTTTGCGGCGGCTTTGACCTGACGCATTTTCTGAACGGTCGCGCCCGGATCACCGGCGACCGGGGAAACATCGATGGAAACCTCGCCGCCTACTGCATAACGCTGGCCATCAGGGCCCTGTTGATATTGGTAGGACGGGGCGCCAGCATGAGCGCCGCCGGCAGCGGCGTGCGCCTGTTCATGGCGGCGCACTTCCTGGTCGCGCGCCTTGAGTTCTCTAACCTGGTCGGCTTCCTCCTCGGACAGCTCGCCGGGGGCCGCTGCCTTTTCGCCTCTGGCATCGACCTTCTCGTCGGCCTTTTGTTCAGCCTTTTCGTCAACTTTTTCGTCGGATGCTTTGGGCTTGATGCCCTGAAGCGCCTCGATCCCGTCCATTCCGATAGCCAGAAGTCCCTGGGGCGGGGCGACAGGACGCGGGGTCTCGGTGGCCGTTGCACTGCGCGCTTCGGGGCCGGTGCCACGGGCCTGGAGACCGCCTTGCGGAGCGGCTGGATCTTTTGACTGACCCTGGTAAGAGGTGCCGCGCCCAACGCGCGCATCATCGCCGCCGCGCAGGTCGGACTGCGGGGTCACGCCAGGTCGAACGAAAGGTGTCAGGCCGCCAATCAAATACACATTCCCGGATACAATTTCTGAGAACGAGAGGATAACCGGCAAAGCTCAACGGGATCTGAAGAAACATGGTTTAAGAGATATTAGCCCTGTTTTCGGCGAGAAACCGGTCATCTGCAGCATAATTGTAGTCTTCGGGATCGATATGACCGAGCTGCTCCAGCTCATAAGCCACCATGCGGTGAACGGCTGTTTTGAAATCCACAGGAGCCTGGAACCCCAACTTTTCAACGATTTTTGATGCATCGATTTGCAGCATCTGGTTGAAATTCCCGCCCGCTGCCAGCGCGGCCCGTTTTTCCGGTAGTTCGGCCAGCGGCGCGGCGACAATTTCGCCTTGCCAGTTCAGGTCTGCGGCGATGGCCTCTGCCCAGGCCCTTTGGGTCAGATCATTCACATCGGCGACATTGAAGATCTCTCCTGCAGCCGCTTCATGGGTGGCAGCAAGAGCGATCGCGGCGGCAACATTGTCAATGTAGCCCCAGGTCGAGGTCCAGTTTGCGTAGAAGTCAGGAAACAGGATCGCGGGGCGCTCGTCGGCCATGTGTTTGATCATATCGCGGAAGCGGTGCTGGCGATCCCCGGGGCCATAAATCATCGGCAAACGCAGCACCGTTCCCTCAAAATCGAAGCCCTCCAGACAGGCCCTTTCAAGCGGAATCTTGTCGTAGTTTCCGCCGCCGGAATGATCCATCAGATCTCGATAGGGATAGAGCTTTTCTCGTATCGGTGCCGTTTCGGATTGAAAACCGGTTATTACGGGGCCGGGTTCAACACCCAGCAGCCGCCCCATGGCGCGGTAGACATCGCATGACGACGCCATCACATAGCGCGTGGCCCGCCGGGAGAAGAACTCGAAGACCGGCAGGTCGTCCTCTGCCGTCATGGCATAGATATCAACGACTGTTTCGGGACCGAAATTATCAATTTCAGAAATTGTTTCGGATCCGGTGCGATTATTCCCGTCGGCATATGCGGCCAGGTCCGCGCGATCTGCCGTGATGTGCCTTGCGCCGGACGGCAAGTCTACCGGCTTCTGGCCGCGAGAGAGCACACACAGTTCATGACCCCGGGTTGCAAGGTTATGACAAAGAGGTTTACCGATAAATCCGGTGCCGCCTAGAATCAGAATTCGCATGAAGCAATCGCCTCGCTTGAGTTATTTGGCCGCGCCGCTGTTTTTCTTCCCATTCAGGGCAGAATGCCTATAGTGCGCGCGGCTCGGCAAGAAGGCCCTGATTAAGGAAAATGCAATGGCACATGAAGACGTCAAAAAAGTAGTTCTCGCCTATTCCGGCGGGCTCGATACCTCGATCATCCTGAAATGGTTGCAGGATGAATACAAGTGCGAGGTGGTTACCTTTACCGCCGATCTGGGCCAGGGCGAGGAACTGGAGCCGGCGCGCAAGAAGGCCGAGCTACTCGGTATCAAGGAAATCTATATCGAGGATCTGCGCGAGGAGTTCGTGCGCGACTATGTCTTCCCGATGTTCCGCGCCAATGCGCTCTATGAAGGGATCTATCTGCTGGGCACCTCGATTGCCCGGCCGCTCATCGCCAAGCGCCAGATCGAGATCGCCAGAGAGACCGGCGCTGACGCGGTGTGCCACGGCGCGACCGGCAAGGGCAACGACCAGATCCGCTTTGAGCTTGGCTATTATGCGCTTGAGCCCGGCATCAAGGTCATTGCGCCGTGGCGCGAATGGGACCTCAACAGCCGCACCAAACTGATCGACTATGCCGAGAAGCACCAGATCCAGGTGCCGAAAGACAAGCGCGGCGAAGCGCCGTTCTCGGTCGACGCCAACCTTCTGCACACCTCGTCTGAAGGCAAGGTTCTGGAAAATCCCGCCGATATCGCGCCGGAATATCTCTATCAACGGTCGGTGTCGCCGGAAGCGGCGCCGGACACGCCGACGATTATCGAAATCGGATTTGAGTCAGGCGACGCGGTTTCCATTGACGGCGCGAAGCTCTCTCCGGCTGGCCTTCTGACCAGACTGAACGAGCTTGGCGGGGCCAACGGCATTGGCCGGATCGATATTGTGGAAAATCGCTTCGTTGGCATGAAGTCACGCGGTGTCTATGAAACCCCTGGCGGGACCATCCTTTATGCCGCGCACCGGGGCATCGAGACCCTCACCCTTGACCGCGGGGCAGCACACCTCAAGGATGAAATCATGCCGCGCTATGCGGAGCTGATCTACAACGGGTTCTGGTTTGCGCCGGAACGCGAAATGCTCCAGGCGCTGATCGACAAATCCCAGGAGCACGTCACCGGCTCTGTCACCGTCAAGCTTTACAAGGGAAATGTCGATGTGATTGCACGCACGTCACCCAAT
>JAUWTJ010000059.1 GCA_030614785.1 Alphaproteobacteria bacterium | reverse complement strand
AGTGCCGCGTGCCGTCGCAATGCTCCCGGTTCGCGCCAGCCCGTCAGTCTTTTTTACTGCAAACTCAAATCCGCTCATGAGGTCCCTTTAATCATCAAACCTTGCGATGAAGCAGCGACGCATCACCATAGGAATAAAACCGGTAGTTCTGCGAGATCGCGTGATCATAGGCCTCGCGCATTTCCCCGGTCCCGGCAAAAGCTGACACCAGCATGAAAAGCGTCGACTTTGGCAAGTGAAAATTGGTCATGAGGATGTCTGCGGTCTGAAACTCGAACCCCGGCGTCATAAAAATATCCGTCTCGCCCTCATAGGGTTGAACATGGCCTTCCCCGTCCACAGCCGATTCAAGCAGCCGCAAGGCCGTTGTCCCGACCGCTATAATACGCCTGCCCTCGGCCCTGGCGAGATTAACCTCTCCCGCCACCTGAGCAGAAACACTGCCCCATTCGGCGTGCATGTTGTGGTCATCTGTATCCACCGCCTTGACCGGCAGGAAGGTTCCCGCTCCAACATGAAGGGTGACTTCGGCAAATCGAACCCCCTTCTCCTTGAGAGTGGCAAGAAGGCCATCGGTAAAATGAAGCCCCGCTGTTGGTGCAGCCACAGATCCCTCATGCTGCGCAAAGACTGTCTGATAGTCCTCAAGATCACGTTCATCGGTTGCTCGTTTGGCCGATATATAAGGCGGCAGCGGCGGCGCCCCGACCTCGTGAAACGCCTCGAGAAGCGCGGCATCAGATTGTGAGAACGCCAGGGCCACCTCGCCCTCATGTGGATCACCTTCGACCTCTGCCGAAAGGTCACAGCCAAAGTCCATGCGATCCCCGGCCTTCAACCGCCTCGCAGGGCGTGCAAACGCCGCCCAGCGATCCGGGCCAAGCTTCTTGTGCAGCGAAAACTGGATTGATACCGGCCCACCCTGAGACGGATCTCTCGGCGGCCTTGTGCCGACAAGTTCTGCGGGGAAGACTTTAGTATTGTTAAGCACCATCAGGTCGCCGGGTCGAACCAGATCCACAAGATCCCGAACCAACCGGTCTGCCAGCCCGCCATCTTCCACAACAAGCAAACGCGCAGCATCGCGCGGCGAGGCAGGTCGCAACGCGATGCATTCATTCGGAAGATGGAAATCAAAAAGATCGACCCTCATGGGCCCCTTTTCACAGCTATTCCCCAGAGCAACAGCAAAAATATCGCTGAAGCGCTCTAAACGTCAGCTGCGACTTTCATTGAAATAATTTGGTCGGGTTCCGCCGGTGGCTCACCTTTGGCGATCAGATCAACGGCGTCCATGCCCTCGATCACCTTGCCCCAGGCTGTATATTGCTTGTCGAGGAAAGAGGCATCATCAAAGCAAATAAAGAACTGACTGTCCGCGCTGTCAGGACTTTGTGACCGCGCCATGGAACAAACACCCCTCTGGTGCGACACATCGTTAAATTCAGCGCCAAGCTTCTGACCAGAGCCGCTCATGCCAGTACCCGTCGGGTCCCCGGTCTGTGCCATGAAACCAGCGATCACCCGGTGAAAAATAATCCCGTCATAGAAGCCCTCACGGGCGAGTTCCTTGATTCGTGCCACATGGTTCGGTGCCGCATCGGGCAAACATTCAATGACAACCCGGCCGTGCGCCACTTCGAGGATCAGAGTGTTTTCCGGATCTGCAATTGTATCGCTCATCTACTTGTTCTCCTTTTCCACGTCAGCCGCGACGCGCATTGTAATGATACGGTCCGGGTTCGCAACCGAACCATTGCTCGCTTGATCTCCCTTTTTGATCGCATCAATATATTTCATGCCTTCAACAACAACGCCCCATGCTGTGTACTTTTTATCCAGATGCTGAGAATCCTCCAGCACAATAAAAAACTGGCTGTTGGCGCTGTCAGGGCTCTGTGAACGCGCCATGGAAAGCACACCGCGATAATGCGGCGTCACATTGAATTCCTGCTTCAGGTCCGGATAGGGGGATCCGCCCATCCCGGTCCCTGTAGGATCGCCGGTTTGCGCCATGAAACCTTCAATCACCCGGTGAAAGACAATACCGTCATAAAAGCCTTCTCTGGTCAGCTTCTTGATCCGCTCAACATGGTGCGGCGCCACCTCCGGCTTAAGCTCAATCACAACTCGGCCGGTCGAAACTTCCATATAGATCGTGTTTTCCAGATCCCTCGCGTCATTCGCGACGGCAGGTCCTGCACCGGCAAGGAGCGCAATCCCCAAAATTGATACAAATGCTTTCAACATCTCCAAACCTCTTTCTATCTTTAAACTACTTCTTCTCCGCAAGCTTTTTGCGCATCCGTTCCACGACTGAAGGCACGACAAAGTGAGAAATATCCCCACCCATCTTCGCAATTTCTCTCACCAGCGTCGATGACACCGCCTGGTGCCTGGCTTCGGCCATCAGAAAGATCGTCTCCACATCAGGCTCCAGCCGGGAGTTCATACCCACCATCTGGTATTCATATTCAAAATCCGTCACGGTACGCAACCCGCGCAGGATGACTGATGCACCGACTTCCTTGGCAAGTTGAACCAGAAGATTGTCAAACGGCAAGACCCGAACACTGGCCATGCCGTCGCCCTGCATGGCGTCAGCGGCCTCCTCAATCATCTCGACGCGCTCTTCAAGGGTAAAAAGCGGACCCTTGCTCTTGGCGATCGCAACGGCAATCACGAGCTCATCAACCAGCTTCATAGAGCGCCGGATGATATCCACATGGCCCGCAGTCATGGGGTCAAAGGTTCCTGGATAAAGCCCGATACGTTTAGTTGACTGCGCCATAAAACCTCACCCGGATCGCCCTGACCCCGAATTCAACCAGACCATCAGGCCTCATCATCACTTTCGCCACCATCCTGGCTGGCATCTTCGTCATCATTGTGTCCCATATCGCCCAAATGCTCAACCGAGACAACCTTTTCGTCTGCCGCCGTCCGGAAAATCGTGACCCCTTGGGTATTGCGGCTCGCGGCCCGGACATCCCCGACAGGGCACCGTATCAACTGGCCACCATCGGTAACCAGCATAATTTCATCGGACTCCTCGACCGGGAACGACGCAACCACACCGCCATTTCTTGCACTGACAGTAATGGCAATAATGCCCTGACCGCCCCGGTTCATCGTCCGGTACTCGTGGCTCGACGTTCGCTTGCCAAACCCGTTTTCTGTAAGGCTCAGAACAAATTGCTCGCGCGCAGAAAGATCTACATAGCGTTCCTGTGATAGAGCCACCTCGTCTCCGCCGGCTTCCTCGCCATCACCGATCGGCGCCTCAACTTCGCCTTCCGCATCACCGGAAACAGCTCTGCGTAGCGCCGATGCCTGTTTCAAATAAGCCCGTGCTTCGGCAGGCTCCAGATCCACATGCGTAAGGATCGCCAGCGACACCACCTCATCGCCGGATGCCAGTCTGATACCGCGCACACCGGTAGACTCACGGCTCTTGAATATCCGCACATCGGTCACAGGGAACCGAATAGCCTTGCCGCCACGCGCGGTCAACAGCACATCGTCGCTCTCTGTACAGATCGTTACACCAACAATCCTGTCACCATCGCCCGGCTTCATCGCGATTTTGCCATTGGCCATAACATTGGTAAAGTCTGTCAGTTGATTTCGGCGAACATTGCCCGACGTCGTCGCAAACATAACGAACAACTTGTCCAGATCCGCCGGATCTTCCGGCAGCGGCATAAGGCTCGTGATCGTCTCGCCCTGCCTGAGTGGCAAAAGATTGACCATCGCCTTGCCGCGCCCTTGCGGTGTTGACAGCGGCAGGCGCCAGACCTTCATTTTGTAGACCATGCCGGTCGAAGAAAAGAACAGCACCGGCGTATGCGTATTGACAACAAACAGACGCGTGACAAAATCTTCATCCTTCGTCGACAGACCGGAGCGGCCTTTACCGCCTCGCCTTTGCGTTCGATAACTGGCCAGCGGCACGCGCTTGATGTAACCGGTGTGTGTCACCGTAACGACCATATCCTCACGCTGGATAAGGTCTTCATCATCAACCTCTGCCTCAACATCCAGAATTTCAGTGCGGCGCGGCGTCGCAAAATTCTTGCGAACTTCAATTAATTCCTCACGAATGATGGCATTGACCCGCTCACGGCTGCGCAGAATATCCAAACATTCAGCAATTTGTTCGCCAAGCTTCTTGAGCTCATCGCCGATTTCATCGCGGCCGAGAGCCGTAAGACGAGCAAGGCGCAGCTCGAGGATGGCGCGAGCCTGCTCCTCGGATAGCCTGATCTTTCCATCTTCTGACAAAATATGCCGTGGATCGGCAATCAGCTCGACCAAAGACCGGACATCCATTGCCGGCCAGTCACGCTCCATCAATTCGGCGCGCGCCACAGCCGGCGACGGCGCCCGTCGGATAAGGGCGATAATTTCATCGATATTGGCAACCGCAATCGCGAGCCCGACCAACACATGGGCACGATCGCGCGCCTTGTTGAGTTCGAATTTCGTCCGCCTGGTGATAACTTCTTCGCGAAAGTTGATGAAAGCGCGAATAAATCCATGCAAGTCAAACAGCAACGGACGCCCGCCATCAAGGGCAAGAGCGTTGACCCCGAAGCTCGACTGCAACTGCGAAAATCGATAGAGTTGATTGAGCACAACATCCGGCACTGCATCGCGCTTCAGCTCGACAACGATCCGCATACCGTCGCGGTCAGACTCGTCGCGCAAATCGGCAATGCCCTCGATCCGCTTGTCGCGAACAAGTTCGGCGATCTTTTCAATCAACGTTGTCTTGTTGACCTGATAGGGAATTTCCGTGACAACGAGCGCCAGGCGGTCCTTGCGGATCTCTTCGACCTCGGCACGCCCGCGCATGACGACAGATCCGCGCCCCTTGTGCGCCGCCGAACGACACCCCGAACGACCCAAAATCAATCCACCCGTCGGGAAATCCGGCCCCGGGATAATCTGGTGCAGATCGTCAAGCGAAATTTCCGGATTATCAAGCCACGCAAGGCATCCGTCGATCACTTCACCCAGATTATGCGGCGGAATATTGGTCGCCATTCCCACAGCAATACCCCCGGCTCCGTTTACCAGAAGATTGGGGATCCGCGCGGGCAGCACCATGGGCTCGCTTTCCGAACCATCATAATTATCCTGAAAATCAACCGTATCCATGTCGAGATCAGCAAGCAGAGCATGCGCGGGCTTACCCATCCTGACTTCGGTATACCGCATCGCAGCCGCCGGATCGCCGTCCACAGAGCCGAAATTGCCTTGCCCGTCGAGGATTGGCAGGCGCAGCGAAAAGTCCTGTGTGAGCCTTACAAGCGCGTCATAGATCGACTGATCACCGTGCGGGTGATATTTACCAATGACATCACCAACAACGCGGGCAGATTTGCGATACGGCTTGTTGAAGTCAAAACCGTTCTCATGCATCGAATAGAGAATGCGTCGGTGCACCGGTTTCAGCCCGTCGCGCACATCCGGCAGCGCCCGGGACACGATTACGCTCATGGCATAATCAAGGTACGAGGCTTTCATTTCCTCTTCGATGGCAATCGGCGTTACGGCGCCGCCAGGACCTTCTGGCTGACCGCGATCAGGGCCATCGGGAGGAGTGTTTGAATTATCTGTCAAGGTGTTCTTTTTATTGATCTTTTCGAGGGGTCGCGACCTCGGGCAGGGCCCGACTCGAAAGGTTGAATTTACCCGTAATTCCTAGCATTTTGAGCCCGTCGATACAAACCCAAAACACACCCCGCCGGCAAATACCATGTTATGGGGTCAGACACCATTTCGACATATCATGGTACCATGTTACGCCATCTCGTGCCTGACCCCACAACATGGTAACCACGGGTTTCGGTGACTTTGCATACGGCGATCAAACTGTTACCATAACCTGGCACAGCGGGGTGTTTGGGCAAGGTAAGGCGGGGAATCTTTAATGGCCAAAAGCAAGGCATCATCAGACGAACAGACGGCGGATCACGCCGCCGGCGCCCCCATTGAACGAGCCGGCAAACGCGGCTTCTTTGTCCAGGCAGGCATCTTGACCACAATCATGGTGTCGATGTTTGCCGGACTGTTGGCGCTTTCCGATCGTGCCCCACATTTCGTCCCCTTCAAATGGGAACAATCGCTTTCCCAATACATGACGTCACTTTTCCCGCTGCCGTTCCGAAAGGGCACTGACGAAATTTCACGCGCCTGGTCGAAAGATCTGCAAAACCTTGTCGAAGCTCTCGCCCGCGAAATGGATATGCCCGAAGACATCGTGATCCACGTCAACTATTCCCCAACTAACGATGTCAATGCCGTCGCTGTCATGGGCGGCGAAGTTTACGTCTTTGACGGGCTGATCAATATGGCGCGAAGCGAAAATGCACTGGCCTTCGTGCTTGCCCATGAAATCGCACACCTGAAACATCGCCACGGTCTGCGCGGCGTCGGTCGTAGCAGTGTTGTGTCTTCGGCTATCCTGATGCTCTTTGGCACGTCAGGCGACGTCAGTCAGGTTGCTCAAACATCAAGCCTGATCAATGGCCTGAAATACAGCCGCGACATGGAAACCAGTGCCGATGAAGAGGCCGTCGCAGCACTGGCTCGCTACTACGGTCACGTCGGCGGCATGGGACAAATCTTCGAGGATTTCCAGCGTATGCAGAGGAATATGAAAATCCCGCCGGAAATCCTGCAGAGCCATCCTGATTTCGTGACAAGACTTGCTCATATGAAACGCCTTGCTGCAGAAAGAAATTACGCACTGGAAGGCGAACTGACACCGATGGCCTTTTCCATGTCCACGTCAGACACGGCCCGCAAATGTACAAAGTCCGCAACCCTGTGCCGGATCGAAAACTCCCTCGAACGCATCCGCGAAAGCCAGACGTCGCTGGCACCGACCAATTGATGAAGTCAGAAAACTAGAACGGGATTTCGTCGTCGAGGTCGCCGCCGCCGCGGCCAAAGTTTCCGCCACCGCCACCACCTGACGATCCACTGTCATAGCCACCGCCGAAGTCGCCGCCACCACCACTGGAGCCACCACCATCGCCGCCGCCACTGCGGCTGTCCAGCATGGTCAGTGTGCCGTTGAAGCCGGACAGAACCACCTCGGTGGAATATTTGTCATTCCCGCTTTGGTCGGTCCACTTGCGGGTTTGCAGCTGGCCCTCGATATAAACCTTAGAGCCCTTCTTCAGATATTGCTCGACGATCTTGGCAAGACCTTCGGAGAAGATCACAACGCGGTGCCACTCGGTCTTTTCCTTGCGCTCACCGGTATTCCGGTCCCGCCACGATTCTGAAGTCGCGATACTCAGATTCGCAATCGGGCGTCCGTCCTGTGTGTGACGGATTTCCGGATCCGCGCCCAAATTGCCAATGAGAATGACTTTGTTGACGCTGCCTGCCATGATATTCCTCCAGTTTCCCACACGTAAATGGGCACGAATTCTTGAAGTCGGACACTAGCCAGGGAGCCTGTGAAAAGCCAGCCTGGTTATAGGACTTGTCCACAACATATTTGCCCGACAAATTTTTAGCGGGATCAATTTTCGGGGCTTCCCTATTGTTCCCTTTTTGTTCTATAATACCAAAGCACTTTGAGTCAAGCGGGAATCATCCCACCCGTTCCTTGCAAACGCGACACGACCAGTTCGAGATTGATAACAAATGCTGACAGAAATTACGGTTCGCGGTGCCAGAGAGCATAATCTTCGCGACATTGATGTTGTTATACCCCGTGACAAACTGGTTGTGATCACCGGGCTGTCCGGATCCGGCAAATCATCGCTGGCCTTCGATACAATCTATGCCGAGGGACAAAGGCGATACGTTGAAAGCCTGTCGGCTTACGCGCGGCAGTTTCTCGAGCTGATGCAAAAACCTGATGTGGACAGCATCGAGGGACTGTCTCCCGCGATCTCCATTGAGCAAAAGACCACCTCACGCAATCCGCGTTCAACGGTCGGGACCGTCACAGAGATCTACGACTACATGCGGCTCCTCTTCGCCCGGGTCGGTATCCCCTATTCGCCCGCGACGGGCCTGCCAATCGAGAGCCAGACGGTGACCCAGATGGCTGACCGGATCAAGAAACTGGAAAAGGGAACACGCCTTTTTCTTCTGGCTCCGATCGTGCGCGGCCGCAAAGGTGAATACCGGAAGGAATTTGGCGACCTTCTGAGACGTGGCTTTCAGAGGGTCAAGGTCGACGGTGAGTTCCATGACCTTGAAAACCCACCGGTCCTTAACAAGAAGGTCAAACATGACATTGATGTGGTGGTTGACCGTCTGGTGGTCCGGCCGGACATGGGCAACCGGATCGCAGATTCGCTCGAAACCGCCCTTGAGCTTGCCGACGGCCTGGCAATAGCCGAACTGGCTGATAGCCTGGACGACGACGGTAACGCCGTGCGCATCATCTTCTCGGCCAAATTCGCTTGTCCCGTCTCCGGCTTCACGATTGAGGAGATCGAACCGCGGCTGTTTTCGTTCAACAATCCCTTTGGCGCCTGCCCGACCTGCGATGGCCTTGGTACTCAGTTTTATTTCGATGAAATGCTCGTCGTTCCAAACGAAAGTCTTTCGCTACGTGAAGGCGCCGTCGCGCCGTGGTCAAAGTCCTCGTCGCCTTATTACCTTCAGACCCTCGATGCGATCGCGCGACACTACAAGTTCTCGGTCACGGACCCCTGGGAGGATCTTGCGCAAGAGGCCCGAAATTATATCCTCTACGGCACCGGGAAAACCGTCATCAGGTTTGTCTACGACGACGGCGTCCGGCGCTATGAGACAAAGAAGCCCTTTGAAGGCGTCATCCCCAATCTTCAGCGCCGGTTCCGTGAGACCGACAGCGCCTGGGTGCGCGAGGAAATGGAGCAGTATCAAAGCATTGCCCCATGTGAAGTCTGCGAGGGCCACCGCCTGAAACCCGAGGCTCTGGCCGTCAAGATCGGCGGCAAGCATGTCAGCGAAATTGCCTCGCTCTCCATTCGCGATGCACACGACTGGTTTGCCTCAATCGACAAGACATTTAGCAAGAAGCAAAAAGAAATCGCTGCGCGCATCCTCAAGGAAATCCGCGACCGCCTGAACTTTCTGAACAATGTCGGGCTCGACTATCTCAACCTGTCGCGAAAATCCGGAACCCTGTCAGGCGGCGAGAGCCAGCGCATCCGCCTCGCCTCACAGATCGGTTCCGGCCTGACCGGCGTGCTTTATGTGCTTGATGAACCGTCAATTGGTCTTCATCAGCGAGACAACGAGCGACTGCTTGAGACATTAGTCAGGCTGCGTGATCTCGGCAACACCGTCATTGTCGTTGAACATGACGAGGAGGCGATCCTTGCCGCCGACCATGTCATCGATATGGGGCCCGGTGCCGGCGTTCACGGCGGCCATGTTGTGGCTGAGGGCACACCAAAGCGGATCATGCAGTCAAACGAAAGTCTGACCGGGCAATATCTGACGGGCTTCAAACAAATTCCGACACCGGCACAGCGCCGACCGATTAATCCGGACCGCATGCTGCACATTGTCGGCGCGCGGAAAAACAATCTGCAGAACATTGATGCAGAGATCCCGCTGGGTGTGATGACCTGCGTCACCGGCGTCTCCGGCGGCGGCAAGAGCACGCTCGTTGTCGAGACCATGTACAAGGCGGCGTCGCGCCGGCTCAATGGTGCACGCCAGCATCCAGGCGAACACGACCGCATTGATGGCCTCGAGTTTCTCGACAAGGTCATTGATATCGACCAGTCCCCTATTGGCCGCACTCCGCGCTCCAACCCGGCAACCTATACCGGCGCATTCACCCCGATCCGCGACTGGTTTGCCGGTCTGCCCGAAGCAAAAACCCGCGGCTACAAACCGGGCCGCTTCTCGTTCAACGTCAAGGGCGGTCGCTGCGAGGCCTGCCAGGGTGACGGGCTGCTCAAAATCGAAATGCACTTTTTGCCGGACGTTTATGTTCAGTGTGATGAATGCCACGGCAAGCGCTACAACCGGGAAACCCTTGAGATTACCTTCAAGGACAAATCCATTGCCGATATTCTGGACATGAATGTGGAAGCAGGCTGTGAGTTCTTCAAAGCCGTCCCGGCCGTGCGTGACAAGCTGGAGACACTGCGCCGCGTCGGACTTGGCTACATCAAGGTTGGCCAGTCCGCAACGACACTGTCCGGCGGTGAAGCCCAGCGGGTCAAGCTCGCCAAGGAGCTCTCGCGTCGGGCGACCGGGCGAACCCTTTACATTTTGGATGAACCGACCACCGGACTGCATTTCGAAGACGTTCGCAAACTTCTCGAAGTCCTGCAGGAGCTGGTTGATACAGGCAACTCCATGGTGATCATCGAACACAATCTCGAGGTTATCAAAACCGCCGACTGGATCATCGATCTGGGCCCCGAAGGCGGCAATGGCGGCGGCCTGATCGTTGCAGCCGGAACGCCGGAAGATGTAGCGAAGGTCAAGGCCTCTTACACAGGCCACTATTTGAAAGACGTTTTGAAGAAATCTGCCACGGTCAAAAGTATTAAACCGGCAGCAAAGGTACAAACCAGTGTGAAGACCAGGGTTAAGACCAGGGTTAAGACCAGGGCGAAGACAAAGGTTAAGACAAAGTCGAAAGCCAGGCCAAAGCCGAAAGCAAAAAATCCCGCGCGGAAGAAAGCCTCGGCGCGGCGCCAGACGGCAGCGGAATAGAAAACCTTCAAAGATCCAGAAATGGCGATAAAGTCGCCCGGAAATAGTCGTTTTTTCCCGCTAGTTCAGACACCTGAAAGACCTTTCCCTTATGATTGGCCCTCTTGGGTGGCCATTGCGTTTCGGGGGGTCATTTGCGATGTTGTGAATCGCTCGGTTTCACAGGGGAAAAGTCTGACGTGCTCATCAATCTGACAGGTTACGAAAAAGTCCGCCAATGGATTTCCGGTGTTTTGGTTTCAACAATGTTGGCTGCATCACTTATTGGTGCAACCGCCGCGAGCCAGGCCCAGGAACAAGAAGCCCTCCCCGCCGGCACAGGCCCCAAACACGCCATCGCAATGCACGGCGATCCGAAAATGCCGCTCGGTTTTAACCGCTTCCCGTTTGTCAGTGAAAACGCCGCCACTGGCGGCGAGGTCAACATTGCCAAAGCAAATGCCTTTGACAGCCTGAACCCCTACATCGTCAAGGGCACGGCGTGGTGGGAAGTCCGCCAGCTGACGTTTGAAAGCCTGATGATGCGCAGCCCGGACGAGCCCTTCACGCTTTACGGATTGCTCGCCGCCACAATAGAAACTCCCGAGGACAGAAGCTGGGTCGAGTTCCGCCTTAACCCTCATGCCCGGTTCTCGGACGGCACGCCTGTAACTGTCGAGGATGTGGTTTTCTCGATGGAGCTCTTGAGGGAACAGGGGCAGCCCAACCTCAGGCGTTTTTATTCCAAGATCAGTCGAGTTGAGACCCCGGGTGATGGCCGCGTCCGCTTTATCTTCGGCCCTGAAGGTGACCGCGAAGCCCCGCTGCTGCTTGGCCTTATGTCGGTCCTCTCGAAGGCCTGGTACACCGAAAACACCTTCAACGAAACAAGCCTCAAGCCCCCGCTCGGCAGCGGCCCCTATATCATTGAAGACGTCGATCCGGGGCGCAATCTTACCTTTCGGCGCAATCCCGACTACTGGGCGCGCAATCTGGCGGTCAATCGCGGGCGGCATAACTTTGATACGATCAAACTGGAATATTACCGCGACGAAAACTCGAAATTCGAGGCCTTCAAGAAAGGACTGAATTCCTACCGTCTTGAAGCCGACCCGGCCCGCTGGGCAAAAGGTTATGACTTTCCAGGCACGCGGAACGCCCTGGTCTTGCGTGATCGATTTGAACACAGCCGTCCCAGCGGCATGCTCGGTTTCGCCTTTAACACCAGGCGCGGCATGTTCAGTGATGTGCGCGTGCGCGAAGCCCTCATCCTGCCGTTCGACTTTGAATGGATGAATGCCAACTTCTTCTTCGACGTCTACGCGCGAACGCAGAGCTATTTCGACAATTCGGAACTCTCGACAACCCGGGAGATTTCCGAGCGTGAGGCGCAGTTGCTTGCACCTTGGCGCGCCAGTGTTCGCGATGATATTTATCAGCACGGCTGGCGGGCCCCGATCAACGGCAACAGGGAAAATGCCCGTAGCAATGCCCGCAACGCCCTTTTGCTTCTTGGTCAGGCAGGCTGGCACATACGCGACGGTGTCTTAACGAATGACGTGAGCGGCGAGATCTTCGCGTTTGAGATCCTCCTCAACAGCCGAAGCCTCGAGAAGGTCGCCCTCAATTATGCAACAACCCTCAAGCGGCTTGGCATCGAGGTTGACGTTCGTCTGGTGGATACCGCCCAGTTCCAGCAACGCCGCCAGACCTACGATTTTGATATGATGCCCTTCCGCTGGAACGGAACACTCTCGCCAGGCAATGAGCAAGCCTATCGGTGGGGTTCACACGAAGCCGATATTGATGGCACCTTCAATGTCGCCGGAGCGAAAGATCCGGCGATTGATGCCATGATCCGCGAGATCGTTGCGGCACGCAGCCGCGAAGACCTGGTGGCCGCAGCAAAGGCTCTCGACCGTCTTCTTCTCTCCGGATTTTATGCCGTCCCGCTATATCACCAGGAAACCGATCAAATCGCCTGGTGGGGCGAGTTGCAGCATCCGCGCACCACGCCGCTGCAAGGCTGGTCCTACGGTTTTGGCCTCTCCAACTGGTGGATGTCAGGCACCAACTAGAGACCTCGCAATTTTATTGAGCCCATCATGTTCCGGTGAAGTTCGGCGAACGCTTTTCGAGAAAGTGCGCCACGCCCTCCTTGAAATCGTTTGACGACAGACTTTCCAGCATATCAGAATTGGCCGCATCGATAGCCGGGCCCAGTTCGAGGAACTGATCGCGCCAGATTTCCCGTTTCATATGCCGCAGCGAGCGCGGGCTGACCTCCGTTGCCAGCATGCGAGCGTATTTCTGAACTTCTCCGGGAAATTCATTGGCTGGCACGACGCGGTCGACCAGACCCATGCGCTCTGCCTCCTCGGCTTCAACCCTGCGTGCAGAAAACAGAAGATCGGCCGCACGCCCGATCCCGCAAAGTCGCGGCAATATCCAGGACAATCCATGCTCGGCAATCAGACCGCGGCGCGAGAAGGCGGTCGAGAAAACCGCATCGCTTGAAGCGATCCGGATATCGAAGAAACAGGCGATAGCCAACCCCATGCCCGCCGTCGGGCCATTAAGCGCGCCGATGATCGGCTTTGGCACTGACGGAAAATAGGTGTAGTTCTTCTGAAAGTGCACCGGGGCATTCTCGTCGAACGGCTTGGGTGGCTCACGCTCCGCCCGCAAGGCCTTGCCGTCAGAAGAGCTGATCGCGTCCAGATTTCCCATGTCGGCACCAGCGCAAAAGCCGCGGCCCGCGCCGGTGACCACAATGACCTTTACAGCATCATCGTCAGCCGCCTCATGCATGGCGGCTTTCACACTGGCCTCCATGGCGCCGGTCCAGGCGTTCAACCGGTCTGGCCGGTTCAGGGTAATCGTCGCGACGCCGTCTTCGACCTGATAGAGAATATCTTCGTATGCCATGTTTGTTTCCTCCTCTTTTGATCCATGATGGACCGGTCCGAGGGAAAAGTAAAACCTGTAAAATTAGCCCCTGCTGCCGGGCAGAAGCCGCATCAGATCCTGTCGGCGCAAAAGGACGATAGTGGCGCAAGAGGCCCATACTCCGCAGGCCATGATGAACAAAGTCCCGCCATCGGAGGCAACGCCGAGCTCGGAATTGACGATCACAGTTCCCAGCGGCGTAAACAGATGAAAGAAAATCGCGCCAGATATCACGCCCAGCCCGATCAAGGCCCCGGCGCCATGTAATCTCTCACTCCCTGTGATCATACCGACCAACAGCATCGCCGAAGCGACAAGCTCAGCCGATCCAACGACCCGGGCGGAGAAGATGCCGCCAGGGGCAAAGAGGCCCGCAAGGCCGAACACATCTTCAGCCCACACATCGAGGGTTGAGAAAATATGCACAGTCTCGGGCGAGCCGGTGAACTTAAAAAACAGCGACTGGATGAAAACGAAGCTCACATAAAGGGTTAGAATCCAAAGCGTGGTTTGTTTCTTGTCAGTAAGAAGTTTTCGCAACATAGATCAGCCCCTTTTTCAGCAAGCCTCACCATGGCGCTTCGCCGGAGTACCTTCCAGTCACATTGTGTTGAAGTGTCCGCTCATCCCTGGACTTCGATCGAGACATCCTGAAACTGAAGCTGGTTGAGCGTATAATAGACCCCCTTGAGGTCCATCAATTCAACATGGGAGCCGATTTCCTTCACCTCACCGTCTTTAAGCACCAGAATCCGGTCTGCCTCCTGGATCGTCTGCAGCCGGTGGGCAATAAGAATGCTGGTTCGGCCCTTCATAATTTCCTTCAGAGCCTGCTGGATCATCTGTTCGGTCTCGGTGTCAATGCTGGCGGTTGCCTCATCGAGGATAAGAATTTCCGGATCAGCCGCAAGCACACGGGCAAAGGCCAGAAGTTGTCTCTGCCCCTGGCTGAGGTTCTGACCACGCTCCACGAGCGCCGTGTCATACCCTTGCGGCAATGACGTAATGAAGTCATGGGCATTGACCCCCATTGCCGCAGCGATCACCTGATCACGCGTGATGCGCGGATTGCCCAGCTTGATGTTATCAAGCACTGTGCCGGAAAAAATATGGAAGTCCTGAAGCACCACGCCGATCCGCCTGCGTATCTCCTGACTGTCGATCCGATTGAGATCAATGTCATCAAGAAAAATGCAACCATTTTCAAAGTCATAGAACCGGCCGAGCAAACGAATGAGCGTACTCTTGCCTGAACCCGTCGGCCCGACGATTGCGAGTTTCTCTCCTGGTTTGATAACAACCGACACATCATGCAAGACGTCCTGGCCTGGCTCATAACCAAATGTCAAATTACGAAATTCGAGTTTACCTTCGAGGCGGGGCGGCAACTCAACTGGATCCACCGGCTCCCGCACATGTTCGCTCCAGTCCAGCGCCTGGAAAATCCGCTCGGCGCTGGCCATGGCGCGGAACAGAACATTATATTGTTGCCCAAGCGCACGGATCGGACGAATGAACATGTCGATGAACTGGGTGAACAGAATAACACTGCCCAATGAAATCGCACCCTGGACAACGCTGCCGCCGCCAACCCAGATAATGACCGCAAGCGCGATGTTGACCATATTGTCCATAAAGGCGCCATAGAGCACCTCAAGCCGGATGGCATGCATCTCCTGATCACGATTGTCGCTGTTGATCGTGTTATAGACATCAAAATTATGTTCTTCACGATTGGATAATTGCACCACCGCCATTCCGCTGAGGTTTTCCTGCAGGTTCTGGTTCAACTTCGAGACCGAATTACGAATGAGCCGGTAAACCCGCCGCGTCGCCTGACGGAAAAACCAGGTGACGACGACAAAGATCGGGATGGAAACCAGCAGCCAGAGCGTCAGTTCCACATCGATGGAAAACATCAGAGCGAGCGCGATGAAAAACGGAATGAATTCACCGACAAGCTGACCCACACCCATCAAGAGTTCGAAAAGCGCCTGAACGTCATTGGTGACGCGGGTCATGACGCGCCCGACCGCCACCTTGTCATAAAATGACGACGGGCGATGTTCCATATGCTGAAAGAGATCATGGCGCATGTCACGCAGGGATCGAAGCACGGTCCGGGCAAAGGTCACGCGATGAATGTGATAGACAGTGTGGCACACGAGTGTGAACACACCATAGAGAATGCATGCCGATGTCAGCGTGCCAAGCCCTGTCAGGCCCACGAGCCAGTCAGTAAGGTCAATCATGCCAAAATCCGGAATGGCCCGGTCGGCATTTCCAACAATAATACCGTCGATAACAACCCGTGCAATAATCACCGGCAGAAGAACCGCCAGCAAGGAGGCAAAACACGCCAGGGCGATGCTGATGAGCCCAAGCCTGCCGTGCGGTTTGACCCACTGGAAAATGCGGCCAAGCAATTGTGCATTGAACGCCTGACCGTGAATGTCGGCCTCAAAGATCGAATGGTCGAGAGCATCGGCGTGCGTTTGAGTATCAGTCATCACGCCCTCCCCCACCGGTATCGGCAAGCCTGCCGATCAGATGCCCCTGCTGGCTCTGGGCTTTTTCAAGGTCGGCATAGAACCCGCCGGATGCCAACAGTTGCGCGTGGCTGCCGGTTTCGATGATCCTGCCTTCGTCGAGAACGATAATCCGATCTGCGTGACGAGCGGTTGAAACACGGTGGGATACGATAAGCGTCGTTTTGTCAGCGCGTAGTTTTTTCAAGCCTGCGAAAATATGTTCCTCCGTCTCGGTATCCACGGCTGAAAAACAATCATCAAGAATGAGGATTGGTGTGCCGCGAATGAGCCCGCGTGCCAGAGCCGTCCTTTGCTTCTGGCCCCCTGACAGCGTAACACCGCGCTCACCCAGGACCGTCTCCAGGCCTTCCGGGAAGCGTTCAATGGTATCCTTCAGAGCCGCAGCGTGGGCGGATTCACGGATCTGTTCCTGGCTGCGGCCAATATCATCATAAGCAATATTGTCGCCCAGACTGTCGGCAAACAGGAAAGGATCCTGCAGCACCAGGCAGACCTGTTCGCGCAGGGTCGCAAGCGGAAACTGATCAATGGGATGATTGTTCAGCAGGATCTTTCCGCTTGTTGGCTCCAGCAGTCGGACAAACAGGCGAAGCAATGTCGACTTGCCCGCTCCCACCCGACCCAGAATGGCAATCATCTCGCCGGGGGCAACATCGAAACTTACATCCTCAAGAGCAAAGACATCCTTATCCTCGTAGCGATAGCTGACATTCTGCAGTGATATATTGCCCGTCATCCGTGGGAACTCTTCACTCGGGCGATCCTGGATCTCGGGCTCGCTGTCGAGAATTTCAAACAGCCTTGCTGATGCCGATGCTCCCCTTTGCCACTGGGTCACAATGGTCCCGGCTTCACGCATCGGCCAGAGCACAAGGTTGAGATAGGCCAACAAGGCTACCAGGGTCCCGATCGTAATATCCCCGGTCGCCACGAGATGCGTGCCAAAGCCAAGAATCACAAGAATACACAAACCTGCCAGCACAGGCATCAGCGCGCCGAGGAGTGATGCATTTGTAAACAGCGCCAGATTGTCGTCAGCGTATTTCTGATTGATCGTCTCAAAGCGCGCGACTTCTTCGCTCTCCTGGGCCATGGCCTGAACGGTGCGAATGCCGTTAAGGTTTTCCTGAACAAATGTCGAAAGACCGGAAAAACCCTCCTGCACAAAATGTGACAGGGCATAGATCTTCTTGCCGTAGTACCATCCCACAAGCACGATGACAGGCATCGGCAAGAGCAGCAAAAGTGTCAACTTAACCGAGAGCGAGAACATGAAGCTGATCCCCACAATAGCGGTGAAGATAACGACCAGGGTCATGCGCGATGCCCCGGCAATGACCATCCGCACCAGACCAATGTCATTGATCGCCCGCGCCATAAGATCGCCAATCGAGAATTTCATAAAGAACCCGGGGCCCTGCTTCTGCAGGTGCGCATAGACCCGGTTGCGCAGGTCATAGGCCGCTTCCATACCAATCTTGCGGATCATTGTGCGACTGAAAATGGTCACCAGCACCTGGGCAAAGACGCAGGCGATAATCGCCAGACATGGATAAATCAGCGCACTCATCGCCTGGTCATAAGTGATACCGCTGAGGTCGAACCCCTCATGCCCCGCCGCAATCTCATCCACACCGCGTTTAACAAAGAGCGGTATCAAGGCCTCAAAAACGCGCGCAAACAGCAGTCCGGCCATACCCGCCCAAAAGCGCAGAGCATGCTTCTGTATATAAGGCAGAAGACGAAGAAGTGACTTTATCATTTTTGCTTTTGTCCGCTCGCCAGCTGGTTCACCAGATCTGACCCAAAGACCTGGCGCGCCGGGTCGGCCAAGCTAGACCTGGCCCTGGTGAGTGTCAAGGCGGGCTCGGGCATTCAGGTGTCTGGCCATCGCTCAATCTTGACAAGGCTCGCCTCCCGGCCCAGGCTTTCCGGCAAGGAAGTTTCACAGGGGAAGAACGATGGTCCAACTCACTACGATGCGCGCTGATGCGAGGCCCGAGGATATTCTCGAAGTCCTCAAACGCGATGGCGGCCTCATTCTCGAAAACGTTCTGTCAAACGAACAGGTCGCCGCGGTGACCCGAGAGATCATGCCCTATGTCGAAGCAACCACACCTGGGCGAGACGACTTTACCGGCAATCTGACGACGCGGACCGGCGCACTTGTGGCCAGGTCACCGGCCTGCCGCGAGCTTGTCCTCAACGAGACCATCGAGGCTCTTTGCGAACTCTTTCTCCATCCCAATTGCGCCCGACACCAGCTTCATCTCAGTCAGGTCATCCGGATCATGCCCGGGCAAAAGGCGCAAGCCATCCACCGCGACCGATGGGCCTGGGGCACCTGGCTCAAGGACATCGAACCACAGCTCAACACGATCTGGGCCATTACCAATTTTACCAAAGAGAACGGTGCCACGCAGGTCGTGCCCGGCAGCACCCGGTGGCCGGATAAACAACAACCCACCGCTGACGAGATCGGCTATGCGCAGATGAAGGCCGGATCGGTGCTGGTCTACACCGGGTCACTTTTCCACGGCGGCGGCGAAAATGCCTCAAACGCCGACAGGATCGGTATCAACATTACCTACACCCTCGGCTGGCTACGCCAGGAAGAAAATCAATATCTCTCCTGCCCGCCGGACATAGCAAAGGGTCTCGATCCAAAGCTTCAGGCACTGATCGGCTATCAGATGGGGTCGTACGCGCTGGGTTACTACACACCCCCTCTGCCGCCTGGCGAGGGGCCGGAAGTGGTGCCGCCTGAATTCGCTCTCGGCGACAAAGCAGCGGCCCTGGCTGGTGAAGCCACACTGGGGACCAGCGACCTGCGTGATTCGCTACGCGACGGCCTGCGCTCAAGCCAGGCCGAAAGAAATGGTGGGCGATGACGGGATCGAACCGCCGACCCTCTCGGTGTAAACGAGATGCTCTCCCAGCTGAGCTAATCGCCCCCATTTCGGGTCTCGAATCACAAAAAGCCAAAATGGACTTGTTGACTGATTCGCCGGGACTTCCTGTCAGATGATCAGGAAGCGAGAATCACGAGGCCGCCGTTCGTAGCGATACGAAACGCAGCGGCCCCGAATTCGGATTGCTTTAAAGCCTAGTTGACGGCTTCTTTCAAGCCCTTACCTGGCTTAAATTTCGGCTGATTTGAAGCCGGGATGGTGATTGGCTCACCAGTGCGAGGGTTACGACCCTTGCTTTCCTTACGATGTGCGACCGAAAAGGTGCCAAAACCAACCAAGCGGACTTCTTCGCCGCCCTTCAGCGAGCCAGAAATCGACTCAAAGATTGCGTCTACCGCTTTCGTTGCGTCTGCCTTGGAAAGATCAGCTGTTTCGGACACGGAAGCAATCAAGTCATTTTTGTTCATGAGACCTGCCTTAAATTTTGTATGGGTCAAAAAGTTAATACGCGAGTGTAGACCGGGATTTTGATACCAGTCAAAGAAAAAACCCCGGAATTCCGAGGTTTTCTCAATAACTTATCCACAGGCATGTCCCGCAACCACACCTATACATAATCAGGGGCCCTAATGGGCGGTAAGGGCCTCCGGATCGGACGACCGACCAGCTACTTTCGCAGCATCCAGGTCCGCTTGTTCCTGATCCCACTCGATCGCAACCAGCGGTTTGGTAAGCGCATTTTTCAGCGCATCATCAACGGTCCCAATCGGGATAATGGTCAGTCCCTGCTTAACGTTATCCGGGATCTCCGCCAGATCTTTTTCATTCTCCGACGGGATCAACACAGTTTTAATACCGCCGCGCAACGCCGCAAGAAGCTTTTCTTTCAAACCACCAATCGGCAGAACCCTGCCGGTCAGAGTAACTTCGCCGGTCATGGCCACATCCTTGTGGATGGGTATACCCGTCAGTACAGAGACAATTGTGGTCACCATGGCAACACCAGCCGACGGACCGTCTTTCGGTGTTGCACCTTCGGGCACATGGACGTGAATGTCGCGTTTGTCAAAAATCGTTGGCTTGATACCAAAGTCAATCGAACGCGACCGCACATAGGAATGCGCCGTGTCGATCGACTCTTTCATCACATCACCGAGCTTCCCGGTCATCGTCATGCGGCCCTTGCCCGGAAGGATGACGGACTCAATTTGCAGAAGATCGCCGCCAACTTCCGTCCACGCCAGTCCGGTCACAACACCGATACGGTCTTCGCCTTCAATCTCGCCGTAGCGGAAACGTTTGACCCCGGCATAGTCACCGATATTATTTTCGTCGATTGTAATGGTAGTCGCTTCGGACGTGAGAATTTTCTTCAGGGCCTTGCGTGCAAGATTGGCAATTTCCCGCTCAACATTCCGCACGCCGGCTTCACGAGTATAATACCGTCTAATCGAGCGTATACCGCCTTCGGTCAGCGTAAACTCGCTGTCCTCAAGGCCGTGATCCTTAACAACCTTCGGCAGCAAGTGCCGCGTTGCAATTTCCACCTTTTCGTCTTCCGTGTAGCCAGGAATTCGAATGATCTCCATCCGGTCCAGCAGCGGCTGCGGCATGTTCAGAGAATTCGCCGTGGTAATAAACATCACGTCGGAAAGGTCATATTCGACTTCAAGGTAGTGGTCCATAAATGTCGAGTTTTGTTCCGGATCAAGCACCTCAAGCAGGGCTGACGATGGATCGCCGCGGAAATCCTGTCCGAGTTTATCGATCTCATCGAGCAAGAACAGCGGATTGGAATATTTGGCTTTCTTCATGGACTGGATAATTTTTCCGGGCATGGAACCGATATAGGTCCGGCGATGCCCCCTGATCTCAGACTCGTCGCGCACGCCGCCCAGCGACATACGCACGAACTCGCGCCCCGTTGCCTTGGCAACGGATTTACCCAGCGAGGTTTTACCAACACCGGGAGGGCCAACGAGACACAGGATCGGGCCTTTGAGCTTGCTGGTGCGTTGTTGCACCGCGAGATACTCAATAATCCGCTCCTTGACTTTCTCAAGGCCGTAGTGATCGCCATCGAGAACGTCCTCAGCCTGTTTCAGATCTTTCTTTACCCGGCCCTTCTTGTTCCATGGGACAGAAAGCATCCAGTCGAGATAATTGCGCACAACAGTCGCTTCGGCGGACATCGGGCTCATCGATCGCAGCTTCTTCAACTCGGTCCCTGCGCGTTCCTTCGCTTCCTTGCTCAACTTCGTTTCATTGATCTTGTCTTCCAGTTCGGAAAGTTCGTCGCGGCCATCTTCGGTTTCGCCAAGTTCCTTCTGGATCGCTTTCATCTGTTCGTTGAGATAATACTCACGCTGGGACTTTTCCATTTGCCCCTTGACCCGCGTTCGGATTTTCTTTTCGACCTGCAGGACCGAGATCTCACCTTCCATCATGGAATAGACCCGCTCAAGACGCTTGGCCACATCTGCAATTTCCAGAAGGTCCTGTTTCTCGTTGATCTTGATCGCAAGATGCGAGGCAACGGTGTCGGCGAGGCGGGCGGGATCATCGATCTGGTTTACTGAAACAAGCGTCTCCGGAGAGACTTTCTTGTTCAGCTTCACATAGGATTCAAACTGAGCCACCACAGAGCGCGACAGGGCCTCAATCTCGTTGTCGTCCTCAATACTTTCATCGAGTGGCTCTGCTTCAGCTTGATAAAAATCAGCGTTATCCACGAATTTTTTGACAGCTGCCCGCGAGCCCCCTTCGACAAGCACCTTGACCGTGCCGTCAGGCAGTTTCAGCAGCTGCAGCACCGATGCGATCGTTCCAACCGAGTAAAGCGCATCGGTTGAGGGTTCGTCCTCGCTGGCGTCTTGCTGGGTGACAAGCAGGATTTGCTTGTCATCAAGCATCACATCTTCCAGCGCACGTACGGATTTTTCGCGGCCGACAAAAAGCGGCACAATCATGTGGGGAAAGACCACGATATCGCGCAGCGGCAGAACCGGATAAAGGGTCTTTTCAGGTTGAATTGTCGTGATCGTGCTCATGTTTGTTTCCTTTTACTGTGGTCCGGCCTGTCAGTCGCGACGACATCCCGGCGCACGTCCAAACTCATGGGGTCCCTTTTGGCAGGGCTTGTATCCCATCTGGTGGCCCAGGGACGCAGCTTCAAGAGAGCCTCGCTCCAAGGGTTAAGCAATTGGTTAAGAATTGAAAGATTTCCACAGAAAACTGCCCGATTGACACAAAAATCTGTCTTATCCACATATTTTGCACGATATTCGGGCTTAAACGGAAGTTATTACAATAAAAAAGGCAGCCCGCAGGCCGCCTTTTATAAACTCATCCAGAGGTGATCCATCGAATCAAGTGTGGCGTCAGGACGCCGTAGTTCCGATTTCCTCTTCCCGCTCAACATAAATATAAAGCGGACGGGCGCGGCCTTCGACCACTTCACCGTTGATCACCACTTCTTCAACGCCTTCCAGGGACGGCAGCTCAAACATGGTATCGAGCAGGATATTCTCCATGATCGACCGCAAACCGCGTGCACCTGTCTTGCGTTTGATGGCTTTCTTGGCAACAGCCTTGAGAGCATCGTCGGAGAACGTAAGGCTGACATTTTCCATTTCAAACAGGCGCTGGTACTGCTTCAGCAACGCGTTCTTTGGCGCCGTCAAAATTGTCGTCAGAGCCTCTTCATCGAGATCCTCAAGGGTCGCGAGAACCGGCAAACGGCCGACGAATTCAGGGATAAGGCCAAATTTCAGCAAATCTTCAGGCTCAACGCTGCGCAGAATTTCACCCATGCGTCGATCATCGTCCGATTTAACTTTCGCACCGAACCCGATGGAGGAATCTGTGCCACGGCTTGAAATGATCTTCTCCAGGCCGGAGAAGGCGCCGCCGCAGATAAACAGCATATTGGTGGTATCGACCTGCAGGAATTCCTGCTGTGGGTGCTTGCGGCCACCTTGCGGCGGCACAGAGGCAACCGTGCCTTCCATGATCTTGAGAAGCGCCTGCTGCACACCTTCGCCCGATACATCGCGAGTTATCGAGGGATTGTCTGATTTGCGGCTGATCTTGTCGATTTCGTCGATATAGACAATGCCGCGCTGGGCCCGCTCGACGTTGTAATCAGCAGATTGCAGGAGCTTGAGAATAATATTTTCGACGTCTTCACCAACATAACCGGCTTCGGTCAGCGTCGTGGCATCTGCCATTGTAAAGGGAACGTCGAGAATACGAGCAAGGGTCTGGGCCAGATAGGTCTTGCCGCACCCGGTTGGGCCAACAAGAAGAATATTTGACTTGGCAAGTTCGACCTCGCCGCCCTTGGAGGAATGATTCAAACGTTTGTAGTGGTTATGCACCGCAACAGCCAGAACCCGCTTGGCATGCACCTGACCAATGACATAGTCGTCGAGCACGTCGCAAATCTCACTCGGTGCCGGAACACCGTCATTGGACTTGACCAGAGAGGTTTTGTTTTCCTCCCGGATGATTTCCATACACAGTTCTACGCATTCATCGCAGATGAAAACCGTCGGGCCCGCAATCAGCTTGCGCACCTCGTGCTGGCTCTTGCCACAGAACGAACAGTACAATGTGTTCTTTGAATCGCCGCCGCTTACTTTGCTCATTTACACTCCTTGACGTTCCATCAGACCCGCCCCTGAACGCGTCCCTGATACTTCGTCCTATTCCTTTACCTGACCCCCTGACAGGGATCTTTGAAACCAATGCGTCGTCCTTGCGAACAATACGAACATGATAGACAGGGCTGGATCAAGAAAACATTAAACCCTGCGGGAATAATTCCCAAGTATTAACACCAAAAAGTGTTTATTTTTCCGTAGTTGTGCCGTCTTCCTCACCTTCAACTTCAGGCCGATCGGCAATAACTT
>JAUWTJ010000028.1 GCA_030614785.1 Alphaproteobacteria bacterium | reverse complement strand
GGCCAGAGATCTGGCAGCGGGACTGTACTCGTCGCGAAAGGCTGCAAGAGCGCGTGGCTCCGCCGCGTTCAATCTGCCGCCTGTCCCGGTCTTTGCCTGAACCTCAAGCGCAAACTGCCGTGATCCCAGAACCTGATTGTGTCGCAGAAGCGCTTCCAGTACATCAACGTCGCCTGCCTGGTCTTCGACGGTCCGCCCCGCATTGACAAACTCCTGCAGAGCGAGACGCGCGGCACCAGGATCAGCATCAAGCCGCGCCAGAACCTCGCCGCGTGCCAGATATTGCGGCGGCTTCTTCACTCCGTTTTCCACAAGATATCGATATGACCCCCAGAGCCATTTTTCAGCCTGGCCTGCAAGACCGGCGCGAACCGGAACGAGGGCGCTGAGGCGAACAAGGGCAAGCAGCCAGGCATCCGCGTCCACGACGACGGCCGTGTAGCGACCCTCAAATAGATGGCCATCGATGCGGCGCTTGCGATTGACCCATTGGGCATAGTGACCGTTGAGGTGTTTCATACCCCTGGCGAGGGTTGCCTCATTGGTCCGCACGGTGAGCTGATAGTGATCCGGCATCAGAACCCAGGCGAAGGCGTCCCAGTTGTGATCGGCGCAAACCTCCTCAAAGATCGACCGGAACCTGAGCGACTCTTCCCGATCCACAAAGATCGCCTCGCCGCGATTGCCACGTGCCTGGATGTGAAAGGTGGCGCCGGGATATTCAATGCGGGGAGCTCGGGGCATGGGAAACCTTCAAAAGCTGCAAATTCTTCCACACCATGCAATATCGGATTTGAGAATGCAATAATAGTGTCTGACCCCTCATGCTACATGTGGGGTCAGACACTATTATTGCATTAAAAGTCGAGACGGCCGTACAGGTCGTCGAAGGGGAGCATGATGTGGGTTCGGAAGGCCGGGCGCCGCTGAAGGCGAGCATACCAGGTCTCGACATTCGGTAGCGGCTTTCGTGGGATATCCATTTCGAAATAGCGAAAGAGCGCCGTGGCTGCGGGGATATCGCCCATGGTGAAGGCCTTGCCTGCGAGGAAGTCGCGGGTCTGGAGATGTTGATCAAGAACCGAGAAGTAGTGGTCGCAGCTCAGCACCGCGCGCTCGATCAAGGCCTCGTCCCGATCGGCCTCCGGCGTTCGGTAAAAGCCCCAGAACAGGTCCATAAAGGCGATCTGCAGCCCGGTTTGTGCCCAGTCCATCCAGCGATCCGCCTCAGAGCGCCCGGCGGAACTCACCGGCCAGAGGCTGCCGGATCCATATTCAGCTGCCAGATAGCGCAGGATGGCGTGGGATTCCCAGATAACGCGGCGGCCGTCGCCGAGCACCGGGATGGTGCCGTTGGGGTTCATTGCGAGGAACTCTGCGGTGCGCAGCCCACCTGCCGCGCCGCCGACATCGATATGCTCGGCCTCAAGCCCCAGTTCGTCCAGCATCCAAAGGACTTTCTGGGCATTGAAGGCACTGCGCCGTCCCCAAATGCGAATTTTGCCTTTCAATTTGCGGGTCCTTCCCTATATAACAGCGACGCCGGATAAGGCAGAAACCTATATCAAAGTCGCAGAAATCCGGAATCTTTCGGGACTTTATTTCACGCTTTCTGTCTCGCGCCCCTTGACTCTTTTCACCCCCCTCCCTACATGAACGCTCGACTGTTAGCACTCGACCTGTTGAGTGCTAATGTCTCTTGAGACAATTTAATTTTCACTCAAACGAGAAAGGGAGATGGGTCAATGAGCTTCCGTCCTCTGCACGACCGGGTCCTCGTACGCCGCGTCGAAGAAGAAACCAAAACCGCTGGCGGGATTATTATTCCTGACACAGCCAAGGAAAAGCCCTCCGAAGGCGAAATCGTTGCTGTGGGCTCCGGTGTCCGCAATGAAGCCGGTGCCATTGTCGCGCTCGACGTCAAGGTCGGCGACAAGGTTCTCTTCGGCAAATGGGGTGGCACTGAAATCACCCTCGACGGTGAAGATCTCCTCATCATGAAGGAGAGCGACATCATGGGTATCATCACAGCCAAAAAGACAGCGAAGAAAGTGAAAAAAGCCGCCTAAGTCAGAAATGATTTGAAGCGGTTTTTTCTTTCTCGAAATCAGGAGTTTAATCACATGGCAAAAGAAGTACGTTTTTCCACCGACGCCCGCGAGAAGATGCTTGCCGGCGTCGATATTCTCGCGAATGCCGTAAAGGTAACGCTGGGGCCCAAAGGCCGTAACGTTGTCATCGACAAGAGCTTTGGCGCGCCGCGCACCACAAAAGATGGTGTGACCGTTGCCAAGGAAATCGAACTCGAAGACAAGTTCGAAAACATGGGTGCACAGATGGTTCGCGAAGTCGCCAGCCGCACCAATGATGAAGCCGGTGACGGCACCACTACAGCAACCATCCTTGCCCAGTCCATCGTTCGCGAAGGCGTTAAGGCTGTTGCAGCGGGCATGAACCCGATGGATCTGAAGCGCGGCATCGATTCAGCTGTTACAGCAGTAATCGCCGAACTCAAGAAAAAGTCCAAGAAGGTCAAGTCAAACGATGAGATCGCCCAGGTTGGCACCATCTCTGCAAACGGCGAAAAAGAAATCGGTGACTACATTGCCGAAGCCATGCAGAAGGTTGGCAATGAAGGCGTTATCACTGTTGAAGAAGCCAAGAGCCTCGCTACCGAGCTTGATGTCGTTGAAGGCATGCAGTTTGATCGCGGCTACCTCAGCCCTTACTTCATTACCAATGCCGACAAGATGACGACGGAACTTGAAAACCCTTACATCCTCTTGCACGAATCCAAGCTTTCAAATCTGCAAGCCATGCTGCCGATCCTTGAAGCGGTTGTTCAGTCCTCGCGTCCGCTGTTGATCATTGCAGAAGACATCGAAGGCGAAGCGCTCGCAACTCTCGTGGTCAACAAGCTGCGCGGTGGCCTCAAGATTGCTGCTGTCAAGGCGCCTGGTTTCGGTGATCGCCGTAAAGCCATGCTGGAAGACATCGCGATCCTGACCGGTGGTCAGGTTGTTTCCGAAGATCTCGGGATCAAGCTTGAAAACGTCGGCCTGGAAATGCTCGGTACTGCCAAGCGCGTTGGTATCTCCAAGGACGATACAACGATCATCGACGGTTCCGGCAAGAAAGCCGAGATCGCTGGCCGCGTCAGCCAAATCCGCGCGCAGATTGAGGAAACATCTTCGGACTACGACAAGGAAAAGCTCCAGGAGCGTCTTGCCAAGCTGGCAGGCGGTGTTGCTGTTCTGAAAGTCGGCGGCGCGACGGAAGTTGAAGTGAAAGAACGCAAGGACCGTGTTGACGATGCACTCAACGCAACCCGGGCTGCTGTTGAAGAAGGCATCGTGCCTGGAGGCGGCGTTGCCCTTCTCCATTCTTCACGTTCACTTGACAAGCTGGTTGGCGAAAACGCCGATCAGGACGCCGGTATCAAGATCGTGCGCCGCGCCATTCAGGCACCGGTGCGTCAGATCGTTGAAAACGCCGGTAACGAAGGCTCTGTCATCGTTGGCAAGCTGCTCGAACAAAAGTCAGCCTCCTACGGCTTTGATGCCCAGAAGGAAGTCTACGTCGACATGATCACAGCTGGCATCATTGACCCGGTCAAGGTGGTTCGCACAGCACTTCAGGATGCGGCCTCAATTGCCGGTCTCCTGATCACGACTGAAGCCATGGTTGCCGACAAGCCTGCCGAGGCCGGCGCTGGTGGCGGCATGCCTGCAATGCCCGACATGGGCGGCATGGGTGGTATGGGCGGCATGATGTAAATCACGCCGTCACAGCTACGAAAATTGAGAGAGGCCGCAGAGAAATCTGCGGCCTCTTTTTTGTGGTTGCCTGTAAAAATAGCTGCCAGTCTCGCTCTTGCGACTTTGATCGCAAGAGGCCTATGATTAGTGCCTACTTAAAACAAAAGAGGGAGGCAGTCATGTTGGAGCGGATCAGTCACTTCGGAATTGTTGTAAACTCAATGGATGACGCGCTGGCGATCTGGCAGGGCAAGCTGGGGTTCAAAAAGACCGGCGATACCGTCTTTCCTGAAGAAAGCATTCGCAGCGTGTTTATTTCCGTGAACGGGACGCCGGGCGAGATGACCATTGAGCTCATGGAGCCGCTCGACAAGGACGACATGGAAAACCCTGTTGCACGCTATCTCAAAACCCGGGGCGAAGGCTTTTATCATCTCGCTGTTGTCGCCGATGATATCGAAAGCAGCGGCAAGGCGCTTGAGGCGAGCGGTTTTCCGGTCATCATGCGACCACCGGTGGGCGACGCAAAGGATGGCCGCTGGCTGATCCACCCCAAGGCGGCGACCGGGGTCATGATCGAAGGTATCGAGGCGGCTTATGAGTAGCGCCATGCCGCCAGGAAGACTGGAGGGCAAGGTCGCCCTCATCACTGGTGCAGCACAGGGCATCGGCCGGGCGCTTGTTCTCAAGCTGGCGGGTGAAGGTGCCAATGTCTTTGCCAATGATCTTGATACGGATGGACTGAAGATACTAGAAGATGAAATTGAGGCGTCAGGCGGGACCTGCCTCGTCTTTCCCGGCGACATCACGGATGAGGACTTCGGTGACCACGCTGTGGCGGCCTGCGTCGAACATTTTGGCGATCTGCATATCGTGGTCAATAATGCGGGCTACATCTGGAACTCGCGCATCATCAATCATACCGACGAGCAATGGTATGCGATGATCGATGTTCATGCGACGGGCCCTTTCCGCCTGCTGCGCGCCGCGGGACGCCACTTTCGCGCCCAAAGCAAATTGGCGGACAAGCAGGGCAAGACTGATGTGACCCGCAAGGTCGTCAATGTCTCGTCGATCTCCGGGCTTTACGGAGCGGACACGCAGTTCAGCTACTCCGCGGCCAAGTCGGCTCTCTTCGGCATGACCCGGTCACTGGCGAAAGACTGGGGGCGCTATAATGTGACGGTCAACTGCGTTGCCTTCGGCCATATCGAAACTCGTCTGACGCAAGGGTTCGAGGGCGAGATTCCGGAGATTGACGTCGGCGGCAAGACGCACAAGGTCGGTATTCCTGCCGGTGCCATTGAAATGTCAAAAGCGATGACGCCGCTCGGGCGCGCCGGAACACCGGAAGAAGCCGCCGGGGCGATCTTTCTTTTCTGCTTGCCAGAATCTGATTTCATCACTGGCGAAATCATCGCGGCAAGCGGCGGCATGCGGAGCTAGAGTGCGGCGCTACTCAATCCCGAAATCATCGATGGCGATGGCGCCGGCCTTTGATTTATCAAACTCAAATCGGAGACTGACAAGCGCCGTGGGCTGAATATCGGGGTTGGCTACCATGAAGTCCTTGACCGGGAAGGCAAAGCGGCGCCAGACGAGTTCGGATTTTTCGATTGAGGCAAGCATCTCGAGCTTTCTGGTGTGGGCCTTGACCTGCGGGTAAAGTGCCGCATCGTGCGACAGGGCCAGGCGGGCCTCATTGCCGTAGACATCGGTCAAGACGAGGGTCCAGTCGAGGGGTTCGATGGGCTTGTCCTCTTGGACATCCTCTTTCGCGTCGGCTGCTTCGTCTTCCTCGTCCTTTCCTTCGGGCGACTCCCAGCCTTTGGGCTTCGTGCCCTCGCCCGCATCTGCTGCTGCAAAGACGAACGTGGCGTCCTCCCCCAATTTCAGGCTGCCGGCCGTCCATTCAAAACCGTAGGAGGCGGTGTCCTGCTCGACCTCTGCGTCCCAGGCCAGTACAGCGACATGGGTGTCGAGCGGCGCCCACTTCAGGGACGCCCATTCCTCGCGCCATTTGGTCAGATTTGCAGCCGCTATTTCCGCCATGGCAAAGGACGTGGTGGTGACTTCCATGTCCTCTTCATAGTCGGCAATCAGTTGCCTGCCGCCAGTCACGAGATTGGCCAGTATATATTGGTCGGGCAACCAGGCCGCGCCCTTGCGCGGGTCGCCGAGCAGAGGCAGGTAGGCCCGATTATCCTTGAGGACGGCTTCGAGGAAGGCGCTGAACGAAACCTTCGCAATCTGGCGCTGCTCTTCGGCGTCCATGATATCTTTGGTGTTGAAGAGCCAGCCCATGGGCCGTCCGTAGTCAAACCGTCCCCAGCGGGTATTAAACTGGCCGTGATTTGCTCCTTCCACATAATAGCTCCCCTTGAAGCTTTCGCCAGCGCCACGAATATCAACGCGAGAACCTTGCGACAGCCCCATGAAGCTTTGCACATCGCCGTCCATGGAGCCGTGGATGACAAAGTAGCTGATCTTCTCAAGCGCCTTGGGTTTGGCACGGGGATTATACTGACCATCGACTGGCGCAATTGCTATAACTCCGGCGAGGTTAAATCCGAAGTCGAAGACTTCCGAAGCATCGTCGGGATAGTGTTTGAGACCGTTAATGGCCGCCGCCACAGCGACCGCCTCGCCGCCGCGAGAATGACCGATGAGCGCGATATGCTGCATATCCACCAGGTCATGAAGCGGGTGCTTCGGGTCCGCGTTCCAGTCGCGCCATTGTTGCAGATGTTTGAGCAACATCCAGCCGCGTGCATCGTTCTCCGGGCCGATTCCTCCTTCGAGCGGATTGATGATGTCGGCGGTGGAGCTGTTGAGAAAGTTTTCGTCGACGGACACGGTGATAATGCCGCGGCTGGCGAAATGTTCGCCAAGATATGCGTAGCCGGGATCGGAAAAGTCTTCCATGCCATGATTACCGTGAACAATGAGGACAAGCGGGAACGGCCCCTTCCCGCCCTCACCGGCTTTCGGCATCCAGACACGGCCCTGGACCGGCAGTTCGGCGGCGTCAAAGCCCCAGTATTTTGTCCGCGCCCAGCCGACGGCACCGCTCCATCGGTCGACCAGTTTTGACCCGTCTACAGACCTGGTTTTCCAGGTCGCTGCCTTTGCAAATTCGCCGCGATGCCGGTCAGTACCACTGCCGTAGCTCGCGGTTTCGATTGTGTAGTCTCCCGGCGCGCCGGGGTTTGGCAAATCGAGCGTCCGGTCCTCAAAGACGTAGGTCTCAAGCCAGGGATTGACATCTTCAGGGGGCTGTATAATGAACCAGGCGCCACTCGCGAGCCCGAGCAGCCCGGCGCCCAGTCCGACCAGCGTCGGGATACTGCGCAGCGGTCTCCACCCCGTCGCGCGCAGGGCTGCAAGGGAGCCAAATGTCAGGCTCAACGCAAGGACCATGACCAACGGCGGCACAAACCCCATCGGCGGGCCCCAGAGAGCCATGCCGTAGAGCGTACCCAGGAGGACAGCCACCAGACTGGTCAACCGCCAGGACAGGGGCTGAATTGAGAATTGCCAATAGAGAAGCTGGACAACAAGTGTGGCTACAAGGACGATGCCGAGAATGACCAGAAAGCCGAGCAGCTTGCCAATCCAGAAATCGGCCAGCATGTCATAGAACCCGAAGACCCCAATGAGCACTAAAATCCAGAGGAGCAGCGCCTTCGTCGCCCCGTTCCAGGCGGCATCAGACGGCGCAAGGGCCCGCCCCAGCCGGTTCACACCAGCCCCCGTACGGCGCAACACGTTCATAAGAAGTGACATGGTTATCCCCCGATCCCCGTTTACCCCTGGCAACATTGGTGACCATCTTATCGCCTTCTCGGCAAATGGGCCAGCAATCCAGTATAACGCGAATTACCGGAGCCTGTTGCAATCCTGTTTACACATTGGAGCAATTCATGTTTGTGTCTGTATAGCCATGGTGTTACACCCTCCAGCCCTTCATCAAGCCTGATATGGAGTTTCCATGCCATATATCGTTGTTGATCATCTCTCGAAAGACTTTTCAATTGCAACCCGCGAGCCCGGCGCTCTCGGCGCTGTCAAAGGGCTTTTCTCCCGAAAGACCCGGACCGTTGAAGCCCTCAAAGACGCAAGCTTTTCTCTCGAGGAGGGCGAGCTGGTTGGTTATATCGGCCCCAATGGCGCAGGCAAGTCAACTACGATCAAGATCCTCTCCGGCATCTTGACACCGACGAGCGGGCATTGCTCCGTAGGCAGCCTTGTCCCGTGGCAAGACCGGATCGCTCATGTCGCGCGCATCGGCGTTGTCTTCGGTCAGCGCACCCAGCTATGGTGGGACCTGCCGGTGATTGAAAGTTTCAATTTGCTGCGAGACATCTACCGGGTGCCGGAGGCACGGTAAGATATCGGCAAGATCGGTCGGATCAATGTCTTCGCGGGACGGCAGCAGGGAGCCTTCACACTTGCCTTTCCAGTAGGAAGCCAGATGTTCTTGCGCGCTGTACTTCGATCCTGAGACTCCGCTATTCATCACACCAGTGCTCTGGTATAAGTACAATTCCAATCAACTAAACGTTGATATGATACCCTCATGAAGAATATTTGCAATCGGAGAACCGCGGTGCTTCGTCCCGCTATTGACCCAGTTCCTTAAGACGGGCGAGCCGTGCAGATTCCGATTTGGCAAACCAGGCATCCTGGGACAAGAGCTCATAGGCCGTTGCGAAATTTGGTGCGGACTTGCGTGGTTCCTGCTTGAGGAGATAGAGCTCGCCAAGTTCCTCGAAGCAATAACCATCCGGTGTTCCCGCCGCCTCATTCTCAGTCTGGATTTCCAACTGCAAGGCAAGGGCTTCGTCAATCATGCCCTGCTCGCGCTGCACTCTTGCGATGGACCAGCGGGCAATGCGGGCGCGGTCGGCCAAGTCTCTTTGGAGAAAATGGTCGCGGCTTTCTTCAAAGAGCGCGAGGGCCTCTTCGAGTTTTCCTGCATCAAAGGCGGTCCAGCCCATGTTGTTGGTGAGCGAACCGACCCAGCTGCGGGCGCGTTCATTGTCGCTATGACGCGCGTAGTCGAGGCCGATGATATTCCACCGGTTTGCTTCGTCGCCATCTGCTGCGGCGATGGCGACCATGTGGGCGGCCTCAACGGCAAGAGAGTCCTCGCCTGCCTTTTCGCCCAGCTCCCACGCTTCAACAAAGAGCGGCTTTGCCTGTTCTTTTTCGCCGGATGAATTGAGCGCTCGGCCACGCTCCAGAAGATAGCGGATGCGGGGCCGTGTCATGTCATTGCCGAGTGCCGGTTCGATCGTGTCGAGCAGCGCGTGAGCCTCGTCGAACTCACCGACAAGACCATGCGTCCGGGCGATTTGTGTCTTTAATTCCAGCGTCCAGGCCAGCGGGGCACCCTCGCCTGCTTCGGCCAGTATTGCCGCGAAAACCTCACGGGTTTTGACCGGCGCATTATAATTCCATGCGGCGTCAAAATCTGGAGGCGTGGGGCCAGCGTCAGTGGGTGTCATCTTATCCTCCGAACAGGCTACCAGCGAGATCAGAAGAACCAGGGCACAAAACTCTTTCAGGCGCTGCATTCTCAATCCTTCACATCAGTTCATTGTTGGCCTCTGCGGCCACATCACTTCGCTTTCATCCACTTCGATGAACCGCAGAAGAAGAAGGCCCAACTTGCGGGTCTCGCCCGGGGCGGGGTTGGTCCGCTCGACGGCGTGATACTTGCCTTTATGAACCCCCTCCAGGAGCCAGACGGGCCCTGGGCGGTTTATGACGTTCTCCTCGTCCGTCCGCTCGACATACCAGTACTTCATGTAACCAAAGCGGAAGCGAAGATCCTTTAGTTCCTTCTCGGACAGCACGCGCATTTCAACATCTTTCGCGTCGCCCCAGCTCTCACCCGCCAGGCCCGTCGATCTTTTTGAAGTCAGGGTCGCGGCACCGCTGGCGGCAACATCAATCCGTATGATGATGGGGGTGCCTTCCTTCGGGAGCCAGAAAAAGCGGAACGCCTCGGCGTTCGGATCTTTGGACATTTGCCACAGCGAAGGCTCGTCCAGATCATCAAGGCGCTGGTCGTAATATTTGAACCAGTCCTTTTCGTAATAAACTGAATCCGGAGCAACCTGTGCCGGATCAATCTCGGGAGCCGTGACTGTTCTTTGCGCCAGAGCACTGTTCGGTGCGGCAAGGCCCAGCACAATAGCCAGCACGACTTTTAATTTACCCATGGAGTATCCCCGTTTGTGTCCAGATCCGCCCGCATCAATCCGGGTCCAAAAGGCCGAATTCTGCCCTACCATCGCGGCGACATTGTGGATGGTCGCGGGACAAAGTTCAAGACCGGGCCCTGCCCTTGCCTCCTCCCATAACCTGCTGTTTTTGCGCAGACTTCCGGCACGCATGCGCCATGCAAACCGGTTTGCAGATAAATCCTCCAAAATCCGCTAAAGTGCGTTGAAGGGCGCAAAGATCGAGGAGACCTCACATGTCGGACGTTGAACACTCTGAACGCAAGCGTAAAACTGCACGCAGGCACCGGGACCCGATTGAAAAGCGCTACTCCAACATCGGGTGGGCGATCTTTCTCATTCTGGCAGGCGCGGTTATGCTGCTGCCCCATATTCTGGTGCCCGAAGGTTTTCTGTGGATCGCCGCCGGGGTGATCATGCTGGGCTACAGAAGCGCCGTCGCAGCCAAAGGTATCGAAGCCCCCATGGCCCTGGTTTTCGCAGGGATTGCTTTTGTTGCGATTGGCGTCTCGGAGTTTATCGACTTTGACGTCGACATCTTCCCCATACTTCTGATCGTCGGCGGGGTCGTTCTGCTCGGGCGGGCGATGAGTTCAAAGGGAGACTAGTTCCCTCTTGCAGCCGCCTGTTCTCTTTCAAGCTCAAGTGCCGCAAAGAGGGGATTGTTCGCGCCATAGATGAATTCAAGCTCCCGGGCGGTGACGGTTCGACACCCCGCTTCGCGCAAGCTGGCCGCAAGGTCATGAAAGGCTGCCTTTTGCACATGAAGCACAAGTTCCTGATCGCCGCCTTTTGATCCTGTTGCCGAAGCCAGCTCGCCGCCAGATGCAGCGATAATATCCTTCACTTGATCAACGCCTGCGGCCTGAGTTTCAAGGCGAACCTCGATCATGGACCTGGCCCTTTCCCGCGCAGCAAGACGGCCAAGGATATCTTTGGCACGGTCAAGACTGCCTTCACCCCAGCGCGCACCAAGCGATCCGCACAGGAAGGCTTCGGAATTCAGAACGACACCATCCTGCAAAATTTTGAGGTGATTGGCGGTAAGGGTCGCGCCGGACGATGTGATATCGACGATGGCGTCGGCAGTGCCCGCCGCTGGCGCGCCTTCGGTCGCGCCGAGGCTCTCGACAATCCGGTAGTCGACCAGGCCATGCTGCGCAAAGAAGCTGCGAGTTATGTTGATGAATTTGGTCGCGACGCGCAGCAGCCGGCCACTTTCCTGTCTGATTTCGGCGGCAACCTCGACCAGATCGGCCATGGTTTCCACATCAAGCCAGGCTTCCGGCACGGCAACGATGACATCCGCATGGCCGAAATTCAGCGCCGAGAGCGGCGCGACACAGGCATCGGGTTCATGTGTTTTTTCGTGCAGCAGGTCGCGCCCCGTGATGCCAAGGTGAATGTCGCCATTGATAAGGCCTGAGGCAATTTCACCGGCAGAGAGAAACCGTACCTCAACGCCGTCGATACCCTTGATCGCACCTTGATACCGCCGCATGCCGCCGTGACGCTGGATCTTGAGACCCGCTTCAAGGAAATACTCTTCTGCTGCTTCCATCAGGCGGCCCTTGGAGGGCAGTGCAAGAATGAGGGTGTCGCTCATTGCTTAGCTCCCTTCTGACCGGCAAGCACCGCTACGAGGCGATCATTGCGGATCATGGCGCCAACAGCTGGAACCCGCTCCGGCGCGCCGAGGCGCAAAAGCAAGTCGTCATAGCGGCCGCCACCGGCGATCTGTTCACCCTTGTCCGTCAGCTCAAAGACGAACCCGGTATAATATTCAAAGCTTCGGCCAAACTCAGTTGCGAAAATAACCGGTGCATCGCCGGCAACCTCTTCAATTAACCGGGCACGAGTTTCAGCCACTTCAAGTGCCTCATCAATTGCAATCCCGTGAACCCCGGCCAACTTGCGGACGCGCTTGAGCGCCTCGCGCGGCGCGCCGGATATTTTGAGATAGTCTTCGATGGAGGTGATGATGCCCGGTGACAAGGGCTCCGATGCCGCGTCGCGCGCCTTTTCCATCAGGCGGCGGGTCACGCTTTCGATCGACCGCCCGGGAACACTATCCAGCCCTGCGATGTCCAGCAATCCGCTGACCGTTTCCAGGGCGCTTGCCTCATCGAGCTTACCCAGCACAGCGGCGACGCCCTCGGGTTTCTTTTGACGTTCCGTAAGCCCCTTCAGAAGACCGCCAAAACGCGATGGTTGCCAGAAACTGTTCCTGAGTCTGGCACGCCAGTGTTCTGGAATATCAAGCGCCTCAATGAAAGCAGCAAACAGGCCAAGGTCACCCATTTTTGCCTCAAATCCAACAAGCCCTGCCTTGCGGCACGCCTCAAGGGTCAGCCCGAAGACCTCGGCATCGGCCTTCGCGCCGCTGTCCTTGTCATCTTTTTGGCCCATGAGTTCGATGCCGCTTTGAGAGAACTCGTTGGGGCGAGCCGACCCGGGAACCTGACACCGAAACGCCAGACCTTCATAGGCATAGCGACGCTCGCCGCCCTTTGCACCTGTCGCTTCAAGATAATGCAGGCACGCAGGAATGGTCAGATCCGGGCGCAAGCAAAGTTCCTCGCCGTAGGGATCGGAAAAGACATATATCCGCCGTCGGATGTCTTCGCCTGACAGATCAAGAAAGGGCTCGGCGGTTTGAATGATCGGGAGATCAACCGACGTAAAGCCCGCCGATGCGAAAACGGCGTTGATGACAGCCTTTTGCGTGGTGCTCTGTTGCTTTTCCGGGGTCACAGGTTTTCGTTCCCCTTATAACGGTCAAGGAGCGACCGGACGCCGGAGACCAGGTCCGCGCGCTTCACCGAGACTTGCGCTGGCTGGTCCTCGCGCCAGGCCTTGTTGTCCTCGATATCTTTCGACATTTCAGAGCCAAGGATGAGATCTTTCAGGGTGAGTTCGCCTTTTTCGCGCTCATCCTCACCTTCGATGACAACAATGGAGGCGCCGCGCCTGTCGGCATATTTGAGCTGGGCTTTCATGCCACTGCCGCCGAGATAGAGCTCGGAGCGAATACCGGATTTTCGAAGCTCCTGCACCATCGTCTGATAGCCAGCGGTTTCGCTTGCATCCATCACCAGAACCACGACAGGCCCGCGGGCGCCGCTTTCATCGGTCTTGCCAAGAGCCTTGAGGGCCGCATAAAGCCGCGAAACCCCGATGGAGCAACCGGTTGCCGGGACACGCACTCCCTTGAAGCGTTCGACAAGGCCGTCGTAGCGTCCGCCCGAACCAACAGAGCCGAACCGGGCGAGCGTGTCGTCTTCGCCAATTGTCTCAAAAGTCAGGTCAATTTCCCAGACGGGACCGGTATAATATTCAAGGCCGCGCACAATGCCCGGATCGAAAACAACCTGGTCTGCGCCATAGCCGGCAGCGCTCAAAAGCGTATCAATCTCTCTGAGCTCGGAAACCCCTTCACCGCCGATTTCGCTTTCACCAACGATGGCAGCGAGCTGATCACAGACCGCGCTGCGGGCCTCGTTCCCCGCACGGACGAATGACATGACGGCATTGATCTGTTCAGGAGAAAGTTTTGCCCCCTCGGTATAATCACCTGATTCGTCCTTGCGACCTTCGCCAAGAAGACGTTCGACGCCCTCCTCGCCGAGGCGATCGAGCTTGTCGATGGCGCGCAGAACCGTCAGGCGCTGCACCTGGTTGTCCGGGTCCTCGAGATTGAGGCCGATGCGTTCAAGGACACCGTCAAGGATCTTCCGATTATTGACTTTGACTTCATAGTCACCGCGTTCAATCCCGATGGCTTCCATGGCATCGCACATCAGCATGCACATTTCCGCATCCGCCGCCATGGACGGCGTGCCGACGGTGTCCGCATCAACCTGAGTGAACTGGCGGTAGCGACCAGGTCCCGGCTTTTCATTGCGCCAGACAGGGCCCATCTGATAGCGCCGGAAGGGCTTGGGCAGCGCGTCATAGTTTTCGGCGACAAAGCGGGCCAGCGGCGCGGTCAAATCATAACGCAGCGACAGCCACTGATCATCATCATCCTGGAATGAAAAGACACCCTGATTGGGCCGGTCGGCGTCGGGGAGAAATTTCCCCATTGCATCGGAATATTCAAGGCCGGAGGTTTCCAGCGGATCGAAGCCGTAAAGTTCATAGACATGGGCGATGGCGGCCAGCATTTTGCGCTGACCGATCACATCTGCAGCCATTTCGTCCCGCAGCCCCTTGGGGACCCTGGGTTTGGGACGGAAGGTCTTTATCTTCTTCGCCATGTCTCTTGCTTTCCTGCCTTGTTGCCGGACCGGACCCGACAAATCTGTAAGTGGCCAGCATTGGCCGATTTCCTAACCTGTTTCTCCCCGTCCGGCAAGGACGGGTGAGGCCTGGCGTCGGAAGACGAGTGAATTAATGATGGATTGAGTGGTCTGGATGGAAGGCCTTCCAGGCAAAGGCGAACGGCACGTCATAGGCGACATCGCTCCAGGTGCCATCCACGCGACGCTGAACGACGACGGAGCCGATATCCCGGCTTTTCGCGATGACCGCCTTGTCAAATGGCGAGTTTTGCCCTGCTTCGTAGCGCATTCTCAGATCCCCGGCCCCACTGCTAACTTCAAGGGTTCCGCGGGTTCTGATGAGATCAAGGCTCCATGCCTCGTCTCCCACCACAATGACCCGCGTCATGGGAGGCACGGCGCCCTTGTACGTGCCTTTGTAGCGATATGCAACGGCGGCGCTATCGTAACGTGGGAAGGGAGTGCGCCCATAGGGCCGGTAACCGCCGATATTGGGGACAAGCACCGTGCCGCCTGGATGGCGCGCCGCGAATTGACCAAGACCTTCGATCCGGGCTGGCAGGGCCTCAAGCTTCTGACCTGTTGATGTTCCGAAGACCGCTTCGCCAAGGATTTGTTGCCACCAGCTTTGAGTGAGGCGATCGTAAAAGACCTGGCCCGTGTGGCGAAGCAGTCCGCTGGTGCCAAACGTGGTGACCTCGCCGGAGACCTCACGGCGAAAGACACGGCTCGAATTTGTCAGCGGGGAAAAGGTCACGGCGACGGGCACCCCGCCGACGTCATCGTTGACGATCTCATGCCACAGAAGTATGGCGACCGGGTAGGCCCTTGCCTCGCCATTGATCGAGATTGAAATTATGGGCTCAAGGCTCGCCTGATCAGCAGCCGCGATATCGCGGAGCTTCGGCGAGTTGATGGAGGGGATTTCATCCTTGCGCGGGCCAGCGGGCATGAAGTCAAAAAGCGGCGCGGAATACTTTGAAAAATCCGTGCGCGGCCAATCCTTCAGAATCTTGAAGGGAATCTCCTGACCTTCGGGCGTCATCCGGTGCTCGCGAGCCATCGAGATTTGCGGCACAAGGAGTGTGAGCATTACTGCTGACAGGACGATACCTGACTTCTTCATCATTGACACGATTATGGCCTCTCCTTGAGTGCCAGACAGATCTCCAACACACTTTCGCCCGAGCGTGGCGATTTGCTGATCGGACACTCTAGCAAGATAGCACACTTTGATCCCGGTGACATTTCAACGCAGGAAAATTGCACGAAAAGACCAATGGCCGTTCAGCAGGGACGGCACTGTGAGCCTCGCCTAGTTCTCGCCGATAACACCCAGCTGCAACAACAGGATTCCGAAAACTGCGACGGGCGCTATATATCTGATAACGAAGCGCCACAATGAGAACTGACCGGCGGTCATATCCAACTCGTCCCTTAGTGCCTCACGCGACACAAACCAGCCAATGAAGATTGCGATCAATAGCCCGCTGACAGGCAAGAAAATATGGCCCGTCAAATAGTCCAGAAAATCAAACGGGTTCTTGTCGAGGATTTTTACGTCTTTGAGCCCGGTCGATGAAAACACCGTTGCGAGACCAAGCGTCCAGACAGCCAGGCCGCTGTAGAGTGCAGCCTTGTGCCGCGCCAGTCCCTTTTCCTCAGCCCAGCGCACAAAGATCTCCAAAATGGAAATTGCGGACGTCAAGGCCGCGACAAGGGCAAGAACAAAGAACACCGGCCCAATGATGGCTCCGAACCGCATTTCGGCAAAAGCTACCGGCAGGGTAACAAAGAGCAGGCCGGGACCGGCGTGAGGCTCAAGGCCAAAGCCAAAGACCAGCGGAAAGATCAAAATGCCTGCCGTGATGGCAATCAAAGTGTCCGAGAGTGAAATAATTACAGCCGACTGACCGATTTTTATGTCCCGCCCAACATAGGCGCCATAGGTGATCATGATGGCCCCGCCAACGCCAATCGAAAAGAACGAATGCCCCAGCGCCTTGATCATAATGTCGGCATTGATCTTGGAAAAGTCGGGGGTGAAGAGGAATTTGAGGCCCGCAGCCGCATCGCCAATGATCAAGGCATACCCTGCGAGTAGAAACAGCATAATGAAGAAGGAGGGCATCAGGATAGTGATCGCCGCTTCAATGCCCTTGTGAAGGCCGCGCCAAATGATCCCCACCGTCATGGCCATAAAGATCGTGTGGCAGATCAACTGTGTCTTCCAGTCCAGAAGCAGGTCGTTGAACATCGCACCAGTCCGCGCTGTTCGGTCGACAACCGCCCCTCCCACCGTCACGATTGTTTCTGTTCCCGGGGTAATTACATCGATAGAAACAAAGGCAAGCTTGGGAAGATAGGCGATGATCCACCCGGCAATGACAGAATAGTAGCTCAACAGCATAAAGGCGGCGATCATCCCGATCCAGCCGATGATCGACCACGATCCGGAACGCCCTTCGTCTACGGCGACCTTCCTGGCGCTGCCCACGGCGCTCAACCCGCCGCGCCGCCCGATCAACAGCTCACAGACGACCAGTGGCATGGCAACAAAAAGGACACAGCCCAGATAAACGATGACAAAAGCGCCGCCGCCGTTTTCTCCGGCTTCATACGGAAAGCGCCAAAAATTCCCAAGCCCTACGGATGATCCGACAGCCGCCAGAAGAAACGTCGCCCGTGAGGACCAGGTATTGTTGGTGTCAAACTTCGCCGTCATAGTTTTCCCCTGAAAGAACCTTGAGTCGATTGGGCGGGAGTATCACACGGGATTCCAGACTTGCCAAGCCCTGGACCCGGCGGCAGGCGAGAGCGAGAACAATTAACACATTCAGTGCGTTAGAGGCCAATCCAGCGCAAAATCCGACCTAAGACCCCCTGTGCCTCCTGAGGTCGGGCTGCGGTCAATTTGCCAAGCAAAACAATCAGAGCTGCATTGTGATCGATGGCAAATTCATTGGTTTCAAACGAGGCTGCATCATCGCGGTAGCGATCTGGACCTGCCATTTTTCCCAGCTTGTCATCTGTGGCTTCATTGTTCGGCCCGCCGACCAGGAGCCCGGGGATCGCCCGGTCTGCGCCCTTGGCGCGGAGAGCAAGATCGAGCCGGTGATGCGGATTCTGAACAGATTTTGAACCCGCGCCTGTCACGAAACCAAGACCGAAAGGGTTTTTGCCGAGAAGATAATCTGCCTGGCCAGCAGCAGCCGCTCGAAATTTGTCATCGCCGGTTTGTTCATACGCTGCGACCAGGATACGCCCTCTGGCGGCAACCTCGCGATTGGATCCCCAGCCAAAGTCCTGTGTCGCGACGCCCCAGGGAGACAGGCGCGCGAGCTTTTCGTATTCACTGGCCCGCTCGATAAGACGCTTTGTAATTTCATGTCGCAGGCTACCAATGTCTTCACGTGTCTTGATCCGAAGAAAGTTCGTCAAGCCGATAAGAGACGGGTTCGACCAGGTCGCAGGCCAGACATACAAATGGGATGCAAGCGCCTTGATCGCCTTCGCGTAGACCTTCTTGCCTGTCGTCAGGTAGAGTTCAAGCGCCGCCCAGAACCTGTCCTGCCTGTCCCAGTTGGTACCAGTGCGGCCCTTTGTCAGGTAACTTCCGGACCCGTTATCGTCGCCGGGTGCTTCCTCGACTTCGGCCTGACCATGGCGCTCAAGGAATTCCCACGCCTTTTCTGCAGCCTCAAGGAATCCACCGGCCGCCTCGGCATCGACGGGTTCGAAGATCCGTGCCGCAATGGCGAGGGCGGCGGCGGCTTTGGCGGTGTCCGCGGTTGAAGAACCGTAGGCAAAGCGGGGTTGCGTGTCGCGGTCCGGCAATGCGGTCATGGATGGCCAATCGTTGCCGGAGACCTTGCGCTCAAAGGCCCCATACGGACGCTGCATTTTCATGAGCCAATCGAGCCCGACCCGCATTTCACTCAACAGATCCGGTTCGCCGTCGCCGCTCTCGGGAATACCGAACGCACCATCCTTGAAGCAAGCGGGATCTTCTTCATAGAGCGACAGCAGCTCGCCGATCACGACAGATGTTGTTGCGACATATTTTCCGAAGTCGCCCGCATCATGCCAGCCGCCAGTGCAGTTGCGCGGTTCACGGGTCTTTCTCGACAGCGCGTCGTGGCGATGACAAAGCGCATGAGCCAGGCCTGTTTCGGGATCATCCAGCACCACGCCGCAACGCTGCAAATAAAAGGCGCGAGCAAGCGCTCTTTCGGTCCTATCAAAGGGCGTATCCGAAATGCGGAACGGCAATGAGGTTACTTCGCCCGAGCGCAAACAAAATGTTCCTTGTGCCTCGATCAGGGAAAGATCGACAGTCCCGATACTCCTGTCAGACGTGGTCACGACTTTTCCCGTTGCATATCCTGCAACGCGGCCCGTCTCGTACTCAACGAGATCAAAGCTGATCAAGCCATCGGTGACCCTGCCCGATGATCGCACGACAATCTGTTTTGGTCCGCGGGTCAGGAAGCCTGATTGATTGAGCAGGATTTCATCCGTGGTCGCCAGGGGCCTGGCGCTGAACGGCCATGAAATGAGCCCGAGCGAGGCCCCGGCTCCGCCAAGGCCAAAGAGGCCGCGCCGTGTCAGTCCCTGTTTCATCTCGCTCCTTGTCATCAAACCTTCATCAGTCCGCAAGTGGTTCCGGATCGAGACAGAAAAGCGCAGCGTTTCCGCCTTGTGCCGTAATGTTATCTGTGCGCACCCGCTCTGACGCAAAGCGCGCCAGATAGTGGGGACCGCCCGCCTTTGGGCCAGTTCCCGAAAGCCCTCGTCCACCAAAAGGTTGAACGCCAACCACCGCGCCAATGATATCGCGATTGATGTAGGTGTTACCAGCAGGCATTTCAGTCATCACCAGATCGGCGAAGCTTCTGAGGCGCGAGTGCACCCCGAGGGTGAGACCAAAGTGCTTTTGCCTAAGCGCGCGCAGAACACTTTTTACATCATCGGCAGTGAAACGCATCACATGCAGCACAGGGCCAAAAACCTCACGCTGCATGAGATCAAGACTGTCGATTTCGACAAGGGCGGGACCGAAGAAGCAACCTTCGACGGGAGCCTCCAGTTGCTTCAGGACTTTTGCTGCTTCCGCCATACGCTCCACATGCGCTACAAGGCCGGCGCGCGCTGGCTCGTCAATGATGGGACCGACATCGGTCGCAAGGTTCGATGGATCACCAACGACAAGCTCATCCATCGCGCCCTTGAGGGTTTCGATCATCTTGTCGGCTATATCCTCCTGCACGAACAGGATGCGCAAGGCGGAGCATCTTTGCCCGGCGCTACCAAAGGCAGAGCGTATAACGTCGTCGCTGACCTGCTCGATGAGCGCGGTGGAATCGACAAACATCGCATTGAGACCACCGGTTTCGGCAATGAACACGGAGATCGCGCCATCCCTTGCCGCAAGGGCTCGATTGATGATCTGCGCCGTTGCGGTCGACCCTGTGAAAGCCACGCCTTCGATGCGCGGGTCGGCGGTCAGAACCGCCCCGACATCGCCGCCGCCCGGGGTGAGATGCAGCACGTCGCAGGGGACACCGGCCGCATGGAAAAGTTTTACAGCCTCAAAGGCAACAAGGGGTGTCTGCTGCGCAGGCTTGGCAACGACAGCGTTGCCTGCGCCAAGAGCGGCGACCACCTGTCCAGTAAAGATCGCCAACGGAAAATTCCATGGCGAGATGCAAACAAACGTGCCGCGACCCCCAAGGAAAAGCTCATTGGTCTCTCCGGTTGGTCCGGGCATGACCTGGGGCGCAGAAAATTTGGCGCGCGCCTCGGCGGCGTAGTAGCGACAGAAGTCGACCGCCTCGCGCACTTCGGCGACACCGTCATCCAGGGTCTTGCCTGCCTCTCGCGCCAAAATACCGATGAAACGCCATTGATGTTCTTCAAGCAAATCGGCACAGCGCTCCAGAATTGCGGCGCGGGCGTCAGCGCCTCGTCTGTCCCATTCGGGCTGGGCTACCGCCGCCAGCTCGATGGCCTTACAGCAGTCGCCTTCGGTCGCCTGGACGACCTTGCCTGCAACACTGTCCTTGAGCGCAGGATTATCGACAGAAATCCTGTCCCCGGACAGCTCTTTGCCGCCTATGATCGGGGCGGCGGCGAGATCTTCGGTCTTGACCGCATCAACAGACTTTTGAAGTTCAGCGGCGGTCGCTCCGTCTGTCAGATCAAGGCCTGCGGAATTTACCCTGATGCTACCAAAGAGATCGCGCGGCAGGGGAATGCCCGGATGCCGCCAGTAAACCGTCCCTTCAAAGGCGGCAAGAGGATCTTTCACAGTTACTTCGACCGGCACATTGTCGTCGAGGAAGGAATGGACAAAAGATGAGTTGGCGCCATTTTCGAGAAGCCGCCGAACGAGATAAGGCAGCAGGTCCTCGTGCGACCCGACGGGCGCGTATATCCGACACCTGATCGGGTGATCAGCAATACGACGAGCGGTTTTGTAAAGAAGGTCGCCCATGCCGTGAAGTCTCTGAAATTCAAACTCGGTGGTTTCATCCGTTATCTGAAGGATAGAGGCGAGACTGTGGGCGTTATGCGTGGCGAACTGGCAGTATATCTCGTTTGGCGCATCAAGCAGCTTGCGGGCGCAGGCAAGGTAAGAGACATCTGTTGCGGATTTGGTGGTAAAAACCGGATAGTCTTCGAAGCCCTCCGCCTGGGCGTGCTTGATTTCAGTATCCCAGTAAGCGCCCTTGACGAGACGCACCATGAGCCGTCTGTCGGTGCGCTTCGCCAGATCGATGAGCCAACCCACCACACCTGAAGCGCGCTTTTGATAGGCCTGAAGCGCAAGCCCGAGGCCGTTCCACCCCTTGAGCTCCGGCGCCTCGGCAAGCGCTTTGAGAAGATCAAGCGTTATGGCGAGGCGATCCGCTTCTTCTGTATCAATCGTCAGGCCGATATTATGGTGCGCTGCGAGTTTCGCGAGGATGAGGATACGTTCATAAAGCAGCGGCATCATCGTCTCGCGCTGATCAAACCGGTATCGTGGATGGAGCGCTGAAAGTTTTACCGAGATACCGGGGCCGTCATAGACACCCTTTCCCTGCGCCCGGGTGCCAATTTCCTCAATTGCGGCCCTATAGGATGCCAGATAGTGCTCAGCATCAGCGTTGGTGCGCGCGCCCTCGCCCAGCATGTCGAACGAATGAAGCAGTCCTTCAGGGTTTTTTGCCGCCCGCTTCATCGCTTCCTCGATGGTTCTTCCCAGAACAAACTCATCCCCCATGATGCGCATGGCCTGCATCATGGCACCGCGAATGACCGGCTCGCCGGAGCGGGTGACCAGATGTTTGATGAAATCGCCCGGATTGCGCGCAACACCTGGATCCATTTCGATGACCCTGCCCGTCAGCATCAGGCCCCAGGTCGACCAGTTGACCAAAGCTGAGTCCGATTTACCAGAGTGCTCTCGCCAGTTTCCGGACTTGATCTTCTCCGCAATGAGCTGATCCCGCGTGGCGGCATCGGGAACACGCAGGAGCGCCTCGGCGAGGCACATGAGCGCAATCCCCTCCGCGTTTGATAAGGCGAACTCCTGCAAAAATGTATCAAGGGTGCCGCGCTCACTTTTATTGGCTCGCGCTTCACGGACGATCCGCATGGCTCTTTCTGAAATCGCGGCGCGATCCTCAAGGCCGAGGCCCGTCTCACCGATGAGCCGCTTGATAACTGTCTTTTCGTCGGCGTGTTTCAGAGCTTCAAAGGAGGCGTATATGGCGCTCCCGTCAGATGCGATCATACCAAAAACCTTCCGGATTTGAAACGAAACTGGTTGGTAACCTCGTCTCAAAACCCCTGCTGATCAAGCTTTTTTTGCCAGAATCCGCCCTGCAGTTTTCTGTCCGGGCAGCCGTCTCGGGGCTCCGGAAATTGCGTCATTAGCCCGTCATTTTGACGTTCATTGCCTGGGGACTCATGTTGGTTATTCGGGCAACGGGATTCGCAACAGCTCGGTTGGTTCATTCTCGACGAAATCCTCCCAGACCTGCTCCAGAACCCGCCTCTGCCCCGGGAAAGGAAGTGCAGCCTTCGCCTCTTTCAAACTCATCCATTTAAACTCTGAATGCTCTTCATTGAGGACAACCTGCGCAGTCCTGTCGACATAAGCAACGAAGACAGGCATCAGCATGATCGCATCAGCCTCATGGGAATAAAACTGCTCACAGACCTCGGCGGCGTAGAAGCGTTGGGGCGTCAGAGAAGTTTCCTCATCCAATTCGCGTAAGGCCGCAGCCCAGGCCGTCTCGCCATCTTCAAGCCGTCCTGCCACCTGAAACCACTCTCCATCAAGCGGATTGCCGATGCGCTTCATGATGAGAACCTTCATTTCATCCGCATCAGGCTTCAAGACAAAGCAGGAGACGGCTCGGGACCGGGTGCGGGTTTCATTGCTCATCTCTATTCCCCTCTTCGTCTCCGAAATCAATCAAAACTGGCGCTTGGTCGACGTTTGGGATATCCAACACATAAACCTGACGATCACAAGAAGGAACGACCAACATGGCCGCCAAAGGCTACAGCGCATTTCAGTGGGAGGATCCCTTTCTCCTCGACCAGCAACTGACCGAAGACGAGCGGATGATCAAGGAATCTGCCCGCGCCTATTGCGAGGACAAGCTGATGCCGCGGGTCCTCCAGGCCAATCGCCACGAGACCTTCGACCGGGAGATTATGACGGAAATGGGGGCACTCGGGTTCCTCGGCTCCACCCTGCCGGAAGAATATGGTTGCGCCGGGGTCAATCACGTTTGCTACGGCCTCATCGCCCGGGAAGTCGAGCGCATTGACTCAGGCTACCGCTCGGCGATGAGTGTCCAGTCCTCGCTTGTCATGCACCCGATCAATGCCTTTGGCACCGAGGATCAAAAAGTAAAATACCTGCCGAAACTTGCCACCGGCGAGTGGATCGGTTGCTTCGGCCTCACCGAACCCGACCACGGGTCAGACCCCGGCAGCATGGTGACGACGGCCGTGGCGGCAGATGGCGGCTACGTGCTCAATGGCGCCAAGATGTGGATTACGAATTCGCCCATCGCGGATGTTGCTATTGTGTGGGCCAAACTCGACGGCAAAATTCGCGGGTTCATCGTCGAAGCCGCGTGGGACGGATTTTCGGCGCCAAAGATCGAAGGCAAATTTTCGCTGCGGGCGTCGATTACCGGCGAGATCGTTCTCGACAATGTTTTTGTTCCGGAAGACAACCTCCTGCCAAATGTCTCTGGCCTTGGCGGCCCTTTCGGCTGTCTCAACAAGGCACGCTTCGGCATTGCCTGGGGTGCCATGGGGGCGGCAGAGTTTTGCTGGCATCAGGCGCGGCAGTATACGCTCGACAGAAAGCAATTCGGACGGCCGCTGGCCGCCAATCAGCTCATTCAGTTGAAACTGGCCAATATGCAGACCGAGATTTCTCTTGGACTGCAGGGTGCGCTACGTCTTGGCAGGATGCTGGACGAAGGCACGTGCGGGCCGGAACTGATTTCTCTGATGAAGCGGAACAATTGCGGCAAGGCTCTCGACATTGCAAGAACCGCGCGAGACATGCACGGCGGCAACGGCGTCTCGGACGAGTTCCATGTCATCCGCCACATGATGAACCTGGAAGCCGTCAATACCTATGAAGGCACTCATGATGTCCACGCGCTCATCCTGGGCCGCGCGCAGACGGGTATCCCGGCTTTCTCCTGAAACTGAACACAAAGGACAGATCCATGGCACGTCTGGACCCACTCAAAATTGAAGATCTTTCCGAGGTTTCCGGACTGATGGAAATTGTCGAAGGCGTTATGGGGTTCGTTCCGAACTCCATGCTCACCATGGCGCATCGCCCGGCGATGTTGCAGGCATTCGCAACCCTTGCCGGCACGATCAATGCGCCCGGCGACGTCGACATCGAGCTGAAACGCATGATCGCGGAGATCTCGAGCAAGGCGGCGGGTTGTCAGTATTGCATTGCCCACACCTCGCACCAGGCACATCGCGCCGGAATTGCGGAGGAAAAGCTGGCGGAGGTCTGGAACTTTGAACGTAGTTCCCTTTTCTCTGACGCCGAGCGGGCTGCGCTAATGGTTGCAATGAAGGCCTCTCAAACGCCCAGCATGGTTGAAGACGGTGATATTGCCGCCCTGAAAGAACACTTCGATGACGGACAAATCGTGGAAATCGTCGGCGTCACTTCGCTGTTCGGCTTTCTCAATCGATGGAATGCAACACTTGCGACAACGCTCGAAGATCATCCAAAGACTTTCGCGTCTGATAGTTTGTCAGAAGATGTCTGGAACATTGGTGCCCATGGCTCCGATAGCGATTGAAATAATATGAAGATTTCGTGCTTGAAGCGAAACACACAATAGGCGAGACTTGTAGCAGTTCAAAAGTCGAGGGGTACGCGACATCGAAATCCGCATGAAACTGCGGATTGTGAAATTTTGAATGGGCGGCACGAGCGTGCCGAGACGGACATGACCGAGATACGACCAGTCAGCCCCGAAACAGCGCCTGCAGATGGCGGCCTCACCAAATTGACCCGCTATCAACAGGTCGCAAACACCCTGTTCGCCGAGATCGAAAATGGGGACCATACAATCGGATCACTGCTTCCCACCGAGCATGAATTGTGTGCCCGTTTTGGCGTGAGCCGTTACACCGTAAGGGAAGCGCTGAGACGCCTGTTCGAAGCCGGACTCGTCGCACGGCGCCGCGGCGCCGGGACAACGGTGATCGCAACAAAACGCCCCCCGCTTTACGACCTGACCGTCAGTTCAGTCATGGACATTTCCAACTATGCAAAAAATACCCGGTTTGAAATCAAAAGCGTAGAAAAATCCGAGATTTCTGATGAAGCCTTTGAGGATATTAATCTGCCCCGGGGAAATAACTGGACGACGATACAAGGCTTGCGCTTTAGCGATGTTGATGTGCGCCCGGTATGCGTGGCCAGGGTCTATGTCAACGACGCTCTTGAAAAAGTTTCCCGTCACCTCGGTGAACCGTTCCATATTATCGGAGATTTTCACGAGATCGCTTTTGAAGTTGGCGTCAAGACAATGGAGCAAACCATTCGCGCCACGACGATTGACAGCGATGATGCGCGCGTCTTGCGAGCCGAGGCCGGGTCTGTCGCACTGCGCTCGACGCGGCGCTACCTATCAGCTGACGGAACGATTATTCAGGTTGCAGACAGCATTCACCCGGCCGACCGGTTTTCAATTTCCATGACCTATTCGCGCGACGATCAATAAACCACTCAAGCCGGATTTCTGGCGATAAGCTGGCGAGCGATAATGATCCGCTGGATTTCGTTGGTGCCTTCCCCGATACAAAGCAGCGGCGCATCGCGGTAGAGGCGCTCAACGGGATAGTCCGGCGAATAGCCATAGCCGCCGTGCACGCGCATGGCGTCCATGGCGTTATTGAGGGCGGCTTCGGTTGCGACATATTTCGCCATGCCGGCTTCCATATCGACCCGCTCACCCCGGTCAAACGCCTTTGCCGCATTTTCGGTGAGGGCCCGGCCTGACTCGTAGCGACAGGCCATTTCCGCGAGCATCAGCTGGATCGCCTGATGTTCGGCGATGGGCTTGCCGAAGGTCTTGCGGATTTGTGCATATTTGACGCTCTCATCGAGCGCGGCCTTGGCAACACCGACACCGCGAGCGGCGACATTGATGCGTCCCAGTTCCAGACCTGCCATGGCATGCTGGAACCCGTGGCCTTCTTCCCCGCCAATGAGATTGTTCTTTGAAATAATGTAATCTGTGAAAACCAGTTCGGCCGTATCGACGCCGCGATAGCCCAGTTTCTTCAGCTTGCGCGGCACGTCAAAGCCTTCACCCTTTTCGGCGATGAACATCGACATGCCCTTGTGCGGAGGTGTCGTTGTCGGGTCTGTCTTGACGAGCAGCGCGACCACGTGGCCATGCAGGCCATTGGTAATCCACATTTTCGTCCCGTTGATCTTGTAGGTCCCGTCGCCCTGATCTTCCGCACGGGTCTTGATCCCTTGCAGGTCGGTGCCCGCGTCGGGCTCCGTCAAGCCAAGGGCTGCCCTGATCTCGCCGGTGGCCATGCGCGGCAGCCAGTGCAGTTTTTGATCCTCGGTACCGAAGCGTTCAATCGCCCGTGCCGCGATGAGGTGTGTGTTGAAAACGCCGGTCAGCGACATCCAGACTTCCGAGATGCGGCTAACGATGCGGGCATAGGCCGTGGCGGACAGCCCGAGCCCGCCATAGTCCTCACCAATAGTCGCACCGAAGAGCCCGAGGGCCTTCATCTGCTCGACCATATCGACAGGATATTCGTCCGCCAGTTCAAGCGCGGCCGCATGGGGGCGTACGTCACGCTCCAGCCATTTATCAATGGAGGCAAGGATCTGTGCTTCCAGTTCTTCGGTTTCACTCATGGTCAAGCCTCAGTAATCATTTTTATCCTCAATGCCCTCGCCTTTTAGCGGCACAAGAACTTTTCGAAGATAGGTGCAGACAACAACGCCGTCCTGGTTTTTGCCTGTCGTGCGAACCGTCACGATCCCCTGTCCTGGCCGCGACTTTGATGTTCTCTTTTCCAGCACTTCGGTTTCTGCATAGAGCGTATCACCGGCAAAAACCGGATGAGACATCTTGATGTCATCCCAGCCAAGGTTGGCGATGGCTTTCTGGCTGACATCGGAAACCGACATGCCGACAAGGACCGACAGCGTCAGCGTGCTCACGACGAGCGGTTTGCCAAACTCGGTCAGCTTGCCATATTCGGCATCAAAATGGAGCGGATGGGTGTTCATGGTCAGCAGTGTGAACCATGTGTTGTCGGCTTCAGAGATCGTGCGACCAGGGCGATGTTCATAGACGTCGCCGATTTCAAAATCCTCATAGTCGCGGCCAAAGACCTCGCGATAGCGTTGCGGTCCGACTTCCTTCATATATTTGACCATTCCTCTTACCTCTCTTCATCCTCACCCTGAGGGATTGCGAAGCAATCGTCTCGAAGGGCCCGAAACCGCATACCCGTCGCCTCCTTCGAGGCTCGCTAAAGCTCGCACCTCAGGATGAGGTTTGAGTGTATCCCGCTAAACAAATTCCTTCTTCTTCAGCCAACCCATCACGACACCCGCCGCTTCGGCGACCTTGTCCTTCTGGCCGAAATAATAATGGGTGGCGCCTTCGATGCGGTGAAATTCCTTGTCATCGTGGGATACCGCCTCAAAGATCCGCGCTGCATGAGACGGCGTGCAGGCATCATCAGCGCTGTTTTCTATGACAAGCACCGGAGCCTTGATGCGGGCGGCGCAGGCAGGACCATCGGCATTGCTTTCCTCGCTCCACTGCGACAGCCAGGTCCTCAGCGAAGAGTAACGGGCCAACCCGGCCGGCAGATTGTTCACCGATTGCGGGTCTCCCATATAGCACCAGTGCGGCTTGCGATCATTGGGATCAACCGCCGGGTCGAGCCAGCGCGGATCGGCCATAGTGCCATGGACGACAAAGGCGCGCTCCTGGTACTCGTCGCTCTCGGCCTTGAGGTCGGCAAGCTCCTGTTTTACCCATTTGGTGATCTTACGAATGCGCGCCTTTTGGGCGGTGCGGTAGCGAGCGAGGAACTCTTCAGTGTAAGGCGGCTGGTTTGGGTTGTCCGGATTATATAGATCAAGCTCCGGATCGCGTTTCGACGGATCGTTTTCATCCAGAATAGAAGCGTCGATCCACTCGCTCAGAGTAATAGCCCGGCTGACATGGGCAGCCAGTTGCAGAACCGCATCAGCGGGCTCAAGCCCGGCCTTCGTCAGGTCGGGCATATCGCCGGCCGGTGTCGCCGTTACGCTCGGGTCCTCGGCCTCGGCCTGATAGAACATCGATAACGAGCCACCGCCGCTCCAGCCGGCGAGGATAACTTTCTTGAAGCCAAGCTCTTCTTTTGCATGTTTGACATAGCGACCAAGGTCCAGGGCCACTTTTTCCATGATGAGCGTCGCATCATTGTGCGGGTAACGACTACCACAGCACATGACGGGGTATCCCATATGTGCGAGCGCAATGGGCATCGGCAGCCAGTTCATCAGCCCGGTGGGGTGCATGAAGATCAACACTGTCTCGCAGTCGCTATCTTTTGGCTTCAGAAACTGCCCTTCCAGCAGAACCGTGCTGAAGCCGCCGCCATAGGTTTCCTTGGCGTCGGACTGCTCCTGAAAGATGACCGTCAGGGGCAGGCGTTCAATGGGCCTTTTCTCGCCGAGTGCCACCATATCGTTCTCCTATTCGCTTTTAGCCAGGAAAGCCTGAACATCCACTATGGCATCCTTGTCCTGGATCATGAAGAGATGCCCGCCTTCATAAAATTTCAAGGTGCTGTCAGAAATACCCGCATGGAGCCCTTCCAGATTGGAAGGGGGCGCGAGACCATCATACTTGCCGCCGCAAATGAATGTCGGCGAGCGAATTTCACCAAGGCTTTCGGATGTATCGTGATCCTTGCGGGCTTCGATCTGCAGGAAGGCGCCGCGCGTGGAGGCTTGTGTGACGGGGATATCCTTGCGCTGATCAACGACAAACTCCCACATCTTGTCAACACGGGCCGGATTATCCTTTTGCCAGTCCGATCCGCTCCTTGTGTCGGAGATCCCCATCATGAATTCAAAACGCTGCCTGCCTTCCAGATGATGAATGTCGTGCAGGGGATATGAGGCCTTGCCTTCACCGCCGCAGGAGGTGCACGCCAGCACAAGTTTTTCGACCCGCTCGGGGTGGCGGATCGCAAGGTGCTGCGCCACCATGCCGCCAAAGGAAACGCCGTAGACGTGAGCGGCGTCCCAGCCGACGTGCCCCAGAAGCGCCGCCGCATCGTCTGCGTACTCAGCCATGGTATAGGGCCCTTCCGGCACTTCGGTTTGACCGAGCCCTCTTTGATCATAGGCGAGGAGGTTGAAATTTCTTGCCAACGGGCCGTCGAGTACATTGGGCTTGACGCGCAGATCGCCGCCCGTCCCATTGATGAAGAGAAGACGCGGCGCAGAAGGATTATCCGGCGCGCTCAATTCATAGTGGATCTGCAGATCGCCTGTCACGGCCAACGGCATCGGCTTTGTCTCCCTATTGACCTTCTATGAAGATGATGTGCTGGCGGCGGGGCCCGTGGGCGCCCATATACATGGTCATGGCGATATCACCGGAGCGCGACGGGCCTGACAGCCAGTTTACGGTGCGCGGGATCTTGCCACCGCCGTATTCCCTGACCTTGTCCCAGCTGTCTTCATAGGCGGTCACAAGATCAGATTCGCGGACGATCACAACGTGGTTTTCAGGCACGAAATTGAGTGTTGAGGGCGTCTGCGCGCCCGACATGGTGACCATGGTTCCGGTTTCCGCGACAGCACAATAGACCGGCGTCACGCTGGTGACATCTTCCTTGACGGCGGCGCCACGGTGCACCTCGAGGTCGCCCGCATCATCGAACTTCAAATCATCGAGACGATCAGACGGGGAGATTTTGACTTTCGCCGGGAGATTGTTCTGACGCAGAAAATTTCGCACTTCGAGAAGCGCCGCCTCGGCGCTTGTAACACGCGCAACAGTGTTGTTTTGGGCTTCGGCTTTTTTCAAAAAGAGATCAGCCACGTCGGTGCCTGCGACTTTTGTAAACGCAGGAATGATGCCGCGCTCGGCGTTCTCGATGCGCGCCTTGAGAACCGCAATGTCCGCAGCGCTTCGATTTGGTGCGTTCACACCGGCTTTGATCCGTCCGAGAATCCTGGCCCGTGAATCCGTCATGGTGAAACCCTCCCCTTTTCCTTTTGAGCCTTTTTGTAGAGGGCCTGGAAGGTTTTACCTTCAGGTGCCGGCAGTTCCCTGTGATTTGTCCAGCCGGAGAGAAAGGGAAAGCGCTTCAGATGACCTTTTGCGCCACCGGCTTTCGCCAGGACTGCAACACCTGCACCGGCAAGCAATCGATAGAGTTTTGGCCTTGTCGCAAACCAGGTCCAGAGACTTAAGCCCGCCCGCTCTTTCAAAGGCTGGCTCTTTGATTCAAAGGCTTCGGCACGCCAGTAGCGCAGAATTTTCGGGATTGGAATGCGCACCGGACACACCGCCTCACAGCGACCGCAGAAGGACGAGGCATTGGGCAAGTGCCTTGCCTCATCGAGCCCGACAATGACCGGATCAAGCGCCGCACCAATCGGTCCCTGATAGGTCGCGCCATAGGCATGGCCGCCGACGGCCGTATAGACCGGACAATGATTGAGACAGGCGGCGCAGCGAATACAGCGAAGGACCTCTTGATACTGCGTCCCGAGAAGTTTGCTGCGTCCGGCATCGAGCAACACCACGTGATAGTCCTCCGGGCCGTCGGGGTCTGTCGCGCGTTTGGGACCGGTCGAAAACGTCGTATAGACGCTGATCTCCTGGCCGGTGGCGGAACGCGGCAGCAGCCTGATGAACTGAGAAAAGTCCTCAAAGCTGGGAATAACCTTTTCGAGGCTGGCGCAGACAATGTGCACTTTGGGCAGACTTTGAGTGAGGTCGCCATTGCCCTCGTTGGTGACGATGACCGAGGTGCCTGACTCGGCAATGAGGAAGTTGGCACCGGTGATCCCGACATCGGCCTCGAAGTATTTTTCACGCAGTATTTTGCGGCCTTCAAGCATGAGATCTTCGCCCTCGGTCCAGCGCTGGGTCTTGTGGTGTTTAAAAAACAGCTCGGTAACTTCATCCTTGGTTTTGTGGATGGCGGGTCCAATAATGTGGCTGGGTGGTTCATCCGCAAGCTGAACGATATACTCACCCATATCGGTCTCGACAGGTATGATCCCGTTGTCTTCCAGAAAGGCATTCAGATGCATTTCCTCGGTGATCATCGACTTGCCCTTGGTGACCAGCTTTGCATCAACGGACCGGCAAATTTCGAGAATTTTCTGGCGCGCTTCCTCATGGGTCTCGCACCAGTGGACATGACCACCCGACTCTATGACTTTGGCCTCATATTCCTCGAGATAGAAGTCGAGGTTGGCGAGGACATGGTTCTTGATGTCGCGGGCGTCATCTCGCAGCGCTTCGAATTCGGGCAATTTGCCGATCGCGATATTGCGCCCGATCGGAGAGAATTTGCTCATGATGTCGAGGACACCGGCGAGGTTTTCCTGTTGCAGGGCCTCTTTGACGTTCTCTTTAAAGGCGCGGGCGGTTCGTTCCATTTTTTCCGTCCAGGTGCGGGTCGCCCTGTTTTTCAGGGCTGCGTTTTTGATTGCTACCAAACTGCCCTGTTTTGCCCCGAATTTCAAAGCCCCTGTGACCAAAACAGAAAAAACCTGAATGTCTTCCTTGACCTTCCAGTGACTGGAAGGACTATGTTATAGTCAAACAGGAGAAAAATGATGAGCCTGGCACTGGAAGACACTGGCATGGATACCCCGGTCAACGAGGGCAACACGCAGAATTTTCGCCTTAGAATCAGCGGCATGAATTGTGCAAATTGCGCGCGGACTGCCGAAAAGGCACTCAGTGCGGTCGAGGGTGTTGACCGGGCCTCGGTGAATTTTGCACTGGAACGCGGCGATGTGCGCAGCGCCGGCCCCGCGCTCTCGATTGAGGCGCTTCAGGCCGCCCTGCATGACGCGGGCTATGAAGGCGCGGAGTGGGCCACTGCACCCGATGAGGCAGAGCAAAAGGGTAAGTCCCGGGAGAGTCTGCATCTCATTTTTGCAGTCCTGTTGACCCTCCCACTTGTCGCGCAGATGATTCCAGGCTCCGGGTTCATGTTGCCGCCACTGGTGCAGCTTGCGCTGGCCGCACCGGTCCAGTTCTGGATCGGGTTTCGGTTTTACAGGGGTGCGTTCCTGTCCCTGAGGTCGGGGACCAGCAATATGGATGTGCTGGTCTCGCTGGGAACCAGCGCGGCTTTTGTCTACTCACTGCTTCAGATCGCCCTTACGCCTGAAGGCACCGCCCCGCATCTCTACTTTGAAGCCTCCGCCGTCATCATTACGCTCGTGCTGACAGGCAAGTGGCTGGAGTCACGAGCAAAGCGCGGCGCGAGCGATGCCATTCGCATGTTGCTGGCGCTGCGCCCGGAAACCGCGCGGGTGAAACGCGGTGGGGCCTTTGTAGAAATTTCTGCTGCTGATGTCATTGCCGGTGACATTCTCCTGGTGCGTCCGGGCGAGCGGGTGCCGGTCGACTGCACCGTCTTCGAAGGCCGGTCGGAGATTGACGCCTCGCACATCACCGGCGAAAGTCTGCCGGTTTCTGTCGAGGCAGGCAGCCAGATCTATGGCGGATCGCTGAATGGAAGCGGCGCCGTGACCTGCACCGCAACCGCCGGCGCAGATACATCCACGCTGGCTAAAATCATCGATCTGGTCGAGCGAGCGCAGGGCTCGAAGGCACCCATTGAGCGGCTTGTCGACCGCGTTTCGTCAATTTTTGTCCCGGCGGTTATTGTGATTTCGATCCTTACCTTCGCTGGCTGGTATTTCACCGGGGGTACGTTCGAGCAGGCGCTCATTGCGTCCGTTGCGGTTCTTGTGATCGCCTGCCCCTGCGCACTTGGCCTTGCGACCCCGACGGCGCTTGTCGCCGGGCTCGGAGCGGCAGCCAAAAGCGGCATCCTCATCAAGGATATCGACTCGCTTGAGCGCGCCGCCCATCTGACACACATCGCCTTCGACAAGACCGGAACGCTTACTGCTGGCAAACCAAAAGTTGTCCGAGTGGTGAGCCATGGTGCAAGCGAAAGTGACGTTCTCGCTGCGGCAGCTTCTGTTCAGGCTTCAAGCGAACATCTTCTGGGCAAGGCGATCCGTGAAGAAGCAGACGCGCGCGGCCTTGGTCTTGCCGCCATTTCTGATTTTGAAAATTTTATCGGAGAAGGTGTCACCGCAAGGAGCAGCGGACGCGCTATCGGCATCGGCAATCTGAAACTTCTTGAGCGCCTCGGGATCGCCGCGCCAGTGGACGATACAAGCCAGCCAGGAGCAACCCGGGTCTTCGTCGCCAACAATGGCGCGCTCATCGGTGAGATCTTTATTGCCGACCAGGTTCGGCCCGGATCGTCTACTGCCATTCATCACCTGACGGCCCGAGGCCACCGCGTCCTTCTCCTGTCCGGCGATACGCAAGCCACCGCCGAGGCCATCGGCAAACCGCTGGGGCTTGATGATATTCGCGGCGGGCTCAAGCCGGAGGACAAGCTGGATATTCTGTCGTTGCTTCGTTCGGAAGGCGCTGTCACCGCCATGGTAGGTGACGGGGTCAATGATGCGCCTGCTCTTGCATCTGCGGACGTCGGAATTGCCATGGGCGGCGGCACCGATGTCGCGATTGAAACGGCAAGCATTGCCCTGATGCGCCCTGATCCACTTCTGGTTCCGGCGGCTATCGACATTTCACGCGCGACGGCACGCAAGATCAGACAAAACCTGGGCTGGGCTTTTGTCTATAATGTCATCGGCATCCCGCTGGCGGCGCTCGGCTTCCTATCGCCGGCCTTTGCCGCTGCAGCCATGGCCATGAGCTCCATAAGTGTGGTATCAAACTCACTACTACTGCGGCGATGGAAGCCGAAACTTGGGGAGGATGCAAAGTGAACATTGGCGAAGCTTCCGAAAAATCCGGTCTACCGTCCAAGACCATCCGTTACTATGAGGACATCGGTCTCGTATTGGCAGATCGAGAGGATAACGGGTATCGCACCTACGATGCAGCGCATATTCACAAGTTGCGGTTTCTGAAGCGCTCCCGGTCTCTGGGCTTTGGCGTTGAGGAATGCCGCCAGCTTCTGTCCCTCTATGAGGACAAACACCGGTCCAGCGCAAGTGTCAAAGCACTGGCAACTCACAGGCTTGAGGAAATTGATCAAAAGATTGAAGACCTCAAGGGCCTCAGAGAAACACTCTCCACATTGGTTAAAACCTGTCATGGAGACGACCGCCCGGATTGCCCCATTCTGGATGGTCTATCAGGGACGCCGGATGATCAGGACCCGTTCTGATAATTTCTGAGAGCCTCTACATCATCAATCGTCACCATACTGCCTTTTGTGTTGACGCCGATCTTGCGCAATTTGGCCAGTCCTCGCGACAATGTTTCCGGCTGCATGCCAAGGCGCCCCGCAATAAGTGATTTTTCGACCGGGAACCTCACCACGGCCTCTTCAGCGTCCTTCGGACACAGCTTGACCAGAAACCGCGCGAGACGCTCCGTCGAGGATGAAATCGATAATTGCTCAATCTGGCGAACCAGCAGACGCATATGGCGAGACAAGTCGGCCACCACATTAATTGCATAATCTGGATTTTTTCGAAACTCACGCAGAACGGAGGCAGCGGAGATGGCAAGAAGCCTCGAATCATCTGCCGCTACTGCGGAGACCGGGTAGCCTTTTTGGTCAAAGATGGCGGCCTCGGCAAACGACTCGCCCTCGGCAAAAACACCGATGACACTCTCATGTCCATCTTCGGACTGACGCCACAGCTTGATCCAGCCACTGAGGACCAGAAAGAGCTGCGCGGCGGGCTCACCCTCGACAAAAATCACCTCATTACGCGCGACTTTCTGCACTTTGGCATGACAAAGCAGCCGGCCAAAGGCCTCATCATCGAGCCCCTTGAACAACGACATCTTGCGCAGCAGCTGAAGGTCGCGATCATTGTGATCACGCCTCGTTACCCATTGTTCATTCTGATGATGATACATGTCTGCCCCTCGCCGAATCACAACGCTGAATGCGTTTGAATTGCAGGTTAGACAGAGGATGTCCGATGGGCCAGCGCTCAAATTGACGCAGGTCAATTTCGTAGTGAATTGCCGCCTTACTTTTGAATACTTCTAATTTGACGGTCTGATGGCGAGATGGAAGTCGCGGTCGAAGGTCTGAAAATGAATACTGAACCAGGCTTCGAGGAGCGCTGACAGGCCTTCGCGAATATCGCGGACTGCGGTTTCCTCAACGGTCTCGATCAGATCGCAAATCTCATCGAGCAGTTTTTCGTGATCCGCCTTATGGGTCGGAAATTCGCGATAGGCCAATGCTTGCATTTCCTTCTCCTCAAGTGCGAAGTGTGCGCTGACAGCATTCAGAATTTCGCTAAGACCACCCAGGATCCGAGCTTGATTGTCTTCCTCGCTCTCGCGTTCAATCTCTCCATGAACAGCGTTGATGAGGCGGATCAGCTCCTTGTGCTCATGGTCCAGCGCTTCATTTCCCAGCGAATATTGATCTTTCCATTGCAGGAGTGTCATGGCGCCATCCTTTCATTCTGTAGAAAGATTCCCTTGTCGCCTTCGAAATCCACAATCAGATTTTGCCTCGAGACAAGATCGACAGTCTTTCGAAGTTCATAGTCAAAGCCGGAAGCGCGGTCAGTATCCCTGATACCGATTTCCAGGCGGTGCGCGCCGGGAGCGACGGCAATACGGCGATAAATCTTTGATTGCCCGTCCTTCGCCAGACCCATGGGCGGAAGACCCTCGGCGATAATCGTATCGCCATCGATATTAATCTCGACATAGACTGGCAAGCGTTCCCTTGTGCAGCTGACGGGATTGCGCATGTTGGGCGCAAGCGCCATCAATTCCTCCCTCGTCCTCTTGTGACAGGGGATCTTGCGCTCTGCCCCATGGGAGAAGCTTATTTTGATCACGGCCTGATCTTCGGGCAGGTGGGTCCAGGTTGGTGAGGCGGACAAATAACCGAGCGCCACCGCAATGAGTATATAGAAAAGCCCCTGCCCAATAATTTTCCGGGTCATGGTGTGACCTCCTCTGCAGCTTCGTCCTGTGGCAACCGGACCCCCATCTTGAGGTCTCGCTTGTGTTGCTGCAGGTCAGGCATTGCGCTTATCCGAGAGGTGAAGCCTTCAAGAGCGCTTCGCACACCGCCAGGATCGGCCGATCCCGGCCAGAAGGCTTCGAGCCGCTCTTCGGGGACACGGGCCCGAAGGTAGGGATCGCGTTTTCGTGCCAGACGATCTGCCGACCACTGGGCGCCGAGGCGATTTTCACAATCCGAGGTACCACAGCCGGCAAGAAAGACGCCCTTTGCCTTGCCGCGAGACAGAACGTAATCAATGAAAGGCGGAGGTAACATGCCAATGCACGGCAACGAGACAAGGCTCACACCATCGGGAACGCCTGATGCAAAGCTCTTGTTGTACTGGCAATTGAACGCGATGACCTGCGGTGGCTCGCCCGCGGCCAGGGCATCTATTTCGCCGCGAAGATCGGCGAGCTTTCTGTCCGCAAGATCAATCCCGGGTATCAGCGGGGCTGCTGTCCTGAACGGCATGGAGGTCGGACACGCCCCGACACAAATCCCGCAACCGACGCAGTTCGACGCATTGACGACGGGTTCCCTGGCAAAAGGCTGACCATCTGTTCGCCGCTCCATGCTGATGGCCGCGTAGGGACAATCGTTCATGCAGCGCTCGCAGCCATTGCAGCTTTCCAGATTGACCTCGGCGACGCCGGGCCTCCTGAAACGGGGGTCCAGCGCCATGCCCACCAGGCCGATCGACCCTCCGATCGCCAGGGCCCACATGAAACCGGCTGGCACTTTGTCGAGCATTGGATAAATGATGAGATAAAACCAGTCGATCCTGAGTTCTCCGGGAACCATCGCGAGATCGGCGGCATCATGGCTGATTGCGGGATAAACAAGGGACAGGACAAACATCATGGCCATCATGCCGAAGGCGAGGATGCGGGGCGGATTGATCTTCGGCTTTGAAATCCTCGTTATGTGAAGCCACAAAACAAAAAGCAGAAAGAGCGGCAGGAAAATATGCATGAAAATGAGCAGTGAGAAAAAGCGATCGTCCATCGCATCCGGCGTCAGGAAATTCCGCGCCACCGGCTCGCCAAAGAACGGCAACCAGTCGAGCCACTCGGCTGTGCCGATGGCGATATATTGTGCCAGCTCATCCCAGACCAGCCAGTAGCCGCTGATGCCGGCGGCATAAAGCAACCAGAGAACCGGTACGCCGGTAAACCAGGAAAAGGCGCGTGCGCCCTTGTAGCGGTCGAACGAATATTCGTGGAGGATATGCAGGCTCATAAAGAGCACCATCGCGTCTGATGCGTAGCGATGAAAGGAGCGCATGATGCCGCCGAGATACCATTGATCATGGGTCAGATATTCAATGGACTCGTAGACCCCGACGACCGACGTATCAAATACGATATAGAGGTAGATGCCGCTGGCCGCGACGATCCAGTAGAAGAAAAACCCCAATGCCCCTAATTGTGACAGGGGATTTAGAGTCGGCCCAAATACCTCGTCTGCCCACGACCCGGCCTTGAGGAAACCTCTTTTGAGGTAACGTTTCACGAACCAATTCCCTTGTTGAAACCATCTACCGTGCAATCAGCCAAATAATCAGGCTGGCAATCAAGCAGATCCTTCCCGATCTCTGATGGATATCCATGTCCGTACGAAAAGAACGCCCGCACCGAGCAGAAACGTGAGGCCCATAAAAACGGAAATAATAAACGAAAAATCGAATCTATATCGACCGGTATTCGGATCATAAATTGTGCAGAACAATCTTACCTGATTGGCCAGACCGGAGAAGCTGGTATAGCCCGTCTTGCGCCCGAAGACCAGTTGCTTCAGGGGCTCGACCACGACCGGGGCCGTCAGTTTGACCCCGTAAATCTGGCGATAAACAACGCTGCTTTCATCGATTACGCTCACCTGTGCGAGATGATCGAAGCCATACGGCGCGGCGCGGTACTGAAAACCCAGATCACTTGTCAGCGCCGTTATAGTGGCCTCGTCACCGCTCAGCAGAAGCCAGTTGTCATCGCCGACCCCGCGATCTTTGGCATAGGTGCGCATCCGCTTGACGCTGTCGTTCCTTGTATCAAAACCGATGGTGAGGACGGTAAAGCTATCGTCGCCAAGGGCATCGCGCGCGACTTTCACTGATCGAGCCAGGGTTTCCACAATCATCGGACAGGTGTGCATACAGCTGGTGTAAATGAGATTAATCAGGATCGGCCGGCCGGAAAAATCCGACAAGGAGACCGGCTGCCCCGTGGAATCGGTAAAACTGTAGTCAGGTAGCTTGTTGCCTATGGCGGCACTGGAGATTTTCAGTGCCTGGTCACGATCAAATTTTCCGCCCCCCATGGCATGCTCGTTCACCACGTGCATTGTGTTGCCGGATTTCGCGGCGTCGCCATGCCCCTCCATGCCGATGGCCGGCATTGTCACGAAGACAGTGCCGGCCACCATGGAGAGAATACACTTGAGACGAAAAAACTTACGCACGTCTTTTTATACCTTTACTAGCTTAGCGGCCAGACCGTCGCCAGATACTTCCAATTGATGAAGTAGTACAGGACAAAGCTGAGGAAGAAAATCCCGACCAGAATTGCCGTACCAGGAAGGTGCAAGGTTCCCGCGCTGCCGTAGCTTGTAAGCGCTTCAGCTTCCGGAGTTGGTTCAGAGACGGCCACAACTTCACGCGGCTTGCCTTTCCAGATCGATGCGATAACAACGGAGACATACATCAGACCGCCCGCTGCAGCCAGTATGGCCGCCAGACCATTGAGCCCCATTAACATGATCGCCATTGGGGGATATTCAAAGCTCAGCGTCGCATCAGCGAAGGTGATATCCCAGTGACGTCTTGCAACACCGAGGGTCCCTGCACCCATCATGAAGACAGAAATCCCCATAACACCGAGCCCGAAAACATAGGGCTGATACTGAGCCACTTTTGGCCAAATGATTTCCTTACGGAAGATCAAGTTGATGACCGGGTAGGTGAAAGCCATAAATGTCAGGGTCGTCCCGGCCACCACCGTGGCATGGAAGTGACCCGGCACATAGACCGTGTTGTGCATGATGATGTTAAGCTGCTCGGTCCCCAGGATGACGCCGGAGATGCCGCCAAGGAAGCCAAACATGACAAGTGACATAAACATACCTGCGAAAGCCGGATTGCTCCACGGTGCCTTGCGCAGCCATTCCCAGATACCATTGGTGAGGCCACGCTTGCGCTGAGCCGCCTCAATAGCACCAGGAATAGTCATACCGTGAACCATGGAACCGACAACGGCGAGATACATGGCATAGCTGGTATTGAAGATTTTCCATTCGGAACTGACGCCCGGTTCGACGAGAAGATGGTGCGCCGAAGCCAGTTGCAGGAAGAGAATGTACATCAGGAAAGCCGTGCGGGAGACTTTCTCCGACAAGGGTTTGGCCCCGAAGGTCATGGCCGCGATGGCATACCAGATCGACACATGGACCGCGACGTTGATTTGTTGCGACGCGTGTCCGAAGCCCCACCAGACAATCTTGTAGATCAAGGGATCAATAGTCGGGATCAGACCAACGGACCACAGGAAGGTCGGGATCAGGATGATCGCCCCGCATGCGACAGTAAAGACCGCGATAATGGCAGCCGTAATTGCCCCGAAGGTAACCAGAGGGACGGAGCCCTCATAGGTCTTTTCATCCTTGGCGATGACCAGCGTGCCGAAGAAGCAGCAGAGACCGACCAGTATCCCGACTGCAAACAGGATCAGTCCCAGATAGAAGTGCGGTGCGGCCTGCATTGGCACATAGGATGTGAACATCACACTCGAATTACCCTGGAGCACGGCGACATTCGCCATGACAGCTCCGGCAATCATGAGCCAGAACGCGCCCCACGCGAGTTTGGGCGCGGCAAGGCGGCTATTCAGCAAGATCGCCGAACAGAAATAGAGCATCGCCATTTCGAAAAAGATGATCCAGAACAAGAGGACATCAGCACCGTGCGCCGTGAGCGCAAGGTAGAACCACGAGTCAGGAAGAATGTGAACCGCTGGCCAGCGTGTCAGAGCAACCAGCAGACCGAAAAGCCCGCCTACTGCCAGAAAGACCACAGCGACAACTGCGTTTACCTTGATGAGTTTTTCCGCAGCCAGATCGACTTTCAGACCCGTTTCGGGGCAAGTGCGGAATTGAGCTTGGTTTGCCATTTTCAGTGCACCCTCTATTCGACGACATGGATGCGGCCGAGCATCTGATGATGACCGATCCCGCAGAATTCATTACAGACAATATTAAACACACCCGACGAGTCAGGCGTGATCGTCAGCACCATCTCGTAGCCGGGATGAATCTGAAGATTGATATTCGTAGGCTGAAGAGAGAACCCGTGTTGCCAGTCTGTCGATGACATGTGGATGCGGTAGCTCTGCCCCATATCCAGCTCCAGGATTGGATAGAACTCCCAACGGCGAGCCAGAAGATAGACATCGGAACCGGCGGGGGGATGAACTACAGGAATGCCCGTATCACCTTCCTCACGCACTGTGTAGGCTTCGACCATTGCTTCAGTTCGAGACTCAAACAATTCCGGCGTGGTTTTATATGTCTCGTTCGAGAGATTCTGCTCTCCATAGATATGCCACCAGATCATCGCGCAGAACATGAATAGTCCCCAACAAAACGCAATGCCGATCCAGATAAGTTCCATCTTTTCGATCGGTTTGTTCCACCAAATCCGATCAGACGGGGAGTGTATGGCCATAACCCTCTCCTCAATAATGCTGCCAAAACTATGCGGGGAATCGCACAGACATCCGTGTACATTTATAGGAAGCAACCTTTACGCCTCCTTGACCATCGTCAATTTCCTCGGGAACAACCTTTTTGACGACCCCGGAGTTCTGCCTTTTTTTCTAACCTGCGACGACCTGCCGCTTGCCTTGATGAAATTTTCCCTTCGTTTTCAAGGTGTTCCCGTCAACAATCGAATCAATCGAAACACTATGAAAGCGGAAACGACGAGAATGACAAAAAATATGATGGACCGATTTTCAAATCGCTCGCCACGCCGACGTTCGATGAGATCAACGGCACGATCAGCACCCAGATAGAGCAAGACCGCAACCGCTGTAAAATAGATAATTTCCATAATCCGTCCTCTGATTTCAGTGTTGCAGGCGGGTTTCCGATACAATCCGAAACCTCTTACCGTCCGCTGCCCGGCCAAGCGCAAAATGTGCTCCGGCACGGCTCAGTATATCCGCCCACCTGGTCTTGTCGATGAATGACAAACCGGTCGACAAAGCATCTGCGCGCGCTGCGGAAGGCGCGACCACACTGACTTGCTCCCACAGAGGGGAAGCCTTCCCGGTCCGCGGATCAATCAGATGGCTTGCCCTCAAGGCATCGACCTGGCTTGACGACTTGAATACCAGACCTTCGGCACTCGAAGTCGCCAGCGCCGCGTTCTCGAGAGCAATCTCCTGGCTTTGCATTTCCGGCTCATCAATCCCGACCTTCCACGGACTTCCTGGTTCGGGCGCTTCAAGAGCACAGAACTCTCCAAGCGAAACCAGACTTCTCGAATAGCCGTATTCTCTGAGTAGCTCGGCGATACGGTCGGTAATATAGCCTTGCGCAATACCGTTAAGTGTTATGGCCATTCGATCCCTTTCGAAGGCAATACGGCCCGGATCCAGATGAACCGAACGATAGTCTATAGTGGAACGAATTTCATCAACCCTGCGCTCCGCTATTGTCCCGCCTTGCGCGTAAAGGTCCCAGAGCGGCGCCACGGTAATGTCAAAGGCGCCATCGGTCATTATGCTCACGCGGCGCGCTTCCTCGAGACAGCGCTCGAAATCGATCGATGCACCCTTCAGTTCTCCATCGGCGTTAAGACGAACAATCTCCGAATCTGGACGATAGAGACTGAAGATACCCTCCAGTCGATCAATTTCTGTGCGGCAGCGGGACAGCACGGCGACCACTTCATTGCGATCTTCATGCGCCAGCTTGATTGAGGTTTCCGCGCCGAGCGCAATGCCGCGCCACTCATGAATAACGATTTGGCCCCGCATGCCCTGGCTCCCCGGCCTGAGCTGGTTCAGCGCTGCAGCGCCGCCCAAACCTGCAAAACCGGCCGATATGGCGATCATGCGCCTTCTGGTCACAGTCTTTGATGTGAGGGTCACGGGGTCACCTCGCCTTTGGGATTGGGGATTTTACTCAGGTCAGGTGCCGGGGAAGCGGCCAGTTTCTCGCGCCGCTTTCTCTGTTGGACCATTGTCGGGCAGACCTGGTCATCGAAATACTGGACCTGACAATTGAGGCAGTTGACACATTCGTTAGGATTGATGTGTCCGTCTGGATGAATGGCCTGGACCGGACAATGGCCAGCGCAAATTGCGCATTGGGTTCCACAAATCCAGCGCCGCCGGAGCCATTCGAACATACGAAGTCGCGCCGGAATGGCGAGTGCGGCACCGAGAGGACAAAGATAGCGACAGAACGCCCGCTCAACAAAGAGGCTCGTACTGAGCAACAGCAGGGCGTAGATAACAAACCGCCAGTCCCTGATAAAGTGCAAAACCACCGCCGTCTTGAAGGGCTCAATTTCAGAAAGCGTTTGCGCCAGTGTCATGTCACCCAGAGCGATAGCAAAGAGTAGCAGGAAGACTACATATTTGAGCGTCCACAGTCTTTCATTGATAACGAAGGGAATTTTGAGTTGCGGCAAATTAAGAGCTTTGGCAATCTTGCTGGTCAACTCCTGCATCGCGCCGAACGGGCACAACCAGCCGCAATAAACACCGCGCCCCCAGAAGAGCAGCGTCAGGCCAACGAAGCACCAGAGAATAAAGACCAGAGGTTCAAGCAGGAAAAACTGCCATTCAAATCCTGTCCGAAGGGCTTCGGCGAAGGTCAGAACATTGAGAACAGACAATTGTGCTCCGGCATACCAGCCCAGCCAAACCGTTGTGAAGATGAGAAAACCAAACCGAATGCGGCTGTGAAGATGCCGGTTCATCGTGATCTTGTCTTGCATGAAAAGAACGATGGTGAGGCAGGTCAAGGCGGCAAGGACTATGATGATATCGACCATTCGGCCCTGCCAGATCTCAACCCAGATCATGTCCTCCAGCGAGTATCCGAAGAGTGTCTTTTCAGTTTTGTTTGATTTCAAACGATAGTGTTCGGGCAGTTCGTAGATGACAGGAATAATTGCCGAGGCGATGCGACCCTCTGGCGTGCTGCCCTTGATGATCAGCTCGAAGCGCCATTCTTTGGCCGGATCAAACCCTGTTGCTGCTGGCAAAATAAACAGGGCCTTGTCGCGCAGTTTTGGAGGTCCCTCCACAGCCAGTTCATCAATGCGTCTGTAGTCAGATGTTTTTACTGTGTAGGTTTTGTCGGCCTGCACGATCTGAAAGCGATCGAAAAAACCGCTGCGCCGATAGTCCGTTCCTTTAAAAGAATAGAGACCGGTTCCGGCCACGAATATAATCTGATCACCGTCCTCAAGCTCTCCCATCACGCTGTTAAATTCCAGATCACCCATAAGGTTGCGTCCGATCTGTGCCGGAGTTGCAAGGGCAACAAAGACTTCGGAGACCAGTGCGTCCGGCTCGGGCTCGCTTGCGCCGACCGGAAAGAGCGACGCGCCCTTGCTGCCCAATTCCGCCTGAATCCGTCCATAGCTGATTTTCTTTGAGACAATGGACCTGTCGTCGACAAGCGAGCTCCAGTCTCTTGAGGTAAAACTGTCGAAGTCTATCGCAGCGCCCTCCAAAACGCCGCGCACGCGCCCAACCGCACGAGCCGAACGGATAATGGCATCACTCAGGACAACAGATGAAATAGTTGCGCCGCTTACAGCATCGACCTCGTTTTCGTTCCTTACCGTGCGAACGACCTTGACCGGCGTGCGAATATCAAGACCGATATATTGTGCAACAAAGGCGTCGAGATCCTTCGCACTTACCCCGATGACAAGGATTGGCTCGTGTTGCTCGATGATGCGCGCGCCGGCAATGGTCCCGTCAAGGGCGAGACCAAGGGCGATATTAAACGGTTTTCCGGAAAATCCCTTTGAAGCGACAACATCCCGGGTAAAAAGGAAATAGCCAACAATCCGCCCGCGCTGGTAGACTGCGGCCGATGGTGGCTCGCCTTCCATGGCCCCGATATGCGTTGCGATCGGAAAGAACGCCATTGCCATCGCTTCGGCATCAACAGGAGCCGCCCCTGTCGCTTTTGCCGAAACCGGTGAGGCAACGAAAAAAAGGAAGGACACCGCCAGAAAGGTGATCAGGCTCGTGAAGATACGTCCTTTTCGCATGCCGGGTCTTCGTCCTTCAACTATGGGCAAGGTTCCTTGCCATCAAACAGGACCCTCGACCCTCAAGCCGGTCAGAGCGAATGTCCTCAAGATCTTGCCTGCAAGTTCCTATCACTTTATTATTTTACGTGAGCAGAACTATCCATGCGATCGTGACACAATGTCGCGCTTGCGACAATGAGACTCAGTATCATAGTTGGATTTCACCCCTGCAATTGACCGGAGTCAAGGTGATACCCCACGGTTTTTCTCTAGTTTCGCAGGATCGAATTTTCCCTAATCAAACCATATGCCACAGGAGATACGCACATGGCCAACAGGCTACTCAAGGCAGCATCGGGCTTGCTGGTTGCTTCTGCACTCGTTGCAGGATCAGTCGGTCTCTCGCCAGCCCTCGCGCAAGACAAGGACAAGCTTAAAGAGCACGAAACAACTCCAGGCGGTCAATACACCCCGGAACTGGGTGTTATTGAAGGTGAAGCCCCCGGTGTCGTACCCGGCGTTCCTGGCCTGACTCAGGCCGATTTTGACACAGCCAACAAAATCTACTTTGAACGGTGCGCCGGTTGCCACGGTGTGTTGCGTAAAGGCGCAACGGGCAAGCCGCTTACAACTGATATTACCCGCGAGCTCGGCATGGACTATCTGACGTCCTTCATCACCTATGGCTCGCCCGGCGGAATGCCTAACTGGGGTGCTGAAGGCGGTCTCAGCGAATCAGAAATCAATCTGATGGCCACATACCTGCTCAACGATCCGGCTCAGCCGCCGGAATTTGGTATGGCAGAAATCCGTGACACCTGGAAAGTTGTGGTTCCGGTCAAGAAACGGCCAACCAAAAAGCTCAACGACCTGGATCTCGACAATCTCTTCTCCGTTACCCTGCGTGACGCCGGTGAAGTTGCGCTGATCGATGGACATTCCAAGGAGATCGTCCAGATCATTAAATCCGGATACGCGGTTCACATCTCGCGGATCTCGGCATCGGGCCGCTATCTGTTCATCATTGGCCGCGACGCCAAGGTGAATGCGATTGACCTGTGGATGGATCCTCCCCAAACCGTTGCGGAAATCAAAGTCGGCATGGAAGCTCGCTCGGTCGAGACCTCCAAATACAAGGGTTATGAAGACAAATACGCTGTGGCAGGCGCCTACTGGCCGCCGCAGTATGTCATCATGGACGGCGAAACCCTTGAGCCTCTCAAGGTCGTCTCAACGCGCGGCATGACCTACGACACGCAAGAGTATCACCCGGAACCACGGGTTGCTGCCATCGTGGCCTCGCACTATCGCCCGGAGTTCATCGTCAACGTCAAGGAAACCGGTCACATTCTTCTGGTGAACTACGAAGATCTCGATAATCTTCAGGTGACGTCAATTGAAGCAGAACGTTTCCTGCATGATGGTGGGTTCGATTCAACGGGGCGCTACTTCCTCGTTGCCGCTAATGCACGCAACACCATTGCCGTGGTGGATACCAAGGAAGGTTCACTGACGGCTCTGATCAAGACACCGGGCGCAACACCTCACCCGGGCCGCGGGGCGAACTTTGTCCATCCGACATATGGCCCCGTCTGGGCCACCAGCCATCTTGGTGATGAAACAATCACCATGATCGGCACAGACCCTGTAGGTCACCCGGATAACGCATGGAAGGTCGTTGGAACTCTTGAAGGTCAGGGCGGAGGATCGCTCTTCATCAAGACACATCCAACGTCACGCAATCTCTATGTGGATACACCGCTCAATCCGGAAGCTGAAGTCGCCTCGTCTGTTGCGGTCTTTGACCTCGACAACCTGGATGCGGGCTATGAAGTTCTTCCGCTGGGCGAATGGTCTGGCATCACCGAAGGTGTCCGCCGGGTTGTTCAAGGTGAATATAACGCTGCGGGCGATGAGATCTGGTTCTCCATCTGGAACTCTTCGGCAGAAGAATCAGCCATTGTCGTCATTGATGACAAGACCCGGAAGCTCAAGCATGTGATTCGTGATCCGCGTCTGGTCACTCCAACTGGCAAATTTGTGGGGCTTAATACTCGCAAGGACATCTACTAGTTCCATAACCCGAAATGGAAGGCGGGCCCGGTGCAAATCGGGCCCGCCTTTCTCTTTGGCCGTTCCTGCAGACCCAGGCCGGTCTCAGGCCAAAGCGCGGCAGGAATGCTGACACTTGCGACACAATGCCCGATTGATCGCGGTCAAGGATAGCTATTCACTCATAACCTTATATGCCTAGTAACCACGGGTTTTCAGCCGCCCTCTCTTGCGAGGCGGGTCGGCACACACAAGAGAAGGAATTTAGATCGTGACAGAATCTCCAAATGGAAATGAAGGTGCTGGCGGCGGGGAACGTATTCCGGCAATGCAGAGATTGCTCGACAATCCATTCCTCCTCCTGTTCCTCGGCGTCGCCATACCGGCTGTGCTCTACGTCATCTGGGGCGTCATGGAAGTTGCCATGATCCCGATGACCTCTTTGGACGATAATACGCCGCAGATCGAAGTCTC
>JAUWTJ010000019.1 GCA_030614785.1 Alphaproteobacteria bacterium | reverse complement strand
TGGCCAGATCCGCATCAACGAGGTTACCAATACCAGCGACAAGAGCGTCTTCCAGCTTGGTAACAAACAATGAATGGACCTCAAGTTTCTTGGCACCCGTGCCCAATTTGGCAAGAGCGGTACCGACGTTGGTGATCGACGTACCAAGGCTGGAAATAGCCGTTGCAGCCAATGTAGCTGTCGTAATGGCTGTTGTGGTTGTCAACGTCACCACAGTACCGGTCAGGGAAAGATCCTGAGCACCCACGGTGATCTTCGACGTTGCATTTTCGTTAGCCAATGCATTAATAGCCGAACCACCGTTCTTGATCATATTGATGCCGTTGAATTCGGCATTCTGAGTGATCGTGGTGATCTGGTCGCGAAGCGCCTTGAAATCTTCATTCAGAGCATTTCGACTGGCAGTGTCGAGACTGGTATCCGCCGCGGCAACAGCCTTGGCCTTCATCTCGATGAGGAGGTCGGAAATGGCCTCCCCCGCTGCCAGCGCAACATCCACTGTACTGACAGAACGTGATAAGCTCTGCTTAACAGCACCAAATCCGGCGACCTTACCGCGCATACCTTGTGCGATAGCGAACAGCGCGCCATCATCCTTGGCACTTGCCACTTTCAGGCCACTATTGATCCGACCCTGAACCATAGACAGTTCATTATTGGTTTTGTTCAGTGATTGAAGAGCAACCATTGCACCCATATTCGTGTTTACTGTAGCTGACATAATTTAGTACCTTCCATTCTGGATTTAAACCGAGCGTTTTGCTCAGGGCGTTTTGCCTGATACAGGAAGAGCAACAAGCATGCCAGGCGTCATGACCCGATGAGGTCACTTAACGCATTGATTTATATAAGAGAATTTTGCCTGATGAACTGCTCATCTCATGATCTGTGAGATCAACCTGTCCATAAAGATCGTTATTGCCGAGCGCTATTTCCCGATCGGTAAATCTTACCGAGTTTACAGGCGCGTCGGCTCCGTTCGACACCAGAACTGAAACATCGCTGCGAAGGTATCGGGATGGTCTGCTTCAAAATGCTCCCATGCCTCGAGATCAGTCAGAAACCGGTCAGCCGGATTAACTTTTCGGTAATCTATATCAACATCCATCGTTGGCAGATCAAAGCCCAGAAACTCCAGTTGCGCCTGACCCAGGAATGACTTGAGCTGCAGTGGCGTATAAGCCTGTTCGTGGACATTAAAGACATAGTCGTGAAGACCGCTCATGGAGAAGAAGTCACGCGTTTCCACGACTTTGGACACAGCCTGGTCTGGCGGCACTTGATAGACCTTCTGACGGAAATCACGCATTGATGATGGCGAACCATCGATCTCCAGATCCTTCGCAAAGGCGGAGGCCGCTTCAACTTCGCTGCGGGCTCTGCGACTGTAAAGGGCCAGACGTAAAAACCCATTTGGCTTCAGGAGACCCTTCAAAACGCTCAGACCTTGCTGCGGATCGGCCATGTGGTGCAGAACCCCCATGCATTCGATCAAATCGAACTGCTGATCCAGATCGCCAAGTCCGAGAATATCAGCCTGAAGGAAGCTGATGTTGTCCAGTCCCCTTTCGTCTGAACGGGCTTTAGCGTAAGCCAGACTTGCCCGGCTCAGATCCACAGCCGTAACCACTGCGCCCTTGTAGGAGGTGGCAACCTCGATCGCCTGCTTGCCGGTCCCACATCCAGCGACCAGTATCCTGATTGGACCCTTGGGAACCTGCTTTTCCCGCACCAGGGGAAACCTTTGACGAATGTACTTGCCGAACCGCAAGGGCCTGGTCACCGCTTCAGCGGACGTCCAGCGCGGATAGGGGAAGACCTCATACTGCGCCTGAATGGCCTGTGACGTTGCGTCCTGAACTTCGCCTAGTGACCGAATTTGGCGCGCAATTTCTGTTTCGCGTCTCGGTTCGTTGATCAGCCGCTCAACCATCCTGCCTTGCAAAAGCGAAAGTCCAGACAGTTCCGGAGTGCCAGCCGCTGGCAAGTCATGGAGATGTCGATAGCACCCCAGGATCGACAGGGTCACAATATCGGTATCCGGACCTGTATCCCGGACGAGGCGCTCAACGGCATCTGACTCGCCAGGCGTTACCGCATAAATATATTCGGTGTTAAAGCACTGACAGGCGAGCGCGGAGAGGAAATCTGCTTTCCCAAGCATAAAGTCATCCGGCACTTTGTTATTCTCGAGCAGTGTCTCAAGGAAATAGCGGCGCAGTGCGGTCAGGCATCCTCAAGCAGCGGCGTTACAAGAATTGCACCCGTCATTACAGACTTGAGCAGGCCATCTTCAAACAGAGTGTCGTAAGCGCCTCTGGCCAGATCTCCTCTTACTTTGCCCCGGTCGGCCAACATAAGGTCATGGGTCAGGAGATCCGCAACCGATCCATTTGCAAATTCTGAATGAATGACGCTGGCCAAAGCCTGCGTATCAAGATCGGGGTCGCAGGCGCACTCTGCGAGAATCGCCCGGATTGGACCAGGGACTTGATAACCGCTGGTCATGCCCAGAAGTCTCATTGCATTTTGGCGATTTTCGTGATCGCCCGGCGCCAGCGCCAGGGCCATAAGAAAGGCAGCGAGGCTTTCGCCAGGATTGCCTTCATTGAAGTGGGAAGTACCGAGATTTCGGTAGAGTTCAGGGCTGTTCGGGTTTGCGTCAATCGCAGCAAGCAAGCGGTCCGTCTTCATATCAGCCTCGAAATCGGACATTGCCAGATGTTACGGCCACTTTATGTTGCGGCCACGCTCCGGAGCCCTTCCATTATCGTCGTATTAATATCGATGAGCGGTTCAACATCATCCGCCCCGCGCATGACTTCACTTGAATGTCTGGAGACCCAAATCGACAGAGATATAATCTGTGCCCTGAGTTTATCGTTCAATCCATTGCCTTCAGAGCCACAATCTGTCGCAAGAACTGTCCACATCCTGCGATTCCAGTCGAGGGCATCAATCACACGCTTGTCATTTCGGTCAACACCCCTGACGCCAATCAACGCATGGGTTACCTGCCCAAACAGGCGATACTCGGTTTCACGCGGATTCTCGGTTATCTTTTGTGTCTTCTGGTAAGCTCCCAGGGACATAATTCAACCTCTCATCTTCATACGCTATCAGAGCGCGGCATTTGGTAAGGCCACTATAATAATCAGCAGACATTACGTCTTTACTAATGGCAACGCAGACGGCAAGCGCATCTGCATTGTCAATGGCGCTCATAAATTCCGTCGTGCGCAGCGCGAATTCCTGATAATATTCAGGGTTACTCTCGGCATCAAGATACATCATCATAATACTGAAATAGATCCGCTTTGCCGGTGTATCCGCCTCGTCCTCTTGCAGGATATCTTTTTCCCGCAAGATCGATGCCTTGTTCTGGATAACCATGCTGGAACGCTTGTCCCCATTGGTAATGACAGCACCATTGAGAACAAATTTCTCACCAGGTTTCAGTGATAATTTTAACGGCATTTCTGCTCTCCATCTCGATCAAACATTCAGCCAGATCACCGGCCTGAAGCGAGGCATCAGAGTAAAAATCACCCCAACCTCTGTATTAACTCACCGTCACGTTAACCAGTCATAGTTAATAAACCATTGAAGTTATTGATCTCCTTCGCTGCTTTTGTTTTACGGAACACGAACACCCTTCAATTTTTGTTAATCAACTTCAGTAATGATTTGGCAAGCAAAACTTCGAGAGACCCCTGACCATGCCTGACAGCAATACATTAAATACTTCGAACGAAGATTCACAGGTCATAGATGCCGCCCAACCGGTAACTTCGGAACATCTGAAAGACCTGGAGCGAGACCATCAGGCCGGCAAGAAGAAGACCTTATCTTCACAGGACAAGGCCTTCGTGAAAGAAGCGGGCAAGATGCTTCGCAGCTCCCGAAAATCCGCTTCGGGCAAAGCATCCCGTAAAGTGGAGAACATATTGCGCAAGGCGTTGAATCACTTCAACGGCGCTGAATACAGGGAAAGCCTGACACTTACCCTTCAAGCCACTGAGATCGACCCCGAGCATGCCCTCGGCTATCATTTAATGGCGGTGTCTCTTGACAAACTGGGTGAAAAACACAAAGCGCTGCTCATGTTCGAGAAAACCCTTGAACTGGACCCTACGCAATTTGAAGCCTATCTCAATCTGGCCTCCGTCGCCCGGGACCTTGGTTTGCACGACGTGGAGGAAAAATTCCTTCGCATCTTTATAGAGCTCAAACCAGACCTGCCTTCAGGTTACAATGACCTCAGCGTCTTGCTGCGTGAACAAAACAGGTTCGACGATGCCATTGATATCCTCCGTCACGGTATAAACCTGATGCCTGAAGAACCCCTGCTGTGGAACACAATGGGGACCATAGCGTGCGACTCGCAACAGGAAGAACAGGCCATCACGTTCTATCAGGAGGCACTGCGCCTCGATCCGAATTATCATCGGGCGCGATACAATCTGGCAATCCTCTACTCCGGGCGCGGGCATTTTGAGGAGTCTCTGGCCGACTTTGACAAGTTCCTGGAAAAGTCGCCTCCCAATCATGCCGATACGATGAATGTAAAATACGCAAGGGCTTTGACGCTAATAGCTATGGGGCGGCTCGAGACAGGCTGGCGCGAATACCAAATTCGCAATGAACCCAATTTCCTGTCATCCCAGCTCTATGCTGTCGAAGCACCAATGTGGAATGGAGAAGATGTTCGCGGCAAGAATATTCTGGTCATCGGTGAACAAGGTGTTGGCGATGAAATCATGTTCGCCAATCCCATCCAGGACTTGATTGATAAAGTGGGTGATGATGGCAATGTTCTGATATCCGTGACACCGCGCCTGATACCGCTATTTGAGCGCGCCTACCCTGGCTGCCTGGTATCCTCTCCGATCTTCATTACCCACAACGGTAAAACCGTGCACGTTACGCGCTGGCAGAATGATCGCGGGACCCTGGACTATTACACTCCAATGGGAGACCTTTCTATTTTTCTGCGTCCGGATGTCGACTCTTATCGTCACGTCGGGAATTTATTACAACCGGATCCTGAAGAAATCGAAGAATGGAAGGCTCGCTTGTCCCGGATTTCAGATGGCCCATTCGTGGGAGTGTGTTGGCGTTCCGGTCTGCTCACCGGCGGACGTGGCAAGGGATTTGCTCCCCTGGAAGAATGGGGTCCGGTTTTTGAAAACAAAAAAGCAACCTTTGTCAATCTCCAGTACGGTGAAGTTGCCGAAGAGGTTGAGGAAATCCAGAACCGATTTGGCTGCACGCTGCATCAAATGGAAGGCCTCGATATAAAAGATAATCTGGACAGCAATGCCGCCCTGTGCGCCGCGCTGGACGTTGTAATCGCTGCGCCAACGGCCGCCGCAGCTCTCGCAGGGTCGGTTGGCACCAAAACCTGGTTCGTAATCACACGTCGGGGCTGGGCAAGTCTGGGGGAACTGGATTATCCTTTCTACCCGGACACTGAAGTCTTTCAACAGGAAGTCTCCGGTGAGTGGGATGCGAACTTTAGAGACCTCGGCATCGCGCTTGACAAACTGGTCTTGAACAAATCTGAACAGAAGTCAGCACAATAATCGTCACATCTATGAGGCACACCAAATGACCAAGCACCACTGCATTATATGTGAAAGTACTGATTACATTTCCATCCGCAAGGGCACCTGGGATATCGTCGGTGTCGGCGATATTGAAGTCAGTTTCGACATCTGTAAGGATTGCGGTTATATCGGCCAGATCTCACCGATCCCCTACGAGCAGATGATCGGGCACTACGAGTTCTTTTCAAATTATCAGGTTCTCGATGCAAATTACAAAGTGCCCGAGGAGCCAAACAAGAAAGCCGCCCGCTACATCCGGATTGCCAGCGATGGCTGTCCGACCCCTGGCCGCATCTACGAAGTTGGTTGCGCAAGCGGCGCCAATCTTCACTATTTCAAGAAAGCTGGTTGGGACGTTGGCGGCTGCGAACCCTCTCACTTTGTTGCCAAACAGGCCAAAGAATATCATGGCATTGATGTCGATGTTGGCGCCGAGGAAGACATTTTGCCAAATGTCAAAAACGTGGATATTCTTATGTTCGCACATGTGATTGAACATTTGCATGATCCGGTCAGTGCCTTGAAACGAGCCAGGGATTGCCTGGCCCCTGATGGCCATATCCTGTTCGAGGTTCCCTGCTCCATTCGACCCGAATTGCTGCCTATTGGCTGGTTTGCTTTTGAACACCTCAGCTATTTTACGGTCGGGACCGTTCAAAATCTGTTGTCGCAAGCTGGCTTGGCGCCGGATGAAATCTTCACAACCATGATTGACGAATATCCCGCCCTCACCATCCTGGCCAGACCCACGGATCGCAAGGCGCCGCTGTTCAATTGCTTTGAAAATTCGCTTCAGTTTTGCGAAGAATACAACGCTCTCGACAGAAACGCCTGGACGTCACACAATCAGACATTTCTGAAATCAACCAAAGATGTCTACGTCTGGGGCGCCGGTGTTCATACCGCTCAGTTGTTTGACGAAACCGATCTTCTTAAGCTCAGAAATGTTATCGGAGTCATTGACAGCGATCATCAGAAATGGGGCAAGAAACAGGGCAATCATAACATTATCTCCCCGGATGAATTCATCAAAAAATCCGGTGATAGCTCTGTCGTTGTGTCGTCAAAATTCGCCGAAGAATCCATTACCAAAGCGATTTTGGAACTTGGCGTCCCCCGGGAGAGAATCATCACTCTGTATGACGAGATTTGGGAAACCGGGTTGCGCAAGGACCGTTTGGCCTGAGCAGCCATCCAGCCAATAAAGTCCTTTCCAGTCAGACCCTGACATTGGTTACCTAAACTATCTTGAACCCGACAGAATGAATTGTTTGGCTAATGGGGACATAGCTGATGTTATTCTCAAAGGTAAATTCTTCAAAGGCCTTCTTCTCGGCAAAGGTCGGATCAAGGAAATAATTGTACTCATCGAAAACGATAACAGTCCCTTTTTGAATCCGGTCCTTCAACTGGTTCAGGACATATATTGTGGACGAATACAGGTCCGCATCCATATGAAGAAATCCGACTGGTCCAGGGTGCTCAGCCAGAAAGCCTGTAAGCGTCTTGTCAAACCAACCCTTGATAAAGGATACATTGTCCGGCGCTTGGGGGATTTCACCTCCCTGGTCGAAAGTTCCCGCTGAATATCCTGCCACCCAATATTCCGGCAACCCCTCGAAAGAATCAAAGCCATAAAACATCTGATCGCTAACACCTGCCAGAAAGCGAATGGACTCGCCTTGAAAAACACCAAACTCCATATTGAGCCCCGGATGTTCCACCTGTTCAAATCCATGTTTGAGAAGATCGTATTTGGCCGTGTCGCTTATTGGAAATGTTGTGACACTCTTGTCTGACTTGAGCTTGTTGTACAATTCCCGGCAGATTTTTTGCCCTTCAATATAATCCTCTATTGAAGGGTCGAGATCTGTCGCTGGCGTGACGGTAATCTTGTAGTCGCCGGCGATAGCAATCTCAATCCTGTCAAAGCCGATCCCATGGCTATTCAGTTCGAAACTTATTTCTCCGAAAAACGTCGAACAGATCATCAGAGTATGATCGGCGTACTCCGAAGAGAAATATTCATCCTTTAAAATAATTCGGGTGCCCAAAAGCGCGTCGGGGGTTTCAGGCGTGTGTTGCCCTTCAACAGCAAATAGAACATTATAATCTTGTGACTTTTGTTCCAGAAATAGCGAAGCAAGACTACCGGTGCCCCAAATGACAATGTTTTTCATCTACGTCCTCAGTTCAGGTATTGTTGAAGTCCACTACATTTTTTTGACCTAAGCATACAAGGAACAACTGCGCCACCATGAACTGGAAGGAGGGAACGAAGTTCATTTAGACCCGTGGTTCACCGCTTCTTCGGCTTCTGAATGCGCCGCGATCGGCCTCGGGGCGCTTTGCCCTTTCGCTGCTCGGCCGCTTCCTGACGCCTGGCCTGAGCTCTGAGCTCTTCATGAAGTTTTCGCCATGAGGCATGCCTCCCCGCATCGAGGTCGCCAGATTCCATTGCCGCCAGTACGGCGCAACCAGGCTCGTTCTTGTGGCTGCAATCGCTGAACTTGCATGTGAGCGCCATCTCATCGATATCGGCGAAGGCCCGATCAACGAAATCCTCGTCTTCTTCCTCGCGCCACTCGGACAGTTCGCGAATGCCCGGTGTATCGATCATCAGAGCCCCTGAGGGCAGCTTGATGAGTTCGCGCTGTGTTGTGGTATGCCGGCCCCGGTCGTCGCCCTCACGCACCTCAAACGTCGCCTGAAGCTCCTTACCCACGAGATAGTTGATCAGCGTCGACTTCCCGACACCGGACGACCCAACGCAGACCAGCGTCTGACCTTTCCCGAGCATCTGCGTCAGGGCATCGACACCTTCACCTGTTATGGCGCTGACCGGATAAATCGGCATGTCGCCAGCGACGCTTTTGACCTCGGCGATCTGCTCTGCCGGATCATCAATTTGATCCAGCTTGTTGAGAACAACCACCGCCTCCACATTCCTCGCCGAGACGAGGCGCAAATAGCGCTCAAGACGGCGCAGGTTGAAGTCATTGTCGAAGGCCATGACAATGAAGACCCAGTCGATGTTCGAAGCGATAACTTGCTTGACGGTCTTCTCGCCCGCGCCCTGGCGCGCCAGCTCGCTCTTGCGCGGCAGAATATCCTGGATCAACATTTTGGCATCGTTCTCGATCGGGCCAAAGGTAACCCAGTCGCCGGTGACCGGCCGCCCGTTAGCCTTTATGAAACTGCCGGAAACAATCCCCGCGTGAGGACCCGTTTCACTGGCCATAAAGAATTGATCGCGTTCCTGGCGCACTATCCGGGCTGGCATCAGGGTCTCGTGACCACTGACACACCGAACATCGGCCAGTTTGGCGGCCCATTCCGGGGTCCAGCCCCAGGTCTCGATACCGTCAGTTACGGACATGAGTGACGTTTTTTTCTGGGGATTGGTTCTTTGCCATTGCCATGACCGGTAGTCCGGCAGATTCTGAATGTCAAGGTCGCGGCATCTGCCCCCGCATTCCGGGTACTCTGGAGCCTCTACAGACTGCCAGAAGTGTGCGCTTTATCAATCAGTTAGCATATTTTTTGAAAGGGTCTTGCGCCGCTCCGCCCTGCCCCGTAGTTTCAACTGACAAATTTTCACAATTCGAAATCAAAACTCCAGGAAAGAGGGTTCGATGAAGTTTGAAGGCACAAAACAATATGTCGCGACCGAGGACCTTCGGGTCGCTGTTAACGCGGCAATCACACTGGAGCGCCCGCTCCTGATCAAGGGAGAGCCGGGAACCGGCAAAACAGTTCTGGCAGCAGAGGTTGCCGGAGCTCTTGGTGTTCCGCTGATTGAATGGCACGTCAAGTCCACCACCAAGGCTCAACAGGGTCTTTATGAGTATGACGCGATCTCGCGTCTCCGGGACTCCCAGCTCGGCGACGAGAAGGTCAAGGACATTGGCAATTACATCAAGAAAGGCAAGATGTGGGAGGCTTTCACCTCTGAAAAGCGTCCTATTCTGCTGATTGATGAAATCGACAAGGCCGATATCGAATTCCCCAATGACCTCTTGCTTGAGCTCGACCGGATGGAATTCTTTGTCTACGAGACCGGCGAGCAGATCAAGGCAACGACCCGCCCGATTGTGATGATTACGTCGAACAACGAAAAGGAACTGCCCGATGCGTTCCTGCGCCGTTGTTTCTTCCACTACATCAATTTCCCGGATCGTGACACGATGATGGAAATCGTCGATGTGCACTATCCAAACATCAAACAGAAACTGGTTTCAGAAGCGCTCAATGTGTTCTTCGAAGTGCGCGACGTGCCCGGCCTCAAGAAGAAGCCGTCAACCTCCGAACTGCTCGACTGGCTCAAACTTTTGATGTCAGAGGACATTGATGAAAAGGTCTTGCGCGAACGCGATCCGAACAAACTGATCCCGCCGCTTCACGGCGCGCTTTTGAAGAACGAGCAGGATGTTCATCTGTTTGAACGGCTTGCGTTCCTCGCCCGCCGCGAACGCAATACCTGAGTACCATTGATCGAAGATGACGCGCTAACAGGAGTACAAGATGTTCTACAATCTCTTTACAGAATTGAGATCGGCGAAAGTTCCGGTAACGCTGAAGGAATATCTTATGCTCCTGGAGGGCGTTGAAAAGAATATCCCGGAATATTCCATCAATGATTTCTACTATCTTGCCCGCACGACGCTGGTCAAGGACGAGCGCAATCTCGATAAATTCGACCAGGTCTTCGGCCATGTCTTCAAAGGCATGGAAGCGCTCGAGGACGTTCTGACCGCCCAGATCCCTGAAGAATGGCTGCAAGCCCTGTCGGAGAAATTCCTCACCGAGGAAGAAAAGAAAATGATCGAGAGCCTGGGCGGCTGGGAAAAGCTCATGGAAACTCTCAAGGAGCGCCTTGAGGAACAAAAGAAACGCCATGAGGGCGGCAACAAGATGATCGGCACCGGTGGCACCTCACCCTTCGGCGCCTATGGCTACAATCCTGAAGGCGTGCGCATCGGCCAGGAAAAAGGCCGCCATGGCAAGGCTGTCAAGGTCTGGGACAAGCGGGAATACAAGAACCTGGATGACTCCGTTGAGCTGGGCACACGCAACATCAAGGTCGCGCTCAGGCGTCTGCGCAAGTTCGCCCGAGAGGGAGCCCAGACCGAGCTTGATCTGCCCGATACCATTCGTGCCACGGCGCACCAGGGCTATCTTGACATCAAAATGATTGCCGAGCGCCACAACAAGATCAAGGTGCTGATCTTTTTTGATATCGGCGGCTCGATGGATGCCCACATTCGCACCTGCGAGGAACTCTTCTCGGCGGCGCGCAGTGAATTCAAGCACATGGAATATTTCTACTTCCACAATTGCCTCTATGAGGGCGTCTGGAAAGACAACAAGCGGCGCCACAATGAAGTGATGTCGACCTGGGACGTGCTTCACACCTATCCACATGACTACAAGGTCATCTTTATTGGCGATGCGACCATGAGCCCCTACGAGATCACCTATCCGGGCGGCAGCGTCGAGCACTGGAACGAGGAAGCCGGTGCGATGTGGCTACAGCGCGTGACGGATATCTATGAAAGCGCGGTCTGGCTTAATCCTGTGCCGGACAAACACTGGGAATACACACCGTCCATCGAGATTATCAATCAGGTGTTCTCCGACCGTATGTTCCCTCTCACGCTTGAAGGCATCGACAACGCGATGAAAGAGCTGAACAGGTAGAGCGCAGAGAAAATACACACCAACCTCATCCTGAGGAAGATGCGCAGCATCTGTCTCGAAGGAGGCATGGCAGACACAATGGAGCCTCTATCCTTCGAGAAGATTGCTTCGCAATCCCTCAGGATGAGGAGGAAGATTTATGCTCACGCGCTTAACACACTGGATCACCGGCGGAACTGAAACAGAAAGCCGGAACCAGATTACCATGCTTGTGATCATGGCGATTGCCATGCCGCTGACGTTTTCGATCTGGCGGACAATGCTGGACAACTTCGCCATCGAGAAGGCCAATTTCACCGGCATTGAAATCGGCACACTGCAAAGCCTGCGTGAAATCCCGGGGTTCCTGACCTTCCTGTTTGTCTTCATCACGATCTTCATTCGCGAGCAGAAGTTTACGGTCCTGTCGCTTGGCCTTGCCGGGTTTGGTGTCGCGCTCACCGGCTTCTTCCCGTCGGTCTGGGGGCTTTATGCGACGACGATCCTGATGTCGGTCGGGTTTCACTATTATGAAACCGGAACCCAGTCGCTGCAGCTGCAATGGATCCCCAAAGATCGCGCGCCGCAAACCATCGGCAAAATCATTGCCGCCAGTTCATTCGCCAGCCTGGCTGCCTACGGAATTATCCTGCTGACCAACACTGTGTTCGGGCTCGACTACAAATATATCTATCTGATCGGCGGCTCGCTCACCATTTCCATCGCCGTCTACGTTGCCTTGTACTTCCCGATCTATGAACAGAAAGTCGAGCAGAAGAAGGAGCTGATCCTCCGCAAACGCTACTGGCTCTACTACGCCCTCACCTTCATGAGCGGTGCGCGGCGTCAGATCTTTGTCGTCTTTGCCGGTTTCATGATGGTCGAGCGCTTCAGCTTCCCGATCCTGGCGATGACCTGCCTCTATCTGTGCAATCACCTGCTCAACATGTTCCTCGCCCCCTACATTGGCCGCATGATCCATAAATATGGCGAGCGCAAATCGCTGACCTTTGAATATACCGGCCTGATCATCATCTTCTCGGCCTATGGCATCGTCGCCAGTCAGCCAGTCGGAACCACCACACTCCTTGGCTTGCCAATCATCGGGTTTGCCGCAGCCTCGCTCTTCTTCCTCGACCATGCGCTCTTCGCCATGGCGCTGGCGATCAAGACCTACTTCCAGAAGATCGCCGACCCGGCCGACATCGCGCCAACTGCCGGCGTCGCCTTCTCTATCAACCACATCGCAGCCGTCTGCCTGCCGGTAGTTTTGGGTATAGTCTGGATCCAGAACAACGCCGCCGTCTTCTGGATCGGCGCCGCCATGGCCCTCATCTCCCTCAGCCTCTCGCGCCTCGTCCCCTCGGACCCGCGCGAAGGTCATGAGCTGGTTTGGGGCTCGGCTGTGAAGAAGAGTGTGATTGGCGCGGCGGAGTGAGGTCAGACGACCTTGCCCGCAATTTCCTCGTGCTCGATCCACCGTCTTTTGATTTCAAAACTCTCGCTGTCTTCTATTGCTTCCCAATAGTCAAAATTCTTACCAAGCACGGTTGCAACGTGCCTTCTATCTCTTTCCCCCATTCTAAGTCCAAAAGTCACACCAATAATCTCGCCCGGTGAAGGAATTTCATTTCCATCATCCCCGGCTAAGAAACGAAATTCCTGTTCGTGCTCCCAAACCTCAGACTTGTGGAAAAAAGTGTGTTCCAAGACCTGTTTTGCCTGATCCAATTCATAAAGAACCCCCGGTTCACTTGACATCATGTCAATGAGTTTCAAATTCTTTTCCTTGATGTAATCAACCTTTCGTGTGACTTCATCGTTTCCAAGGTTGTTTGCAGAATGCCTTTGAAACTCAATACACATCCCTTCATGAGAATTGGCGTAATAGGACCACATGAGTTGATTGACAGCATCGCTGGCAAAGCAGCATACACGTGTCCTATTGACTCTATTTTGCATGTCTTCGACCAGTTCCAGATACATCTGGTCGTCACCGGTCTCAGCAAAACGCTTTGCAGCTCGTCTGCGCTGGGGTCTGCTTCTCCCAATGGCAATCGCCGACTTCTGATACAGGCGCTTCCGTTCGTCCGGGTTGAGATTCGTGATGATTGGCAGTTTGAAATCAAATGGATCATTCAATTTATCAGGCGTTGTGCACCAAACTCTCTGCCTCTTCATGAGGTCAAGTTCTCTGTTCAGTTCGTCAATATCCTTCCACGATCGGTATCGAAATAATTTTGTCACGCTTGAGTGTTTCATTCGCCCGCACTTCCTTCATTGACTTCATTCGGCAATATCGCGTGCCGGATCTACAAACTTCTAACTAACTCCCCCTCGACCATGGCCTGTTTCCCCTCACACCCTGGCTGGTAACAACAGAATACCCCTCGTCCAGAAAACGGATCGCATGGGCGCCGCCGTCGCGGATGTCCCATTTGTCGATGATGAGAGCCGGGCCAATGCAGGTCTTTGGCACATAAAGATTGGTGACCAGAATATCGGCGATACGGCAGTCCTCGAAGAAGGCGCGGCTATCGCTGACATGGACGAGGGTTCGCCCGTCGGCAAGGTGATAGACGCAGCCGAGCCTGTCGCAATTGAAGGAAGCCACCCGCTCATCCGCCGCCGTTGCGCCGAAACGACGACGCCATGTATCGGTCGCATAGGTTTTGCGGCCGTCCTTCATGATGTCGAGGTCTTCGCCGCCGGTGTTGACGGCAATGTTCTTGCCGTCGCGTCCAATAAGAAGATCAGGCTGCTCAGCCATCATCGCAATGAAGAGACCGGCAGCGATGCCGGCCACACCGCCGAGACGCCAGCGCTTCGACCACAAGAGCAGCCACAATCCTCCCATGACAATGAGCAACAGAGCCAGAGGCGGCCAGGCAGGAACCGACGTTACCGAATGGTTTCGTTCAGCAACACCGGTGGCAACCCAAAGAATTTGATCAATGCCAACCCCCATGATGCCAAGGGGCCAGGCTTCGAGGCCCAGAGGCATGAGAGCCAGAGCCAGAACGGCCGGGGGCATCACAAGAGTACCCATCACAGGAACAGCGAGGAGATTGGAGATAAGGCTGTAGTTGGCAAACCGATTGAAGTGATAGCCCGCAAAAGGAGCGATCGCGAAGTCGCAAAGGAGAGTGGTGAGAAGTATGCCGCCGACATAACGCGTAAACTTCGTTCCGAACCAGTGCGTCAGGTTGAGGGGCTCGCCCGCGCCCATAACAAAACTTCCCCGCTTCGGCCGTCCCCTTGCCCACCGGCGTTTGGCTTCATAGGCGGAGACGAGAACCGTACTGGCCGCGAACGACATCTGAAACCCGGCTTCCATCAGGCTCTCTGGCTGAAGCAGAAGAATGAAAATGGCGGCAAGAGCTACCATGCGCAAGGTGAAGGCCTGTCGGTCAAAGAGTATGGCAACAAAGACCAGCGACAACATGATAAAGGCGCGCTGGGCCGATATGGGTGCGCCGGAGATGACAAGATAGGTCGATGCGCCGATAAGCCCGGCAGCAGCAGCCCATTTCCGGATTGGATATCTGAGCGCAACAAAAGGGATCGCTGCAAGGAGCGCTCGCACCAGACCAAAGATTGCAAAACCGGCCATGCCCATGTGAAGGCCCGAGATCGCCAAGAGATGTGCAAGACCTGAATCTCGCAGCGCCTGGACCCTGTCCGGCGGAATGCCGCTCCGGTCTCCGGTAACAAGCGCCGCCGCAATCGCACCCTGCTCGCCAGGAAGCGCGAGCCTGAGACGTTGTGCCAGACGGGCTCTGAAATTCCCGACCTGAATTGACACCCTGTCGAACGGCGATCTGACGCCATCGCCGTCCGGCACTTCTTCGAGTTTGCTGACAATGTAACCAACACCGCCGAGACCGTCGAAAAAAGACTGACGGGCAAAATCAAACCCGTGCGGCATGACTGGTCCCGGCGGCGGCATCATGGTAGCGCGAAATCTGACAGTCATGCCCGGCATGAGGAGTTTGCGATCACCGCGATAGGAAAGTCTCAACCCGCGCGGCAGCTTGTCGTCAGGCAGTCTTGAAATACTCGACGGCCTGATAATGAGGCGCGGAAACCCGTCGCTGCCCGGTCGCAGGCCTGTGATGCGCCCCTCAACCGTCGCATTGCGAATTTCGCGCTCCAGAACCGGCGCCTCGATGCGTTCGGTGCGGATCTTTGCCGCTGCAAATCCGACGCTCAGGCAAAGCACGGCCTGAAGCCCAAGAGCGATATACCCGCCGCCAACCTTCAGCCGCCACAGCAAAGCCAGTAGCGCGGCAATCACCGCGGGTCCAGTCAGGGCGGTAAGCAAAGGTGGCTCCACCTTGAGAGAAAAATACAGACCGATACCGATCCCCATGAGGACCGGCACCCAAAGAGCCCAGCGATCCCTCTCGCGCCCGACAAGATCCAGAACAGACAAACCCAGCCGCCTGACGCGGAATTGTTGGACCGCGAGCCAGCGCAATAGTCCGGTCATAATGGCGATACCATTGCCACGCATCTTTGTGATAGAACTCCGGCTGAACACGGGGATAGAGAAGTATCAGGGGCCAAAAGGCCCTCTTTACCCACTCCCTCCCAAAACCGCTGATTGCGGCCAATAATAGCCTACACTTGGATACACGTATGACACAACAATCGAAGGTCGTAACCCGCTTTGCCCCGTCGCCCACCGGCTTCCTGCATATTGGCGGCGCGCGGACAGCCCTGTTTAACTGGCTTTTCGCCCGGCATCATGGCGGGACGTTTTTGCTGCGCATCGAGGATACCGATCGCACGCGCTCGACCGATGAAGCCGTCGATGCAATTCTCGACGGACTGTCGTGGCTGGGCATCAACTGGGACGGCGATCCCATCTCGCAATTTGCCCGCGCCGACCGCCACCGCGAGGTCGTCGATCAATTGCTGGCCGAAGGTAACGCCTACCGCTGCTATGCGTCCCCGGACGAACTCACTCAAATGCGTGAACAAGCAAGAGCAAACGGGCAAAGCCCCCGCTATGACGGGCGTTGGCGCGACCGCGATCCGTCCGAGGCTCCACAGGGCGTTGCACCCGCCATTCGTCTCAAGGCACCGACCGAAGGCGAGACAATTGTCCATGACAAGGTGCAAGGCGATGTCACCTTCGCCAACAGAGACCTTGATGACATGGTTCTGCTGCGAAGTGACGGCACGCCGACCTACATGCTCTCCGTTGTTGTCGATGACCACGATATGGCGATCACGCACATCATCCGCGGCGACGACCACCTCAACAATGCCGCGCGGCAGATTCAACTGTTCAATGCTCTGGATTGGGACATCCCGATCATGGCACACGTGCCACTGATCCACGGGTCCGACGGCAAGAAACTTTCCAAGCGCCACGGCGATCTGGGCGCCGAGGATTATCGCGCCATGGGTTTTCTGCCCGAGGCGCTGATTAATTATCTGCTGCGCCTGGGCTGGTCGCACGGCGATGACGAGATCATCTCTGTCGAACAGGCGACAGAATGGTTTGAGTTAAGCGGCCTTAACAAGGGTGCAGCGCAGCTTGACCTTGCAAAAATGGAAAGCATTAATGCTCATTATATCAAGGCAAAGGACGATGCTGATCTCGTTGACTGGGTCGTTGCCAATATCGGACGCGACCTTACCGATGTTCAAAAGACTCGCATTGAAGTCTTGATGCCATCACTCAAGGATCGCGCGAAGCTGCTTCCTGACCTTATTGAATCTATTGGGTTTCTTCTTGCAGAGCGCCCTATTGAAATTGAGGAAAAAGCTGGCAAGCCGCTGCAGAAAGACGGCGCGCGGGAATTGCTCGCGGCGCTCAAACCGCGCCTTGAGGCCATGGAAACCTGGGAGCACGACGCCTTTGACCCGGTCCTGCGCAGCTTTGCCGAAGAAAAAGAAGTCGGCTTTGGCAAAGTCGCTCAACCGCTACGAGCGGCTCTCACCGGCACGTCGAATGCACCAGGCATCTATGAGGTCCTTACCGCCCTTGGAAAGGATGAAGTCCTGGGACGGATAGCAGACCAATTGACGCAGGCTTAGGGTCTACCCGGCTTTAGCGGCTAATATGTGGATAAGTTCGGGGATATGGCCTGAAAAAACCGCACAAATCCTCGCCCTGCCTGAACGAACAGGGTATAGTGAACCCAGAAATCCCGACGCTGGCGCGATCCCAATCTGCGGCCGGCGATTTTCCAAAAATATAAAAAAGGAACGCGACATGAGTCCCAGCAAATCTCGAGCAAAACCGTCCGGAACCGATCAACTCGCCGATAGCGGCGCCATGATCGATCTTCAGGTCATGTCCGGCACAATGGGTCCGGATGTCATCGATGTCCGCAAACTTTACGCAGAAACCGGCAAATTCACCTACGATCCTGGCTTCACCTCCACAGCCAGCTGTGAGTCCTCAATTACGTTTATTGACGGTGAAGAGGGAACCCTGCTCCACCGCGGGTATACAATTGAGGAGCTTACCGAGCATGGCAGCTTTATGGAGACTTGCCATCTCCTCCTGTTTGGCGAGCTACCAAGCAAGAGCGAAATGCTCGAGTTCGAACACGACATCACCATGCACACCATGTTGCATGAGCAACTCTATAACTTTTTCAAAGGCTTCCGCCGTGATGCTCACCCGATGGCCATTATGTGCGGTGTAGTGGGCGCCCTGTCCGCGTTCTATCATGACTCCACCGATATCACCGACGAACACCAGCGCAAGATTGCCTGCTACCGCATGATCGCAAAAATGCCGACGATTGCCGCAATGGCTTTCAAATATCATATCGGACAGCCGTTCATCTATCCGCGCAATGATCTGCGCTATGCTGACAACTTCCTGCGTATGTGCTTCGCGGTCCCGGCAGAGAATTGGGTTAACCGCCCTGCCCTCTCCCACGCCATGGACAAGATCTTTATCCTGCATGCGGATCACGAACAAAATGCATCGACGTCCACAGTGCGTCTTGCAGGCTCATCAGGGGCAAACCCGTTCGCCTGTATTGCTGCGGGCATTGCCTGTCTGTGGGGACCGGCTCATGGCGGCGCCAATGAAGCAGCTCTTTCGATGCTGGCGGAAATCGGTTCTGTTGATCGGATCCCGGAATATATCGCCAAAGCCAAAGACAAGGATGACCCGTTCCGCCTGATGGGTTTCGGCCACCGGGTTTACAAGAACTACGATCCGCGTGCCCGCGTGATGCAGGCCTCGTGTCACGAGGTTCTGGAGGAAGTCGGCGTGAAGAACGATCCGCTTCTTCAGGTTGCCATTGAGCTGGAGCGCATTGCCCTTGAAGATGATTATTTCGCCGAGAAGAAGCTCTTCCCGAATATTGATTTTTATTCCGGAATTACCCTGAAGGCGATGGGATTCCCGACCTCCATGTTCACTGTGCTCTTCGCGGTCGCAAGAACCGTCGGCTGGATCGCCCAGTGGCGCGAAATGATTGAGGATCCGCATCAGAAGATTGGTCGGCCGCGTCAGCTCTATACCGGTGAGCCTCCGCGGGCCTATGTCCCAATCGACAAACGATAGGCCTTGACTGCCGTTAACCTGAAATTTGGCAATCTATCGATCACCTGGCGATTTTACGTAATCGACAAGCGCACGATATCAGCGTAGGATTTTGCCCTAACGGGGATTGATCCAATGCGTCAGCCAAAAACCAGACCAATGATCGTTGAGAACGGTACGGGAATGCCCTTTCCGGCATCCCTTGGCGATCATACAGCGCGTCCGAAGGTATCCGCAGCCAATGATAACCGTCGCCCCCTGAAGAAGATTATTCGCAAAGGCCTACAGCAAGCCTGGCGTGTTCTACCGCCTGTTGTAGGGGCCGGTGTAGTCATTTATGCGATGACACACTAAAAGGTCAAAACGCTTCAGCTATTCAGAATCAAAGAAGGCCCCTCGATATTCGGTGGGCCTTTTTCTTTTTCACTTTGTGCTGGAGACTGAACCGAAGCCGGTTAGTGAACGGCAAGCCATTCCCGGGCCTGACGCTGGGCTTCAGCGATCTGATCCATAGACATTTCGCGAGCGATCTCTGCACGCCAGTCACGCGCCTCAATAACACCGCGCAGTGCCGCCAGATTAAACCACTTGTGGGCTTCTACATAATCCATGTCGACGCCTTGACCTGTTGAAAACAGGATGCCCAAATCGTAGAGCGCTTCGCCCGTTTGCTCAGTGTCCGCCCGCTGCAAAGCCTGTTCCGTCGAAAGATCCAATAAAGCCATAATTCCCTCCTCTTACGCCGCGCCGTCCGCCCTCGCTTTTTGCTTTTGGACCAGCACCTCACGATCAATTTTGATCTCTTCAGTGGAGTGATGTTCGCAAGATTGGGGTGAATTTTGAGTTAACGATGAAAATTTCGAATTATTAATCGGCACAAGAAAACTCGCCTCCCCGGAAACCACACGGGGTCAAAGAAATCGTTGAATTGCGGGGTATTGTATCAGCCCCTGGTGCAACGATGTGTCGGATTTTCCAATTTGTATTTAACTTGGTAAACAAAACCTTTCTATACGGCCCCATATCTCATCAAAAAAAATGGCTCAGATTGCATTTTTCTTTCACTTGCCGTCAGGAGCCGGGTGAAAATCTACATATTGACCGGACTTTCTTCGCCCAAAACCGAAAGTCCCGCTACCTGGCGCGTTGACCAAACAGAATCTTTCGGGACCGCTCCTGCTCTGCCTTACTCTGTGGACGATTTCTGAGGTCCGCTCCAACGGCCAGTGCGCGCTGTAGTGCCGGTCGCTCCCCCATTCTCTTGAACCATTTGTAGAGATGAGGAAAATTCTTCATATCCTGCCCCTGCATCTTGTAGGGCAGAACCCATGGCCAACACGCCATATCCGCAACGGAATATGCACCGCAGAGATACTCCTTGCCTCTGAGCTGCTTGTTCATAACCCCGTAGAGGCGATTGATCTCATTGGTGAACCGCGCGGCAGCGTAGTGGCTCTTGCCTCTCGCATAATTGCGAAAATGATTGGCTTGACCCGCATTCGGTCCGAGATTGGCCATCTGCCAAAACAGCCACTCATCGACATTCACGCGGTCGCGCAGGTTTTTTGGGTAGAATTTTCCAGTCTTTTGACCGAGATATTGAAGAATGGCACCTGACTCAAAGATCGAAATCGGATTTCCGTCGGGACCATCGGGATCAATGATGGCCGGCATTCGATTGTTGGGTGCGATTTTCAGGAAACCGGGTTTGAACTGATCGCCCTGCCCGATATTCACGTATTTAACAACGTATGGAAGACCACACTCCTCAAGCATGAGCGTGATCTTCCATCCATTCGGTGTCGGCCAATAATAAAGCTCTATTGGCCCTTGGCCAGCGCTAGCGCTTAGCTTTTTTTTTGGCCGGAGCCTTACGTTTTGCCGCCTTTTTCGCGGTTTTCTTCTTGGCTACCTTCTTCTTGGCGGCCTTCTTCTTTACAACCTTTTTCTTGGCTGCTTTTTTCTTTGTGGCTTTTTTGGCGGTCTTTTTCTTCGCCGGAGCCTTTTTCTTCGCAGTTTTCTTCTTGGCTACTTTTTTCTTGGCTGTCTTTTTCTTCACTGCCTTTTTAGCCGTCTTCTTCTTGGCAACTTTTCTCTTCACTGCCTTTTTAGCTGTCTTCTTCTTGGCAACCTTCTTCTTGGCTGCTGGCTTTTTCTTTGCGGCCTTCTTCTTGGCTGCAGGTTTCTTCTTCGCGACCTTCTTTACAGCTTTCTTCTTCGCTGTCTTCTTTGCCGCTGTTTTACGTTTAGTCGTTGTACGAGCCATTTTGACCCTCACTATGTTAGTTGGAAGGAATAACGTTACGTATTTGGACGTATTATTCTCAATCTGTCAAATTTCTGTTAAAGACAACTCAGCCAAGTCGATTGTTTTTGTTTGCAAAATACATTTCGCAGAGAATAGAACAAGGCACCAGAATCAAAAAACGCCCCCTGTAAAAGGAGGCGTTTTTGTTTTTCATCAGGTGTCAATGTCCCAGTTTTTTTTGTAGAATTTCATTCACGACCTGAGGGTTCGCCTTACCGCCTGTGGCCTGCATAACCTGCCCCACGAACCAGCCCATCATCCGAGGTTTCTCCTTGACCTGCTCGACTTTATCAGGGTTCGCCGCGATGATTTTGTCGATCTCAGATTCGATGGCGCCTGTGTCCGTTACCTGCGTCAAACCCTGTTCTTCGACGATCTCTCGGGGAGGTCGACCGCTCTCAAACATAAGCTCGAACACGTCTTTAGCGATTCTTCCTGAAATCGTTTGATCACTGATGAGATCAATAAGTTCGCCAAGATCAGATGCTGAAACCTTACTATCATGGATCGAAACGCCCTCTTTTTTGAGGGCAGCAAAGAGCGACCCGGTGACCCAGTTGGCAGAAAGCTTGGCATCTCTCCCGGAGGCAACAGCCTCGAAGAAATCGGCCCGCTCCCGCTCTGAAACGAGCACTGATGCGTCATAAGGCGACAGCCCAAAATCAGATATATAGCGCGCCTTTTTATCGTCCGGCAATTCCGGCAATTTGGCTTTCAAATCGTCGATCCAGGCCTCATCAAGCGCCAACGGAAGAAGATCCGGGTCAGGGAAATATCTATAGTCATGCGCCTCCTCTTTTGACCGCATTGGACGTGTTTCACCATTTTTCGAATCAAAAAGACGTGTTTGTTGTTCGATCACGCCGCCATTTTCTATAACCTCGATTTGTCGTCGCGCTTCGTATTCAATGGACTGTTGAATGAACCGAATCGAGTTGATGTTTTTCATTTCGCAACGCGTTCCAAGCTCATCACCTGGCTTGCGAACCGACACATTAACGTCTGCACGCATCGAACCTTGTTCCATATTGCCGTCGCACGTCCCCAAATAGCGCACAATCGTCCTTACTTTGCGCATATAGGCCCCGGCTTGTTCCGAAGAACGCAAATCAGGCCTGGAAACGATCTCCATCAACGCAATACCTGAGCGATTTAGATCAACAAGGGACTGTTTAGGATGCAAATCATGAATGGATTTACCCGCATCCTGTTCCAGGTGAAGCCTTTCAATTCCGACAATGACCGAAGTTCCGTCTGCCAGATCAACAATGACCTCACCCTCTCCAACAATCGGCTGCTTGAACTGTGAAATTTGATACCCTTGCGGCAAGTCCGGATAGAAATAGTTCTTTCGATCGAAAACCGAGACGCGATTGATCTTGGCTCCAAGACCGAGACCGGTCTTGACCGCTTGTTCAACACAATACTGATTGATCACCGGCAACATGCCCGGCATTGCAGCATCTACAAGGCTTACCTGACTATTGGGTTCGGCGCCAAACTGCGTCGCAGCACCGGAAAAGAGCTTTGAGTTCGAGGAGACCTGCGCATGGATTTCCAGTCCGATGACCACTTCCCAGTCACCGGTATTGCCCTTGATGAGATTTGATTTTTCTTCGCTCATTTTGCGCTCCACCAGTTTTGAGGACGGGCATCAAAGCCCGCAGCATCTTCAATGACCCCTGCAATGCGCAGTACTTGCTCTTCATCAAATGGCTTACCCAAAACCTGGAGACCCAGCGGCAGACCTTCACTTGAGAGACCTGAGGGAATGGAAATACCAGGGAGTCCGGCAAGGTTTCCAGTTACCGTGAAAACGTCGTTCAAATACATCGACAGGGGATCGTTATCCTTTTCACCGGCACCAAACGCAGCGGACGGGGTTGTCGGCGTCAGGATAGCGTCGCATTCGGTGAAAACCTTTCTGAAGTTCTCCGCAATGCAAGTGCGAACCTGCTGCGCCTTCAGATAATAGGCGTCGTAGTACCCTGCAGACAACACATAGGTACCGATGAGGACGCGCCGCTTCACTTCCGCACCGAAGCCGGAGCCGCGCGTATTTTCATACATCGCCTGAATATCGTCACCCTCTTCGCGCAAACCGAATTTTACGCCGTCGTAGCGCGCAAGATTGGAAGAAGCTTCAGCCGGTGCAACGATATAATAGGCTGGCAACGCGTATTTTGTATGCGGAAGGGAAACATCGACAGTCTTCGCACCTGCAGCATGAAGCCACTCGATGCCCTGCTGCCAGAGTTTTTCAATCTCGGTGGGCATGCCGTCAACCCTGTACTCTTTGGGAATACCGATCTTGAGACCTTTGATGTCACCGGTAAGCGCCTTTTCATAATCCGGCACAGCGCAATCAACACTCGTGGAATCTTTCGGATCAAAACTCGCCATCGATTTCAACATGATGGCCACATCGCGCACAGTGCGTGCCATCGGGCCCGCCTGATCGAGCGAGGACGCAAAGGCAACGACGCCCCAGCGCGAACAGCGACCATAGGTCGGCTTCATCCCGACGATGCCGGTGAAGGCCGCTGGCTGGCGTATAGAGCCGCCTGTGTCAGTCCCGGTTGCAGCGAGGGCAATCCGGGCGGCGACAGACGACGATGACCCGCCTGACGAGCCGCCGGGCACCAGAGGCGTATCATCCCCCGCGCGGCGCCATGGATTGATGACATTGCCGAAGAAGCTCGTCTCATTGGATGATCCCATCGCGAACTCATCAAGATTGAGTTTGCCAAGCAGGACAGCACCGTCATTCCACAGATTTTGACTGACCGTCGATTCATATTGCGGCACAAACCCTTCCAGAATGTGGCTGCCCGCAGTCGTCTCGATGCCGTCTGTGCAGAAGAGATCCTTCATGCCAATGGGCAGACCGTCGAGATCGCGCGCTTCTCCCTTTGCAATCCGCTCATCAGAGGCCTTCGCCATCTCAAGCGCTTTGTCAGGCGTTTCCTTCACGAAGCAATTCAGTACCCTCGCCTCTTCCACCGCCGTGATATGAGCCTCGGTCAGCTCCACGGCGGTAAAGTCCTTGTTGCGTAAGCCGTCGCGGGCGCTCGCAAGGGTCAGCTCTGTTAGTTCTTTCAGATCACTCATGGACTACTCCATCACTTTGGGCACAGCAAAGAAGCCGTCATTGCGGTTTGATGCATTTTTGGTGACACGATCCGCATATCCACCATCGGTCACTTCATCGGCACGTTGGCGCAAAGTGGCTTCGACTACGCTGGTCATGGGCGGGACACCGTCGGTATCAACCTCATCGAGCTGCTCGACCCAGGCCAGGATCGTGTTCAGCTCGCCGGTCATCGGCTCGAGCTCTTCTTCCTTGATGGCAATGCGCGCAAGATGGGCAATGCGGCGCACCGTATCCTTGTCGACTGACATATCTGTCCTGCCTCCCGGCTAAAATTAGTCAAAATTGAACATGTAATTCGGGATCGTGGAGTAGCAGTCAGGGGCCCCGGAGGCAAGTTTTTCGCGGGGAATTGGGCTTGCTGATGACATTTGCCGCCGGATGGTTTAGGCCGTCTCTCCATGGCACTCACTATTACCAGCATCAATCACGTCCAGGTCACGGTCCCGCCGCGCCTTGAGGGCCAGTGTAAGGCCTTTTATGGCGACCTGCTTGGCCTCCGCGAGATCGAAAAGCCCGAGCCCCTGAGGTCCCGCGGTGGCGCCTGGTATGAGATTGGCCCGAAAACCAACCCGCTGCAGCTCCACCTCAGCCTTGAGGACGGAGCCGATGGCAACACGTCAAAACGCCATGTCTGCTATCTCGTACCGGACCTTGGCGCCGCCAAAGCCCAATTTGAGGCCAGCGGCATTGAAATCACCGACGAAGCCACCGAGCCGAACGGGCTCGAACGGTTCTTCATCCGCGACCCGGCTGGCAACAAGATCGAGATCGGGATGCTCGATGGCGATCTTTGAAACCGAAATTGAAGACTTCAAGGCTGCAGTTGCGCCCGGTCAGCGCCTCATTGGGCTCGACCTTGGCACCAAAACCATCGGCGTCGCCCTCTCCGACACGATGCGCACCGTCGCCACGCCCATGGTCGTTCTCAAGAAGGCAAAACTAAAAGAGGATGTTGCCGCGCTGCAGGCCATCATCGACGAACACGGCGTCGGCGGCATCGTCCTCGGCCTGCCAAAAAACATGGACAATTCCGAAGGTCCCCGCGCCCAGTCCACACGCGCCTTCGCCCGCAACATTGAAGAGCGTCTCGGCCTGCCCGTCCTGATGTGGGACGAACGCCTCTCAACGGCCGCCGTCACCCGCACGCTCATAGAAGCCGACGCCAGCCGCAAACGCCGCGCCGAGGTCGTCGACAAAATGGCCGCCGCCTATATTCTGCAAGGCGCGCTTGATCGGTTAGCACGACTATGATCCAGATTGTCGGCGCGCTTGTTCCTGTTTTTCTTGTTATTCTGATCGGCTATGGGCTGACCCGATTTCGCTTTGCGACCCCGGATGACTGGAGCCACGCGGAGCGGGTGGTTTATTTTGTGTTGTTTCCGGCGCTCATCATGTCGAGCATCGCCAACGCCGACCTCTCCGGCCTGCCGATCCTGCCTTTTGCCGCGACGCTGATCCTGACGCTGGCCATAACAGCAAGCCTTCTGAGTATCCTGAGGCGCACCCTCGGCGCGCGGCTCGGGCTTCAGGGACCGGCCTACTCGAGCGTTTATCAGGGCAGTTTGCGCTGGAACGGCTTCGTCGCGCTTGCCGCCGTTGCCGTGGTCTTTGAAGACGAGGGGGTCGCTGTCGCCGCGCTCGCCATCGCCATCATGGTCCCGATACTGAATGTGATGAGTGTCATTGCCCTGACGCGTCATGCAGGCCGGGACGTCCCGAACATCGGTAACATCCTCACGACTATCGCCCGCAATCCGCTGATCATCTCCAGTCTCACCGGCCTCGCGCTCAACATCTCCGGCATTGGCCTGCCCGACCCTCTGGGCGCCACCGCGTCCCTCATCGGCCGTGCCGCCCTGCCGATCGGCCTGCTGGCGGTTGGTGCCGGTCTCGATTTAAAAGCCGTCGCCTCAAACAAGGGTCTCGTCGTCCTCGCCTGCTCCTTCAAGCTCATCCTTGTGCCGGTGCTGATTGCCGTCCTGGCATCGCTCTTCGGCATCGAAGGCATGACGCGAGATATCCTGATCCTGTGCGGCACCGTGCCCACCGCCTCATCGGCCTATGTGCTGGCCCGCCAGCTCGGCGGCGACCACACCCTCATGGCAGCCATCATTACGGGAGCAACGCTGGCCGCGATTGTGACCATGCCGCTGATGCTATTCCTCTTGCGGTGAGACTTTTTGTTTGTCTTTGCTCTCGCCCGGGGTCAGGAGGTCCGCGCCCTGTTTCAGCACTTCAAATGGCGCCCCGACGATGCCCTTGACGGTTCCCTCCATGGCTCCCTGGGCGGCGCCGGCGCCAACATTTTTTGACACGCCTTTTGCGCCCTTGATGATGGCCGGTAATTCTGCCCGCAGCGCCGCAGATTCTGCAACAATTGGTCCCATGGCCTCGCGCACGTCTTTGACCTCGCTAAGGACTTCAGGCACAAGCGCCCGAATGGCGGCGCTCTCTTCAAGCACCTGGGGGATCTGCTGGCGGACCGCCTCGATCTGGCTTGTCATGCGCGGAAGTTCGACGAGCGCCCTGTCGATCCGGGTGAGCAGCGGATGACCTTCGCCGCTCATATCAATGCTCTCAAGACCGGACAGAATGAGCGGGACCTGGCTACGGATCTTGCCTGCCTCGATAGCGAAATAGAGGACGGCGCTGGCAAGATAGACAAGGCCAAACGCGATTGCGAATTGGCCGAGAGTTTTCAGTTTTTCCATGGATCTTGTTCCCGAATGTTGAGATCTGAATTGATCTACATCAGGACGGTGGCGTGATTATGTCAAGACAGGGAATTGCGGCGTCTAGCCTTGCGGCAAACCTGCAGTCAGCTTCTCGTGACTGTCCTCGACCAAAGGCTTCTGGCCAAAGAATGCGTAATGCCCGCGTCCGGCTCGTTTGACGCTATACATGGCCGCATCCGCCTGGCGCATAATCAAGTCGATATCTTCGTCGTCCGGCGACAACATACGGATCCCGACGCTGGCACTGATTTTGACTTCCACATCACCGACGACGGTCACGCGCTCGATATCCTCGATCAGGCGCCGTGCCGGAATTTCTGCATCTTCGGGACTGTCCATCCCCAGCAGAATGATAGCGAACTCGTCGCCGCCCAGACGAGCCACAATGTCAACTTCCCGGGTTACATGTAACATGCGGTTGGCGGCTACCTTCAGAACCTCGTCCCCGGCATGATGGCCGAGGGTGTCATTGACGGCCTTAAACCCGTCCAGGTCAATCATCAACAAGGCGGCAGTGATATCCATCCTTCTGCAAAGCTGGACAATTTCGTGCAGGCGCACGTCAAAGCGTTTGCGATTGGCAACACCGGTCAACCCATCCTTCAAGGTCATCAGCCTGATTTCAGCTTCGGCAACTCTGCGCTTGATCGCATTTTCCCGAAAGACTTCAAGCGCCCGCGCCATTTCACCGATCTCATTTTTCTGCCTCGTCGCAGGAACCTTTACATCCAGGCGATCTGTGGCCAGGCGCGTCATCAAATGAGTCATATGCTGGATCGGAACAATGACCATGGATCGCATGGTCCAGCTCAGGGTGACGGTTACGACGAAGACGAGCACTATCGTCCCCCAGGTTGCAATGCCCAGAAGGTTTGTCGCGCGCGCCAGCGACCGTGTCACCTCGCGTGAACTTTCCTCGGCCTGATAGGCGATCTCCTTGTCGATTACAGCAAGGCCTCTCAATGCCAGTTCATCATCAACCTTTACCGCCGCATCGATTTCGGAAGCAGAACGCCCTTCAAGGGCCAGTTTTTCTGACTTGTGGAGCGCAAGTTCATAGGCGTCGAGCATTCCTCTAATATCTTCGAGCGCCAGCTTTTCTGCCTCGGTAGGTCCCAGCGCCTGGTAACTGTCGATTGCCGCCGCAGCCGATTTGATCTTCGCGCGGATAGTCTCTACCAAGGCCACGTCCTGGCGGAGAACGAAGTTTTTGAACTCATGGATCATCCCGCCAAAACCGATTTCGGCGCGCAAGGTTGCCGCGATCCGGCCCTTGCCAGCCTCGATATCACCGACCCTCAGCTGCGTTTCCACTTCGCGCCGCAAGATGTCGAGACCTCTCAGGGCCGGACCATCATCAAACTGGACGACAGCATCGACTTCTTCAGGGCTCCGCCCTTCGCCAACAAGATCCCTGGCAAGAAACAGTGCCGCCTCATACTTTTCCAAAACCTTTAGAATATCCTGAAGAGCCACCGCCTCAGCCGCCGTCGTTCCCAGTGACGAATACTGGGAAATGACCGCCCTGGCACCACCCGTATGCTCCTGCACCAAATCGATCCGCGAGGCATCCTGCCGCAGAATGAAGTTCTTGAACTCGTGGATCATCCCGCCATAGCCAATGGAGGCGCGCAAAACACTCTCCAGGCGCGCTTTTTCGGAGCGGTTGACCTGGTATTCTTTCCAGCTGGTCTCGACAACACTTACGTTCTTCGAGGTCTGGATCGCGACAATAACCAGCGCGGCGCCGGCCACGAGCAAAGTTGCTGCACCAAGTAAAACCAGCGTTGATAGTCTCAGGTTTTTGAACAATTTCCCGGCCCTCATAACAAAACGACCAGCGCGGACGCTGGCAATCCAATCGCATTCCGAGTATCAAGCCCCACCGATAATATTTGGTTAATATACTAATCTATTAGTACGGACCAGACCCAAGCCGCGCACCCGTCAAAGCTCGGTGAACGCACCTTTTCCCCATTCGTCGCGAAGAACGAACTTCTGGATCTTGCCGGAACCGGTGAGCGGGAATTCATCGACAGTGAACCAGTGCCTCGGTGTCTTCTGTGGGCTCAACTGCTGCCTTAAATACGCAAACAGCGCCTCCTTTTCAATCACCTGCCCCGGTGCGGCGCGCAAGAACACGCCGACAACCTCGCCAAGCCTGTCATCAGGCAGGCCGACCACCGCCACCTCGCCGACACTGTCATGGTGAAATAACAGCTCCTCAATTTCGCGCGGATAGATATTCTCGCCGCCGCGAATAATCATATCCTTCAGCCGTCCCTCAACCTTGCAATAGCCGCGCTCATCCATCGAGCACAGGTCACCCGTATGCAGCCAGCCCTCGCCGTCAATGGCAGCAGCGGTCGCCTCATCATTCTCAAAGTAACCATGCATGACGTGATAGCCGCGTGTGCAATATTCACCGACAGTATTTAACGGAACGGTCTCGCCGGTTTCAGGATCAACAATCTTGACCTCAACATTGGGCATGGGAATACCAAGCGTGTCGGCCTTGTCTTCCAGGGTATCATCCGGCTTCGTCATGGACGCAACCGGCGAACATTCCGTTTGACCAAAGACAATGGTAAAGGCCACGCCCAGCGTGTCTTCCAGTTTCTTGACCAGAGCAGCAGGCACGGTCGAGCCACCGGAGCAGGCAAATTCCAGCGATGACAGGTTGCGGCTGACAAAATCAGGATGTTCCATCATGGCAATCAGCATGGTCGGCACGCCGAGCAGCGCTCTCGCCTTATAGGTCTCGATTATTTCAAGTGCCAGTCCCGGTTCAAATTGCTCTATAACAACCTGCGTGCCACGCATGCCGACACAGCCCAGCACACACAGGACGCAGCCGCCGGTATGAAACAGCGGCATCATCGTCACCCAGATGTCGCCCTCGCTGAGGCCCATGCGCTTGACTGTGTGCGTGCCATTATTGACGAGCCCGCGATGATGCAGCAGCGCGCCTTTCGGAAAGCCCGTCGTGCCGGAGGTGTACTGGATCATGGTCGGGTCTTCAGGCTTCACATCAGGCAGTTCGATATCGCTTTCGCGCCCCTCCTTGATCAGCGCATCCCAGTCATCAAACAACATGACCTCGCGAAGCTCGGGGCACTTGCCGCGCACCGCCTCGACATGCTTTGCCATCTGGTTGCCGCGAAACTCCGACATAACGAGAATACCGGCGCTGCGTGACTGGTTCAGCACATATTCAACTTCATGCGGCTGATACGATGGATTGACGGTGACCAGAACGGTTCCGGCCAGCGCTGAGCCAAATTCGGTAATGATCCATTCGGGTATGTTGGGCGCCCAGATGGCAATCCGCTCGCCCGGCTCAAACCGGCTGCGCAGGGCGCGCGCCAGACACATCGCCTCATCATAAAGCTCTGCATAGGTCCATTGCCGCCGCCCCGCCGGATCAGGCGTCCCGGCTATGACCGCAATGCGGTCCGGGCATTCGGTTGCGGCTTCCTTCAGCAGCGCCCCAATGGTCAGGTCCCTGAGCGCAGGCTCAGCCGGGCCGTGAGCATGTGAGATCGTCAGCACCATAGTGTAGCCTCCCTTGAACACAGATTAACTATCATCACTGCAAACAAATCGTCAATCACACACCCGCCAACAATCGCGAGACGTTATCAACACCACTGTCATGTTTGCCGTCAAATCGCAGAATTGCGCCAACTCTGCTACCAAATCCGACAGGTGAGTGAATTGACAGCCGGAGAGCCAGCTGACATGATTTGGGTCGATATTGAACTTCAATGATCGCAGCGGGGCAAAGCCTCCAACAAAACCAGGGCACACAAGAATGCCCGGAAGAGGGAGTAAAAAGTGGTTCAGCATTTTGACGTTTTGATTGTGGGTGCCGGAATTTCCGGCATCAGCGCCGCATACCATCTGCGGGATCAGTGTCCGGATAAATCTTATGCCATCCTGGAAAATCAGGAAAGTTTCGGCGGGACTTGGCTGACACACACCTACCCCGGCATCCGCTCGGACAGCGATCTCTACACCTTCGGCTACAAGTTCAAACCCTGGACCAGCGCGCCGATTGCCTCCGCCGATGAAATCCTCAAATATATGAACGAGGTTATCGAGGAAAATGGCATCGACAAAAACATTCGCTATCAACATCAGATAAAGAGCGCCAGCTGGTCGAGCGAGGCCAAACTCTGGACACTTACGGCCCTGCAAAAGAACACCGGCGAGACCGTCCAAATCACATGCAATTTTCTGTGGATGTGTCAGGGCTATTACCGGCACGCCAAAGGCTATACACCTGACTTCAAGGGCATGGATCAATTCCAGGGTGAAATTGTCCACCCGCAGACCTGGCCGGAGAATTTCAACTACAAAGGCAAGAAGGTGTTGGTCATTGGCTCTGGTGCCACGGCGGCAACGATCATCCCTGCCATGGCGGAAGAGTGCGAGCACATCACCATGCTGCAGCGCTCGCCGACCTATTTCATTCCGGCCGAAAATCGCAACGAGGTGGCGGATATGCTCCGCGAGCTCGACATTCCCGAGGAATGGGTCCACGAGATTGTTCGCAAAAAGATTCTACACGATCAGAATGTTCTCGTTCAACGCACCTATGATGAACCCGAAGCGGTGAAAGAGGAGCTGATTGCTGCCGCCCGCGAACATCTGGGACCGGACTTCGACGTGGAGCAACACTTCACACCGAGCTACCGCCCGTGGAGCCAGCGCGTCGCATTTGTACCCGATGGCGATCTCTTTAAAGGCATCTCGTCGGGCAAGGCCTCGGTTGTCACCGACCAGATCGAGACCTTCACCGAAAAAGGCATCCAGCTCAAATCCGGCAAGGAACTGGAAGCCGATATCATTATTACAGCGACGGGCTTCAATCTGTGTGTTCTTGGCGATATCGCTTTCACCATAGATGACAAACCGCTCGACTTTGCAGATACCTGGACATACCAGGGCGTCATGTTTTCCGACATACCAAACATGGCGTGGGTGTTTGGCTATCTCAGAACCAGCTGGACCATGCGGGCCGATATGATTTCCACGTTCGTGTGCCGCCTTCTCAATCATATGAAAGCAAAGGGTGTCACAGTTTGTGCTCCCGAGCTCCGCAAGGAAGACCAGGACATGCCGGCCCTGCCCTTCTTCGACACCGATGACTTCAATCCTGGCTACATCATGCGCGGTGTGGATCTTATGCCCAAAAAGGGCGACCATGCGCCGTGGATCCACACACAGGACTATAACGTGGATAAAGACGCATTGCCCGCCATGGACCTGGATGACGGCACGCTCAACTTCTCCTGATCGGGATCGCTCAGTGCTGTCGATGTAGGTTGACAGATGCGGGCCGCAGTCAGACACTTCAATATAACAAAAATCAAAAATGAGGACGCCAAAGATGTCAGATGCCGATCAAAGCCTATTCAACCTGGCAATGTCAGAAAAATCACAGCCTCTCATGTATGCAGTAAAAGAGCATATTGAACAGAATGTGATACCGATAACCGAGGAATTCTACGCGCTGAATGCCGAAAAGGAGGACCGCTGGACGTGGCATCCGCGCCAGCTGGAGCTGCTTGAGGGCGCCAAGGCAAAAGCCAAGGAGAGCGGGTTGTGGAACTTCTTTCTGCCGGATTCTGAAATCGGTGACGGCCTGACCAATCTTGATTACGCCTATATTGCTGCAGAACTGGGGAAATACGCTCTGGCCTCTGAAACCCTGAACTGCAGCGCGCCCGACACCGGCAACATGGAAGTGCTGGAACGCGTCGGCACCCCGGAGCAAAAGGAAAAGTGGCTCAAGCCCCTTCTCAACGGCGAAATCCGCTCCGCCTATGCCATGACCGAGCCCAATGTGGCCTCGTCCGATGCCAAGAACATCTCCACGAGCGCCGTGCTGGAAGGCGACGAGTGGGTCATCAACGGTGAGAAATATTATATCTCCGGTGCCGGAGACCCGCGTTGCAAGATCATGATTACCATGGTCAAGACCAGCCCGGATGCTCCGTCCTCAAAGCAGCAGTCGCAAATCCTGGTTCCCATCGATACCCCCGGAGTCAATATCCTTGAGGGCATGATGGCGATGGGCGAAGACGGTGCGCCGCGCGGCCACATGCACATCAAGTTCGACAATGTACGGGTTCCAAAAGACAACATGCTTTTGGGCGAAGGACGCGGCTTTGAAATTTCTCAGGTCCGCCTCGGACCTGGCCGTATTCACCATTGCATGCGCTCTCTGGGCCAGGGCGAACTGGCGCTGGAGATGATGGTCAAACGGGCCGGCAGCCGCGAGGCCTTCGGCAAGACCATTCTCAAACTGGGCAAGAACGTCGAAGTCATTTCACGCGCCCGCATCGACCTTGATGCCATGCGTCTGATGGTGCTGCAGGCCGCCAAGGCCATGGACGTGCTGGGTAACAAGGAAGCCCGGGTCTATGTCAGTGCTGTAAAAGCCATGGTGCCCGAAAGAGTGTGCCAGATTATCGACCAGGCCATCCAGATGCACGGTGCCACCGGTATCTCACAATGGACACCGCTCGCCGCCATGTACGCCCACCAGCGTCACCTGCGCTTCGCCGACGGTCCCGATGAAGTCCACCACATGGTCGTCGGCCGCGCCGAGGCTCAAAAACATAATATGTGGTAGGCAATTGGTCTGCATTAGAATGGCTCTGACTTTTCTGATTCGAAAGTGAGGGCCATTCTATGTCCGATGCACCATCTGATGTTACGGCTGCTGCAAAAAGAGATACCAACGCCTATTGGAAGGCAAACCTGAAACTGGTTGGCGGGCTCATGGCCGTCTGGTTTCTGGTTTCCTTTGGCGCCGGGATCCTTTTTGTTGATGCGCTGAATACTATTCAGATCGGCGGGTTCAAGCTCGGGTTCTGGTTTGCCCAGCAAGGCTCCATCTTCATCTTCATCGCGCTCATCTTCATCTATGTCTACGCCATGCACCGGCTTGATCTGAAATACGGTCTCGACGACAAGGGCGAGCCGGACAGCTATGACGTGATGGAGGGCGAGTAATGGAAACGCAAACCCTGATCTATCTCTTCGTCGGCCTGTCCTTCGCGCTCTACATCGGCATCGCCATCTGGTCGCGCGCCAACACCACCAAAGAGTTCTATGTCGCAGGCGGGCATGTGCCCCCGCTGCTCAACGGCATGGCGACCGCCGCCGACTGGATGAGTGCCGCCTCGTTCATCTCCATGGCCGGGATCATCGCCTTCTCCGGCTATGACGGATCGGTCTACCTGATGGGTTGGACCGGCGGCTATGTCATGCTGGCCCTCCTCCTTGCGCCCTACCTGCGCAAGTTTGGCCAGTTCACGGTGCCGGACTTTGTCGGCGAGCGGTATTATTCAAAGGCCGCGCGGGTCATTGCCGTGATCTGCCTGATCGTGATTTCCTTTACCTATGTGGCGGGTCAAATGCGCGGCGTCGGGATTGTGTTCTCGCGTTTTCTTGAGGTCGATATCAACACCGGCGTCTTCATCGGAATGGGGATCGTGTTCTTCTACGCCGTGATGGGCGGCATGAAGGGCATCACCTACACCCAGGTTGCGCAATATTGCGTGCTGATCTTCGCCTATCTGGTGCCCGCGATCTTTATCTCCATGATGATCACCGGTAACCCGATCCCGCAGCTCGGCTTTGGCTCCACGCTGGCCGATGGCTCCGGGGTTCATCTGCTGGAGCGGCTCGACGGCACCCTGACCGAACTCGGCTTTGCTGCCTTTACCGACGGCACAAAGTCAAAGATCGATGTCTTTGCCATCACGGCGGCGCTGATGATCGGCACCGCCGGGCTGCCCCACGTCATCGTGCGCTTCTTCACGGTGCCCAAAGTATCCGATGCGCGCAAGTCGGCAGGCTATGCGCTGATCTTCATCGCCATCCTTTACACGACAGCGCCTGCCGTTGCCGCCTTCGCGCGGTATAATTTCATCGAGACGGTGCAAGATACGGAATACCAGGCAACCCCGGAATGGTTCAAAAACTGGGAAAGCATCGGTCTCATCGCGTGGCGCGACAAGAACGGCGACGGCAAGATTCAATATGCCGCCGGGGCGCCCTTTGTCGGTGGTCCGAGCTTTAACGGTGACGCAGGCCAGGCCGGCGAACGTCTGCTGACCAATGGCGCAACCGACAACGCCAACGAGGTCTATGTCGACCGGGACATCATGGTACTGGCCCATCCGGAAATTGCCGGGCTGCCCGGCTGGGTTATCGCGCTCGTCGCCGCTGGCGGTCTTGCGGCGGCGCTCTCGACCGCGGCGGGGCTTCTGCTGGTGATCTCGACATCGGTGTCGCACGACCTCATCAAGAAAACCTTTGTCAGCGACACCAGCGAGAAGAACGAACTGAGATATGCGCGCATATCGGCGGCGGTCGCCGTGGTGATCGCGGGCTATTTCGGCATCAATCCACCAGGCTTTGTCGCTCAGGTGGTGGCCTTTGCCTTCGGCCTTGCCGCGTCATCGATCTTCCCTGCCCTTTTCTTCGGCATCTTCTTCAAGCGCATGAACAAGGAAGGCGCCATTGCGGGCATGCTGACCGGGCTCACGTTCACCTTTGCCTATATCGTTTATTTCAAGTTCATCGTGCCGGATATGAACAATGCGGCCCACTGGCTGATGGGGATCTCGCCCGAAGGCATCGGCTTCATCGGCATGATCATCAATATGATCGTCGCGCTCACCGTCTCCCACTTCACCGCGCCGCCGCCCGATCACATCCAGCATCTGGTGGAAGACATTCGCTGGCCGGTGACGCGGTAGCATCATCAAGTCCCTCTCCCTCCGGGAGAGGGTGGCAGGCGCAGCCTGACGGGTGAGGGACTAGCCTGGCGACCCGCTCAGTGTGATGAAATATCGTCCCTCATCCGGCGCTTCGCGCCACCTTCTCCCGGAGGGAGAAGGACTTTACTCCGCCAGAAACTCGATCACAGCCTGGCGGGTGACCTTGTCGCCAACGGTATTGAGATGATCGCGCCGTGGCACGATGACTGCACGGCCGCCTTCAAAACAGGCTGCCAGGTCTGCCGGGTTTCCAACCAGTTCGTCTTTTTCACCGGCAATGACAAGGACGGGCAGCGTCAGCTCGGCAAAATCCCCGCTGACGAAAACCGGGCGCCCGGCCTGCATATAGGTCGCCAGCGCCTTGAGATCCCCGCCACTGGCTTCAGCAAAGGTCCTGAAGCCTTTGGCAGTGGCGTCCTTGATATCCTCAACGCTTTCAGCAAGCAGCGCATTGGCGATGGACGAGCCGTCGCCGCGCCCCGCATTCAGCATGGAGCCCCCAACCCCGGCGAGGATGGCCTTTCCGAAGCGGTCCTCATGATGCTGAACAAGCCGCGCCGCAATCATGCCGCCCATGGAATAGCCCATCAGAAACGCCGTCTCGAGGCCAAGATGATCCATCAGGTTGATCACGTCTTCAGGCATTTTCGTCCCGGTATAGTCCTCAGTGTTGTAGAGCTTTGCGCTCTTGCCATGGCCGCGGCAATCCAGCGCGATGACCTGATACCCCGCATCATTCAGCCAGCCCATCCAGCCGACATCCTTCCAGTTTCGCGTCAGGTCCGAGGCAAAGCCGTGAACCAGCACGATCGGCTCGCCCTCGCCGGTAACCTCGTAATAAATCTCAACGCCGTCAGATGAAAATGTGCTCAGGAGCCGCTTCCTGATTTGCTATCCATCCAACCCTGTCACAATGTTCTCGCCGGGTGCAAGGGCAGCGCTCAGGTTTCATCCGGATCGAGCCAGCCTTCGGGTGGTTCGGGCCGCCACGACATGGCAAGGAGAGAATCTCCCATGTCCCGGTCGACATCCCTGAACACAGTCAGCTCACCTTCCGTTGCCTCATACTCCAGCTTCGGATAGCCGATCGGATCACCCTTGCCGATGACCCTTGAAGTCAATGGGTCGACATTGACCTTGTAAAGCGCCGCGATGCATTCGATCATCTCCCGGTGCCACGCGGTGATCGGCTGACCGGCCAGCGGGACGACATTGTTCGATGACCTGGCCGTGGCACGATAGCTTGCGGCGTGGGCCATACGCCCGCACAGGAGATATCGCCGGTCAGGCTCGAACAGACCGCTCTCCATCATGGATGCAAGAGCGAGGCGGCCAAAGAGTCCTCCCCTTCGATGGCGCGCATCAATACAGGCGATCCCGGCCATGGCAACGAGCTGAGGCTCATCGAGCCGCGGAAGCATCGTCTCCACTGCATCACCGACCGCAAATCCTGCGAGACCCTCTCCATCCCGGGCCAGCGCGATCCAGCGCATAACGTCGAAGGACTTCAGAAAGTAGGCATGGTTCGCCTTGCTGTAGGATTGGTCAAAGAGGCACATGATGTCTTCGATCTGATCCGCGGTCATATCCTTTCCCGCAACCACCTTGATGTCGAGGTCCATGCTCATCCCTCATCTCCACTCCAATTGCCCTGGCTGGACTTTAACCGCCCTGAACGCCATGCGATAGACGTCGATAGCTGCGACCCGCTCGTTCTTGCAAACCCTTCTCAGTTATTTGAGCATACGGGCCATTCGTGCTAGGAGAGACGCGAAATTCCCGATCCCGCCATTTCACAGTCCTCATCCTGAGGTGCGAGCGGAGCGAGCCTCGAAGGAGGCATGGCGGATATCCGGGCTTTGCCCTTCGAGACGACCGCTTCGCGGTCCCTCAGGGTGAGGTTTGTAGAAAGAGCAAGTGGCAGGCGAATGACCGTGGAAAGTATAAAGAAGTCCGAACTCCTGATGCCCGCAGGCAGTCTCGCAAAACTGCGGATGGCGGTGCTTTATGGCGCCGATGCGGTTTATCTGGGAACCCCGGATATGTCGCTGCGGACCAAGTCGGACTTCACGCTCGAGGATGTTGTCGAGGGCATCGAGTTCGCCCATGCCCACGGCAAGAAGGTTTACCTGACGCTCAATCTGTTTTCCCACAACAAGGACATCGACAAGCTGCCGCACTATGTCGAGACCGTGCGCAGGGTAAAGCCGGACGGGCTGATCGTCGCCGACCCCGGCGTCTTCATGTTTGTCAAACAGGCCGCCCCGGAGATCGAGCTGCATGTCTCGACCCAGGCCAATGTCTGTTCGTGGCAGTCGGTGAAATTCTGGCAGGATCAGGGCGCGAAGCTGTGCGTGCTCGGCCGCGAAGTCTCCTACGAAGAGCTCGCCGAGATCCGCGACAAGTGCCCCGACATCAAGCTCGAGGCCTTCGTTCACGGCACCATGTGCATGACCTATTCAGGGCGCTGTCTCCTGTCCAACTTCATGGCCGAGCGCGGCGCCAATCAGGGGGCCTGCGCCAATTCGTGTCGCTGGAACTACAAGGTGCATCTGCGCCTCAACGACGGCACGGTGAAAGAGCTTGAGCTCACCGACGAGAACATGGGCCTGTTTGAATTCCTGCTGGAAGAAGAGCACCGCCCCGGCGATCTCCTGCCCATCGAGGAGGACGAACGCGGCTCCTATATCCTGAATTCCAAAGACCTGTGCATCATGCCCAAGCTTGAGGACTATCTCAAAATCGGCATCGACAGCCTCAAGGTCGAGGGCCGCGGCAAGAGCCCCTATTATGTCGCCACCGTCGCGCGCGCCTACCGCATGGCCATCGACGACTGGTACGCCGACCCCGATGGCTGGTCGTTCGAGCCCTACATGGATGAACTCAATAAGGTCGCCAATCGCGGCTATACCTATGCCTTCCACGAGGGCCGCCTGACCAACCATGCGCACGGTTATGACCACACCGGCACACTGGCCGACTGGGAATTTGCCGGAACCATTCTCGAAGTCACCGAAGACGCCTTCCTGATGGAGGTGAAGAACAAACTGGTCGCCGGCGAGGTGCTGGAGTTTGTCCCGCCGAAACGCCGCGAGACCATGCTGCTCCGGCTCTATGAGTATGAAGACATAACGACGGGCAAGATCACCGCGAGCGTTAACGCCGGGCCAAAGCCGGTGATCCGCATCCCCTTCGCCCTCTTCGATCAGGAAGACATCGAGAGCCTGAAGCGCGACTTCCCGCCCCTGACCGTCATCCGCAAGGAAAGGGCGCTGTCAGAAGAAGAATGGGCGCGGCTCAAAGCCGATACGGCGGAACACCGCATCGAGCTGGGTGTCGGCGACGAGGGCAACTACGCCCGCGCCCGCGAAAAACTGCAAGACGCGCTGGGCGCCACAGAAGAAAAACGCCGCAGCTTCAAATCCCCCCGCTTCGGCGTCGAAGGCTGCTGCGGCAAAGGCTGCAACGGCTGCCTCGTCTTCTGGCACGACCCGGCCTATGGCAAGGCGCGGGAGATCCTGGCGAAGAAAAAGCAGGGTGAGAAGCTGGAAGTGGATGGGATGAAGATGATGGATTCAGCTGCGCGACCAGATCAATCGACCGGCGAGTAGATCAGAGACTTTTGTCGCAATGCGTCACTTGAAGAATCCTTCCAAAACTCGACAATCTTTAGATCTCGCCGCTTTCGGGAACCTGTGTACTGACTAATATCCAGCATGTAGGCCTCAAAAATAACACCAGGACTAGTACGTACTGTAACCCTTGATCGAGCTAGGTGTATGAACTTCAAATCAACTAATTCATGAATTCGATCAACCGAATCCCCTCGTAAATCCTTCTGTACAAGGAAACAATTGGTGTTATTACTTAGACAAAATACTTGGATCTTTTGAAACTCGCTCTCGAGATCATTATTGTCCTCAGAGGTATCCCTATTGAATTCCTCTCGCTTTGATGAGTCATTTTCCCCAGCAGCAACATTGACGTCCTCCGCACCAACCTTACCCCCTCGATAACCGCCTCCACGTTCACGTGCAATCGATATTGATCGCCTAAATATTGAGAGGAAATCTCTAGCTACTCCGCCACTCGCCAAGACTAAACGATCTCTCGCGCCACTCGTGAGAAATGAGGCTATTGGCCCAACCTCCGTCTCTGTCGAAAAGTTGGTCAGGATCTTGACCAAAAATTCTTTGGCCAACGAGTATTTTTCAAGTGTCAAATCTAAGTCAATTTCGTCTGCATCATCGCCGATCTTCATGCCCACTGGTGGGTCGCCCTGCACATACCATCTCGTTCTATGTCGAATTGTCCCTACCTTCAGCCAGAGATTGTGGTCCTTGGCAATCCTGTGAAAGTAGTCAATGACGTTGGCTTGGTCAGATCTGCGTATGTGATACAGATCGTCCAAAAACAGAAATGAATCACCTCCAGAAAGTTCCGCCATTTCCTCAAACAATTTTTGATAGTCCAATATGTGGTGATGAAGAAAATCCACCTTGGCGCGAGCAAACTTTTCCTCAACCCCAGTCGATTGGCTCTTGGTCGATTTACTACCAAGTTTTGATGTGATTTTTGCAAACTTGTTGCCTACTCCGCCTTTAACCTCGGCCTCTGTCGAAACAGTATCCTGATCACTACTAGTAACAACAAGTTCGGCATCATCCTTCCTGGTAAGTTCCGCTTTCATAGTCGAGACGAACTGGTCCAATTTTTCGGAAAGAACTTTAACTTTTCTTTTCGGATACGCTGCTTTCGAAGGAGACGTCCCAAATAGTGATGACCAATAGGATGTTTTGGTCGCAGGATGGATTGCGGCAGTATCCATCCACTCTTTGAACTCAGAAAAGGACTTAATCAGTACGCTCAGCAGAACATCTGGATAGTGGTGCCCCTTAAATGCCTCGAGATTGACATATGCAATTGGGCGTCTATCTACGGTTAGATCAGCAGCTGCCTTATGCAACAAACTGGATTTTCCCGATCCACGTCTTCCAAAAACTATATGATGCCTCTTGATCGTAGCCCGTTGGAGTGTACCCGGTGCTGGTTCCACAAAATGTTTTACACTTTCTTCCGTAGATCGAGCGGATTCTTCGACCAAACTCAGAAGGCGTTCCATTTCTGGAGAAGACAGGTCAACAGACATCCAAAATCCCTTCTAGTCTGGGAACTAACCACCCATCGTACCCTAAAAACACTTTTGATATATGACTATTACTCTATACAACTCCAAAGTACAAGGGACAAAGCCCCCTATTCCGTCCCCGCGAGCCGCGCCTTCAGGCCCCGATCCATTTCGTCCAGCACCCTTGCAGCAATAGCGTTCTTCTGGATCTTTGCCCAGTAGGCCGCAACCTTGTCATTGCCCTCGATCGGGTTGGGGACGTCAAGGTTGGGGACGGTGTTCTGGCACATCCACAGCGCCGGGACCAAAGTGCAGTCGGCGATGGTCATGGTGTCGCCAGCGGCGAAATCGTCTTCTTTCGTATTTGGCCAAATATGAGCCTCCAGCGCGCCCATGCCGCGTGTGACCTGGACCATGAGCATGTCGCGGATGGCATCAATGCGGTGCTTGCGGTTGATCTGGGGCAACGCCAGGAAGATGTTGTTCAGCAGATAGATGTCGGCGATGCGGCTGAGGGTGCGCACTTCGGCGCGATGCCTGACGCCGACGCCGAGCAGCGATGGCTCGGGGTAAACTTCCTCAAGATATTCGCAGATCACTTCTGACTCGGGGATGATGTCACCCTCCCCGACATCAAGCGCCGGGATACGGCCGAGCGGCGAGACTTCGGAAAACTTGCCCTTGCGGAACGACGGGTCGAGATCAAACTCGATATCCGTGATGCCTTTAGCGTAGATCACCATACGGACTTTAGCGGCGTAGGGGCTGAGGTCGGCGGTGTGGAGTATCATGGGTTATTCCTCCTTGTCATTTTCAAGTCCCTCTCCCTCCGGGAGAGGGTGGCAGGCGAAGCCTGACGGGTGAGGGACCGAACTCAGAACACGCTCAGCGCGGCGTTGCAACATTGCCCCTCATCCGCCCCCCAAAAGGCATTGGGGGGCACCTTCTCCCGGAGGGAGAAGGACACCATCAATTAAACTCATAGTCCGCCGGATCGGGCGCCTTGGTCAGGGTCCAGTATTCCAGCAGGGTTCCGGGCCAGTTTTGCGTGACGCGGCCCTTGTCGTTCTTGTACCAGCTGTCGACGCCGGGCACGCCCCAGGCCATCTGCCTGTTGCCCTCGTCGATCTTCACATTATAGGCATCATGGACACTTTCCCTTGGCGCCATGGCCTTTTCGTCGCCCTCGACGAGCAGCTTGAGACAGCCCAGAATATAGCGCATCTCGCATTCGGAGAAGAAGATGATCGAGCCGTTGACCACGATGTTGGTGTTGGGCCCGTACATGACGAAGAGATTGGGGAACTTCGGCATGGCGATGCCGAGATAGGCGCGCGGGTCGCCGTCCCAGTGTTCGCGCAGGGAGAGCCCCTCTTCGCCGTAGAAATCCATCGGCCAGAGAAACTTGTCGGCGTTGAACCCGGTGCCATAGATCAGAACATCGAACTCGTGCAGTTCACCGCTCTTGGTCCGGATGCCTTCGGGCACGATCTCGACAATCGGGTCGGTCTCGATATGAACATGCGGCTCGGTAAGCGTGCGCAGCCATGTCCCGTCGTCGCGCAGGGAGCGTTTGCCGCCGAGGGGATATTGCGGAATGATTTTAGCGAGCAGTTCCTCATCGTCACCAACGGTCTCGCGGATATAGGCGGTAAACATCTCGCGCATAAAAAGGTTCATCTCGCTGGTCGCCAGCGACAGGTCGTTCCAGCTCGGGTCGATACGCACACCGTCGAGCAGGCCCTCCGCTGTGGTCCAGAACATGGAGAAGCGGAACCATTTTTCATAGAACGGGTAATTGTTGAGCAGCCAGTGTTTTCCCGGCTCGATATAATCGTGGTATTCCGGCGTCGGGAACACCCACGGCGGCGTGCGCTGGAAGATCCGGATGTCCTCGGCCTCTTGCGCCACATGCGGCACGAACTGGAACACCGAGGCGCCGGTGCCGATAACGCCGACGCGCTTGCCCTTGAGGTCGACGCTGTGATCCCACTCCGCCGAATGGAACGCCGGACCGTTGAAACTGCCGAGGCCCTTGATGTCGGGCATTTTGGGACGGCTGAGCTGCCCGACGGCAGAGATCACCGCATTGGCTTCCAGCAGCTCTTCCGAGCCGTCGGCATTTTTCACCGTCACTTGCCAGATCTTGCGCGCCTCGTCATAGCGCGAATGTTGCACTTCGGTGTTAAAGCGAATGCTGCCCCGCACGCCGAACTTGTCGGCACACTCTTCAAAATAATCCCACAGCACCTTGCGGTCCGAGAAATGTTGCGGCCAGTCCTTCTGGGCAAAGGAATAGGAATAATTGTGGTTCGGGCTGTCAACCCGGCAGCCGGGATAGTCGTTCTCATACCAGGTGCCGCCGACCGTCTCGTTCTTTTCGATGACGATGTAGGGCAGACCCTCTTCCTTCAGCTTGATCGCCGCAAGAATGCCGGACATGCCCGCGCCAATGATGACCGTGTGAAAATCGGCCTTCTTTTCCGGCGCATCGGGTGCGACGGGCGCGTGGTAATAGGCGTCTTCGCCGTGCAGCGAAAGCTCCTGCATCAGGAACGGCACGTAATCCTCCGACAGATCCTCGCGGCCGGTCAGAAAGCGCACCATTTCCAGAACGTCCGCATCGCTCGGCGGCGGCGGCAGCGTCCCGCCCCGGTCGCGGTAATCGATAAGCGCCGCGAGCGCCTTTTCAGCGATCTCTTTCTGCGCCGCCTCGGTGATCCCCATCTGCGGATCGAGCACCGCTTCGAAGTCGGGCTTGATGTCACCACGTATGACCGACAGATCGCCAGTCAGATGCACAATCGCCATCATCAGCGACATGGTATTGGCGTCCTTCAACGCCGTGGCGATTTCTTCATCTGTGGCGGTCAAGACGGCGCTCTTGTCATTCACTCTATTCTCCCTGGGACTTTTTTCATTTTTTTATTCAATCACCCGCAACATGTGCTTTGCAGCAGCGAGGCGTGTTTCCTCCGACAGATAGGCCTGTGGCGGCATTTCCGGAAAGCCTTCACGAACCTTGTAGGGCTCGGCGATATAGGCAGCGATGCCTTCGGGGTCGTCCTCGTAGGCCTCCTGAATTTCGGCGACCGGCGGGCCGACCATGAGGACATTGTAGGCATGACAGCCAGAGCAAACCGCAAAGAAGGCACGCTCACCGACGATCCGATTGTAACCCTCTTCATTTTCCGCCTCGATCTTGAACGCCGGAGCCGGTTCATCAAGGGTCATGGTCTGGATGCTCGCAGTGGTCAGTTCAGCCTGATTGCACGGTGCGTAGTTACCTGTACCGAACGTGCGATAGCGCCCACCATTGTGGATGCATTTATCGACCCCCTTGCCGGTATCAAGAATATCCGGCCCTCTCCTGGACATCTGCGTCAACATAAGGGCTTTCAGCTCGCCGATCGGATTGTTGCCGTTCGAATGCATCACATTGTCGAGGATCACGAGACGGTCCGGATTGGGCTCCGAGCCCGGATCGGCTGAAACATCGCCCACCTGCGACAGATCCGTGATCAGGATCCCGACATTGTCATTGCCGGAAATAATATTATTTTCGATCACCACATCATCAGCCGCCATCACCATCACGCCGGTTCCCGATGGCACACCGGCAACAATGGAGCCCGGGATAGCAAAGTTTTCGTGGTTGTTGTTGAGCACGAAATTGTTGCGGATGATGACATCATAGTTCGTCTTGATCGGCAGGCCCGGCGTAATGAAAACCAGGATACCACCCGCATTGTCGTAGGTGTAGTTGCCTTCGACGAGGGAATGGCGCGAGTTTTCAATCTCGATCCCGGCGACGTTGCCGTAGACCTCGTTGTGCAGAACATCAACATTGTCACACATACCGACATAGATCGCCGCGTCTTCGATACCGGTCAGGATATTGTGCTCGATGATGCCATTCTTGCCAAACTCTGGAAAAATTCCGTATACACCGGCATCAATAATCCAGTTGTTGCGGATGATAAAATTGTTCCCGGCCTGGCCCATGACGCCATTGCCCTTGTAATTCATGATCTTGAAATTCTCGATGACAATGTTGTCGCCGGAATAAAGGAAGGCATCGTTGAGTTTCTTCTCGCCATTGAGCGTTGGCCATTTGCCCCTGGTCACCACGCCGGTCATGGTGATGTTGTTCTTGTCAATATAGACCGTCTCCTTGTAGGTGCCGGGGTGAACCTCAATGACATCGCCGGGGCTTGCGGCAGCGACTGCGTCCTGAATCGACATGCCTTCTGTAATAACGTGGCGTGTGCCCTGGCTGGCGGACGCGAGGCCAAAACTGCCTCCCTGTCCGCTTGCGCCCTCACCGCCGCGCATGAGCGGATTGGAATTGACCACCTGCTCGCGCGGCGGGCCATCTCCGGCAAAGAGGAACCCGATCAGCACGCCGATGAGAATAGAGACGGCGGGTATGATCCATTTTGCATGTTTGTTCATGGCGTCTGCTTCCCTCTTTGGTGTTGGTCCGGTTGACGTGAAGAGTTGATGATCGCGGCGGTCTTTGCAACCCCCTCATCGGGAGCCGCTTTGCGCCCGCCGGGGGTGAGCCCGGACGGCACGCGGGCCGGCTCCCGGGGCGTGAAGCTCTCGTCGGTCAGGGTGCCAAGGAAATCGACCAGCCGGTCGAGCTCATCATCCGTAAGCTTCGGCTCCCAGATATGCCAGTGGATGTTCAGTTTCTCGCCCTCGGGCACCGCATGGCCGCGCCCTTGGGTATAAAATTCGACGGTTTCACGCAAAGTCCCGAATCGGCCCGAATGCATATAGGGCGCAGTTTTTGCCACATTTCTGAGCGACGGGACCTTGAAGCCGCCGCGCATGGTCTCATCCTCAAAGGGTCCAGCCGCACCAATATCACGCGGCATGCCGGCTGGCTCGGGCGTCCCGAGGACCGCGATCTGCTGGTTGGTGAACAGCGGCGGCGTATGACACTCCGCACAGCGCGCAACGAAGGAGCGGAAGACATTCAGACCCTCGATTTCCTCAGGCGTCAGCGCCGCATGATAGCCGTGGGCATATTGGTCATAGCGCGAGTTGAGCGAGATCAGGCTCGTCTGAAAGGCAGCGAGCCCTGAGTAGATCTCATCAAGGGTAATGTCGCCCTCGTTCCTGTTGAAGGCTTCGGCGAAAAGCTTTTGCCACGCGGGGGAAGCTTTCAGGGTCGCGAGAAGATTGTCACGCGTATTGCCCATTTCGCCAGAGGCATAGAGCGGTCCCTGCATTTGTTCTTCCAGCGTCGAAGCCCGCGCGTCCCAGAAGAAACTCTTGAGGAAGCCGACATTCCACAGGCTCGGCGCCGAACGCGGCACCTCCTCGCCTGTAACACCAACAGACCGCCCCCTTCCGTCACCAAACCCAAGCTCCGGATCATGACACGACGCACAGGACAGACTGCCATCAACCGAGAGGATTGGATCAAAAAAGAGATAGCGCCCGAGGTCGATCTGCTGCGGCGTGAACCCATCGCGAAACTCCGGCAGACCCGTCTTCAATCCACCGACGCCCTGATCTTCCAGAGAGGCATACATCTGATAAAGTGAGCGCAACTCGCAAGTCCTGCCGTCGACCCTGGCAAAGCCAGGCGGACAAGTCTTTGACAGGATGATCCCTTTGGCTTCCGGCGTCGGGATCCCTGCTCCGGCGGAAAGCCCCAAAAGACCGGCTAGCACAAGCGCCGCAACGCCGCGAGCCACCACCGATTTCGCCTGACCGCCCATCACAGACAAAGCCTCACTCCCCAAATCCGCATCGCCGTTCTATCGCGCGATTTCTTTCAGAGCAGCAGGAAAGCACACTTTATGGAGAATTTACAGGCTATCGCGCCTGAACTCGCAAAGAGAGGCATGGCCGGGTCTCAGGCAAGCAAAATCACAAGATCCAGCCAATAGCACTCAACCGTCATTGATGATTTTTGCCTCCCTGAAACACTTGACTGGTCCCTGACCATCACCACATAGCAGGAGGCTGGAACAGCAGGCCGGGCGATGATCATCTTCAGGACAGGAGTTGATCACATTAGTCCGTGAAGAAATCGAGCACTGGAAGGCTTTGATTATGACTAATGAACAATTGCGAGTTTACTCCGTTTGGGACAAGCCCACGCGCCTGTTTCACTGGATCAATGTATTGGCGGTCCTCGGGCTGGTTGGTCTCGGACTTGTCATTTTCAATGCCGGCACCCTTGGTGTCTCCACTCCGGGCAAGATCCTTCTCAAGGAACTCCATGTTTTGGTGGGGTATGTCTTTGCCACCAATCTCGTAATTCGTCTGATCTGGGGATTTTTCGGAAATCGGCATGCGCGCTGGAGCGGCATCTTGCCCGGTGGGCCAGGGTACTTCCGTTCGGTTCACGATTACATCACGAGTTTTTTCAGCGCCAATCCAAAACGCTACCTGGGACACAATCCGCTCGGCCGGATCGGCGTGACCGTCATGTTAGTCCTGCTTTTTGTACAGGCGGTGACAGGCCTGGTCCTTGCCGGAACGGATATTTTCTACCCGCCACTGGGCAACTGGATTGCGGAGTGGATCGCTGCGGAGGGTGTTGATCCGGCAAGCCTGGTTCCCTACGCAAAGGAAATGTATAACGAGCAAGCCTATCAAGAGATGCGCGCTTTCAGAAAACCTTTCATCACAACCCACGTCTACACATTCTACACGCTTCTGGTAGTGATTACCGCGCACATCGCAGCCGTGGTCATCACCGAAATTCGTGAGCGCGGCACGCTGATCTCTGCAATGTTTACAGGTCGCAAGATCGTCGACGGTTTCCCGCAGGACAACACCGAACCAAACGACTAACAGGCCGCCCGGCTCCCGCCTTGCTTCACCCCGAGAACAGCGAAAGCGTTCTTTCGAGAAACCAGAATGCCGCAAGTGTCCCGATCAGATAGGCTGGCGCATGTCTCAGCCCTCCTGACGTCGCGACCGGCAGTCGCTGGATGACAAACAGGCCTGCCAGAACCAGCGCAACAATGATCAGCTGCCCCGCTTCCACACCAAGATTGAACAAAAGCAGTGCCAGCGCTGCGGTTCCCTGTGGCAGGCCAATCTCTGTAAGAGCAGCAGCGAAACCGAAACCATGCAGCAGGCCAAAGACAAAGGTGATGGCCCAGGGATAGCGCAGCAGCAGGCTGTCCTCGGCGCGCCCTGCCCTGACGAGCTCAACGGCAAGGAACAAAATACTGAGCGCAATAACCGCTTCGACCGCGCCCTGGGAAAGAGAAACAAGCCCCCATGTGGAAAGACCAAGGGTCAGCGAATGGGCGACCGTAAACGAGGTCACGACCTTGACAAGCTTCATCGGCATGCGAACCAGAAAAACCAGACCGATAACAAAAAGGATGTGGTCAAACCCGGTCAACAGGTGTTCGACGCCGAGGCGAAAGTAACTGAGAAATCCTGTACCCGATTTTGCACCTGCACCTGCCTCCATCACAAAAGAAGCTCGTTGCGGTTTCAGGATCAGCGTGTGTGTGTCGCCACCCGATGAAACGATCTCCACAAAAACATCAACCATTGTGCGTTCAAGACCAGCAATCGTGATCGTCTGTCCCTCAAGGCCCTCGCTGCCACATATTATCCGGGATCGCACAATCAGCGCAGAGCCGGTCATTTCGCCAGGACCCAGGTTCATCGTCTCACAGGAAGCAGGCAAAACCGGGTCGATCTTTAACCGTCTGTCGGCCAAAACCGGTTGTTTCCAGACAAGATCATAGGTGCCCGCGACCTGTGTTTCAGAGATCTGCAGCCAGGCTGGCCGGACTTCATGCGCGCTTGCGGCAGGGACAAGAAGCAGTGCCAGGACAATAAACAGGAAACCCCGACTCATTGAGCTGCGCTCCGATTTATACTTTCTGCATCTCGCTCAATAGAGACCGTGTAACGATCCCGAACGGCTTGATAGAAGGCCTGGTTGGCATTCTGTCTCTGCTCGCCAGAATAATCGGCAATGACTTCATTGCGAATTTCCGCCAGGGGCGGCAAGGTCTGCAGTGCACGGTCCAAAATCTTGACGCCATGCCACCCATAGGCGGAGCGAACGGGTCCCGTCCACTCGCCTTCCTCGACATCCTGCAAAGCGCCTGCAAAACCAGAGCCGAAAAGCTCGGCGATTTCAGTTTCCTTTCGTGCAGCATATTCGCGCTGCAACATGAAAGGATCCCCAAGCTCACGCCAGTTGTCATCACCCTTTTGCAAACGGGCGATCAGCAACACAGCATCCGCCCTTGCCATCTCACCCCTTTTTTCCGCACTCAGATAGACATGCCGGAACGATGTCTGCGGTGACACCAGGTAGCGATCCCGGTGCGCCTCATAATAGTCCGTAAGCACTTCCTCGCCCGGTTCCGCGATCGGGATCAGGTCTTCAGAAAGAAAAAGAAACTTTTGCACCAACCGGCGCCTGACTATGATGTCATCATCAGCAAGACCCAGCGCCATCGCCTCGCGGTAGAGCACTTCTTCCTTGATATGATTGTCAATGATGGCGCTCAACTCTTCGCCTGTCGGCGCTCTTGAATATTGCGTCTGCCATAACGCCTCAAGACGAGCAACATCCGCCGAAGTGACGACCACATTGTGGTCAATCCCGTCACGGCTCGCGCCCCAAAGTGAAAAAGCACCAAAGACGAGCCCTCCGAGCACAAGAAAGTGCACGAAGGGTTCTTTCAACAAGGACTGAATTTTCATAGAAAAGCTACTGATCATCGTTATGCGCTGCGACCTCACTGCGCCGGTTCATACCAGATCGGCGAGGTATAGGCGCGTTCTTGAATGGTTGCAGGCTTGCCCATTTCCGTGAAGGATTGCCCCAGAGCCACCGCGTCGAACAGCGTGTGACGTGGTGTCGGTATTTCAAGCACACGCACATAATAAAAGGCGCTCAGCGCTGCATCAAAGTCCGGATCGCTCCAGAGCGTCGAAAGCTCGACAGCCCCGATGGAGTTTTCATACCGGGCCGTTTCAAGATCGACCGTATTGCCAACCGCAGGAACCTTACCTTCAGCATTCTTTACCCGATCCCCGGCCCAGACAACATCAAAGACCTTTTCATGCGTCGTGCCGGTTTGATCGAGCCAGCCTTTGACAATCTGCACACGGTCGAGATTTGCCCCGAGCGGGTCTTTCACCGCGTAGACCATGAAGGATGGCACCTTGTCGCTGCCAGTGTTGACGAGATCGCCGCCCATCGGAACGCCGCGGGTGTAGCCAATGCTTGCAAAGTCGGAAGCATTCAGGTCATCTTCGGAGAAATCCCAGCCACCGAAAAAGCGGACCTTCAGGCGGGTGCCGGTGGTCGCATAGGTTTCTCTTCTCTGGAAGGCGGTGAAAATGGCTTCACGCGAATTTTCCTCGGCCCAGACCGCAGCGAGGCCAGCCGCCCCCAGGTCCCAGCCCTTTGAGCCACCCCCTTCGCCGGCTCCGGGAATGACGCCTATTCCCTTGTTTTCAGGGATCGAGTCTGTCGGATATTTGCCGGTGAAATTCATTTCCTCGGCGTTGGACAGGCCGGTATGGGCGTCTGTCGATCCGATCATGCCATATTTGAAGGGATTGGTGCCGAGGCTCTCCTTCAATTCCAGACCCACCATGAGGCCGTTGCGGACATAGTCGCCGGGTTGGGCTTCAGCCTTTTCATCGGTCATGGACATAAGATGTTCATAGACCTCAAAATCAGCAAATTCATCATTCGGCGAAAGCCTGGGGTGAGATTCTGAATCACCCTTGACCTGTGTCACCTCGACAATCGGCTCCCACTTCGCACTGATTTTGGCATAATCTGGCGTAATCGGAGTCCCGTTGATATCATTCTTCGAGAACATCATCCCCTTACTGATATTGGAATTGTGCGGGATGGCAATAAATGTTGCGCCGATCCGCTCGGTGGTCTCTTCAAGCCAGCTCCAAAGGGCCCTGGGGTCCGGACCACTCTCCAGAAAGCCGTAGGGTATTATCTGCTCGGCCTTGTCTCGTCCGTCTTTCATCAGGACGATGCGGTGGAGATTGGCACCCTGGTAGATTGTGGTCCATTCCCAGCCAAGAAAAGTCGTGAAGGTGCCAGGCTCATTGTGCCGCTCCGCCGCATCAATCAGGTCTCCCCAGACCGAGGAGACAATCTGGTCCACTGCCTTGTCCTGCTTCAGCCCAGCTGTCGAGCCCAGCATCTTGCCAAAGGCCATGAACTCGCGACCTGCATCAATGTCTTCTTTCAAAAGCTTGCCCGCAGCGGAGGCAACAGCCACCGGGTCACCTTCGCCGATCTTTGGAAATACGCCAAGATATTCAGCGTGGTCGGTCACGGCCAGAAAGTCGAGCGGCCTTTGCAGTTGAACCCGTGCCCGGTGATAGGGGTGCACAGTTGGCAGCCCTTTGGCAAAGCGGTAAGCAGTGTCAGGGTCAACACTGCGATTTTGCATCAAAAAGGCGTCAAGGGACCACTTGGTGTGCAAATGCGTGTCGCCGAAATAAACATTGGTGGGCGAGATATCCGCCACCGCACTGCTCTCTCCCGACGCAGTATCTGCAAGGGGCGCCACAGGTTGCGGAGCCTCCGTCCTTGCGGCCTCGTCTTCTCCGCATGCCGCCAGTGCGAAAAGTCCAACGGCGATAATGGGTAGTTTGATACTGTTGTTCATTATTCTATCCTGTTCGATCACGGGTTACGGCGTATTGTTCTGCACCTTGTCGCTCTAGCCTTGTGGCACGACCCAGATTGGTGAAGACCAGGCGCGTTCCTGAATGGTGAGCTGGAGATCCGAACGCGGCGCAACTCCGGCTTTTATTGCATCCCAGGTTGACCAGCGGCACGTCGGGTTTTCCAGCACACGGACGTAGTAGAAAGCTCTGACAGCCGGATCGAAATCGGGATCCTTCCAGACCGTCTTCAGTTCCGGGTCGCCAACACCTGATGTGACCGAGCAATCTGAAACATCGACGCGAGCGCCATTGTCCGGGCAGCGGTTTGTCGTAGGATCGAGGCGGCCACCATCGGAACAAGCGACATCATAAACTTTTTCATGGTGTTCGCCCCCGGTAGTCCAGCCCTTGACAATCTGCAGCCGTTGCAGGCCAACGGAACGAGCATCCCGCGTCGCCCAGGCAATAAAGCTGGGAGCCTGGTCGCCGGCGGTCAGAAGGTCCGACCCCATCGAGACCCCTTCTGCATAGGCTCGTGTCACAAAATCTGAAGCGCCGAGCATGGCTTCGTCAAATCCAAAACCGCCGAAGAAGCGCACGCGCATGCGCGGCCCTGAGGTCGCGAAAGTTTCCTTCCGGCGGAAGGCATCATAGATAGCCTCGCGCGTGTTTTCCTCGGCCCAGACAGCGGCCAGCCCCGACGCACCGAAAGTCTCATAGGCGCCGGACGTCCAGGATTTGCCATCGACTTCCTTGACATCAACTCTGCCGGATGAGCGGACAAGCGCCGCCATTTTATCAGACAGCGGCGATGACCCCCTCAGGTCGCTGGTCGCATCCAGCAAGCCGACTTTTGCGAAATAATTCGATTCATCGTCAGAAATTGCGCCGGTGTGTGTGTCCGAGGAACCAATAAATCCGAACTTATAAGGGTTCGCCGTGCCCTTGTCTTCAAAGGCAAGACCATTCAGGAGAGCTTCCCGCGCGTAGGAGCCATGTGGTTCACTGGGGAGCGTTGTCGCGACCCGGTAGGGCATGATTTCAAAGTTGGCCCACTCATCTGAGTCAGAAAGCACCGGATGGGTCTCCGATGTCCCCTTGACCTGCGTGATCTCTATGAGCGGCTCGTTGCGCATGCGACGGTCAGCGTAAGCGTCGTCCATCGGGTTTTCAGCCCAGTCCACAAGCTTGAACATCTGACCGTTGGAGCCGTTCGAGTTATGCGGAATCGCAAGGGTCTCAATGCCCTGTTCACGCAGTCCATCCATCCAGTCCCAAAGCCCTTCGGGATTGGTGCTATGGAACCTTGAGAACGGTATCTCCGGGAGCTTGTCGGCACTGCGAAAGATCACATTGCGATGCAGATTGCCCCGGTCAAGGGAGGACGAGGTATATTCATAAGCGACAAAAGTCGTGAACTCGCCCGGCTTGTTAAACTCTTCTGCGGCCTTGATCGTATCTGCCCAGGCATTCTTGATAACGCCGTTGACCATCTCCTGATCAATCACCCCGTCGTCCAGACCGAACAGAGTTTCCACCAGAAACGTTGTAAATGTTTTTATCCGTACAGGAAGCGTCCCGATGTTCAGATTTTCCGGGGCATTCATATTATGCATATACTGGACATGGGGCAATTTGGAGAATTCGGTTGACGTATCTGCCGCTTCCTTGACGAGTCCAAGGAACATGGCGTGATCCGTCACAGCATAAAAGTCCAGCGGCTCGCGCAGCTGAACGTCAAACCCGCCAGGATGCTTGATGGCTTCGCCCTTTGCGTAGCGATAAGCATCATAGGGTGTTGCCATGGTGCCAAAAGCAAAGGCATCAAAAGAATAGGTCGTGTGAACATGGAGGTCACCGAAATAGGCGTTCCGCTGTGCATTTGCTGCCGGGTTGCCGACCATGACATCCGCCGGCATATCCAGCTTGATATTAACAAAGCGGCGCGCCGCAGCGTTGGCCGGATCGCGCGGATCGCTGGATTGTGGGCCGGTGATAATGTTGGGGGTCTCGGCAGGTGCGCTGGCATCGCCAGCGGTCGGGTCCGCCGCCTCTGCGTGATTGTCCGCCGAAGCGACTTCCAGTTCAGCGGCGCCCTCCGCCGGTTTGTTTTCCTCTGAACACGCAACAAGTCCCGCAAGACCGCATACAAGAACGCTGGTTACAACTATTCTGGAAAGATTCGGCACAATGGTTCTCCCTCAAGCGATTCGGCTGTTTTTGCTTTCGCTTATATTAACCCTGTCTCGGGACGCAGCGCCAGCCTCCATTTCCGCGCGACCCTCCCGGCAGGAAGGTGCGCCGCACCCTCCTATTGACACCAAGCATGCCATAACACCAGGTCCCCATAAAGAAAAATCACTAATCCGGTCCAGAGACCCCGCACGACAAGCAGTATACGACGTCCCTTGACGGGCTGATCCCTCCGGCGATCTATTAACCCTCCAGGTCTGCTTTGACCCCGAAAACGGACGCAATCGCCTTGTCTCGAAACAGGCCGTTGTTAGCCGACAGCGGACGATGGACAAGATTTATTGATACGACAAACACCGACAGCTTTGGCGATCATCCACTCGGCAGGCATATCTTAGTTGTTCTTGATTTCGAGTTTGATGTCATCCGCAATGTTTTTCCATTCAGACTCATCTTCGATTGACAAACTTATGCCCAGCTCGCTTTTGACGGCATCCATTATGTTCTCGAATATCTGGCCATAGGTCCAGTCAGATGCTTCTTTCATGTACAGGCATTGCATATCGCGATTCCAATAGACACCCTTGGCCGCACGGTACACATACTCATAAAGGGGAATATTCCCATCTTGGGGATAGACTAGCAGCCGACCGCCCGCGTCGATTTCAATCTTTGAAATGTCAAGTGCTGTCAAAGTACACCTCCTGATTGGAACCGGGCTAGGAGAGAAGTTGCCTGCACCCTAAAACTCTTCAAACACATCTCCGAAATCGTTACCGCCCACTTCTTCCGACAAATGCCATGAAAGCCAAACAGGCTCATCACAGACCTCATTCGCGATCAAAGCGGATAGCAATTGTCTCCCGATGTATTCAGGATCAGGCGATAACTTGTGATCCTTTCTCACAAAACAATCCAGTCGCCAATGTGGATTGAACCCATCCGGATGTACTGGTCTCGAAATGTAAAACCGGGCAATCGGAGTCAGCACCGCTCCACCATGCCGGTTTCGTTGCGTATGAAACACTTCGCCAAATCCAAAGTCATTCTCGACTGTGCAGCTTGCTTCAAACTTCTTGTCAACTCGTATTTGCTTCATGGGTGGAACTTAACAGTGGTTGGCCCGGTGTACAAATGACCGTTTCGGGTCATGAAAAGACATTTCAGATCACGCCCCACATGGTCCGTTGCAGGCGATAGAGCAGACCTCAGATCATTTCTGCCCTTCACCCGCTTCAATAGCGCGTGACGCCAGCCTTTTCGGCATAGCTGATATAGGCGACACGGCGAAAGCCCAGATCCATGTCAGGTGCGGTGACCAGAATGCGTTTCTCGTCGAGGATTTCAAAACTGTCCTGCGCGGTGATGTTTTCGCTCATGGCCTCGGTGACAGGTTTGGCAAGCTCCACTTCAAATTCATATGGGCTTCTGACTCCGGTATAAATTTGAAGCTCCCCCGCCATCGCTCGGGCCACAGCTCGTTGCGCGCCCTCTCGTATGAGCGGCCTTGCCCGTGCCGGCGGAATACACCTGGCAGATTGATTGCCATAGGCTTGTTTCACCTCGACCGTCTCCGCCCACGGACAGATCTCCCTCACCTGCTGCGCAACCACCTGATCGCCGCTCACCATGCCAATCGGCACACCGAGCTCCCCGGCCCTGATAGCAAAGAAATCGGCCTCGCCAATGGGTTCGCCCTGCAGCCTTACGAGCTTGAACCATCCATATGAAATCGTGTGCGCCATAATCCCCGGAAACGAACCGGCGCGCCCATGATGACCCACCAGCAAGACAACACCGATCGACGCGTCCAGCCCCGCCATCGTCGTCGCTCCTGGTCTGCCGGCCCCACGAATGACCTGCGCGCGCGGATCAATCTCATCCATCAACAGGTTGCAGAGATCTTCAATACCGTGGTTTTCCTCCACGATAACCTCTGTCGCACCGGCTTCAAACGCCCCATCAATCGCGGCGTTGGCATCCGCCGTCATCAGCGACCTGTTAAGCTGGTAATCTATGCCTCGCGTGACAACATCCGCCCACCGAACAAGCCCGGATATGCCTTCCATATCAACACTGATAAATACTTTCATAGCACCCCGACCTTTTGGTTCAAACTATCTGGAGTGAAGACCTAATCCCGCAGATCGTCAACCACCCGGTAAAGCGAGCCGAGACAGGCTTCGCCCAATTTGCGAGATCGCTCCGGCGACCAGCCAGTGATGTCGTTCGGCGTCTCCACCGTGTCCTTGAACGGCATCTCAAGGGTCATGGCGAGGCAGTCATGGGTCTGGGCGACGTAATTGGTACACATTGTGAGATTGCCCTCACCCGGCGCATCCACGTCATAGCCCTCGCCGGTCTGGAAATCCGGATTGAGACCGACGAGCTCGGTGCAAAACCTGTCCTGCAGCGC